>CAZYPY010000319.1:0-2504 GCA_964649545.1 uncultured Microthrixaceae bacterium | reverse complement strand
ACATCAACCAGACCTTCTTCAGCGACGTGCGCGTCCCGGTGGACAACTGCGTCGGCGGCGAGAACAACGGCTGGACCCTGATCACCAACCAGCTCAACCACGAGCGGGTCACGCTGTGCTCGTCCGGGATGATCGAGAGCTCGATCACCGAGGTCCGCCAGTGGGCCCAGGAGACCAAGCTCGCCGACGGGCGCAGGGTCATCGACCAGGAGTGGGTGCAGCTCAACCTGGCCCGTGCCCACGCCAAGCTCGAGTTCCTCCGCCTCATCAACTGGAAGGTGTCCTGGGGGGCCACCGAGGGCCTGCCCCTCGACGTGGCCGACGCCTCCACCATCAAGGTGTTCGGCACGGAGTTCTACCTGGAGGCGTTCCGCCTGCTCATGGAGATCATCGGCCCACAGGCCTACCTCCAGCGGGGCTCGGCCGAGTCGGTGCTGAAGAGCCGGCTCGAGATGATGTACCGCAGCCTCCTCATCCTCACCTTCGGTGGCGGCACCAACGAGGTGCAGCGCGACCTGATCGGCATGTTCGGCCTCGGCCTGCCCCGGGCGACCCGGTAGGCGGGCGCGCCGACCCGCCCGACCAGCGCGAACCCACGAACCACGAACGCACGCACGCACGCATCGAGACGAAAGAGCACGACGACATGGACTTCTCGTTCACCGAAGAGCAGGACGCGGTCAAGGAGCTGGCCGCGCAGATCCTCGACGGCCAGCTCGGCAACGACGCCCTCAAGGCGTTCGACAAGTCGGGCGAGGCCTACGACGCCGCCACCTGGTCGGAGTTCGCCAAGGCGGGCCTGCTCGGCATCGCCCTGCCCGAGTCGGTCGGCGGCGCCGGCCTCGGCTTCCTGGCCGCGGCCCTGGTGATGGAGCAGGTCGGCCGCACCGCCGCCCCCATCCCGTACCTGCCGACGGTCGTGCTGGGCGCGCTGCCCATCGCCGAGTTCGGCACCGAGGCGCAGCAGCAGGCGATCCTGCCGGGCGTCGTCGACGGCAGCACCATCCTCACCGCCGCCCTGGTCGAGTTCGGCACCACGCCGGGCGCGCCCACCACGACCGCCCGCCCCGAGGGCGACGGCTGGCGCCTCGACGGCTCGAAGCTGTGCGTGCCCGCCGGCCTGCAGGCCGGCCGCATCCTCGTCCCCGCCGCCACCGGTGAGGGCACCGTCGGCGTGTTCCTCGTCGACCCGTCGGCCGCCGGTGTGTCCCAGGAGGCGCTGGTCACCACCTCGGGTCAGCCCGAGACCCGCCTCGACCTCGACGGCGTGGTCGTCGGCGCCGACGACGTGCTGGGCGACCCCACCGACGGCGCCGGCATCGTGCAGTGGATCGTCGAGCGGGGCACCGCGGCCGCGTGCGTGACCGCCATCGGCGTGTGCGCCGAGGCGCTGCGCCTGACCGCCGAGTACACCAAGACCCGCGAGCAGTTCGAGCGTCCGATCGCGACGTTCCAGGCCGTGGGCCAGCGGGCCGCCGACGCCTACATCGACACCGAGGCCGTCCGCCTCACCGCCTGGCAGGCGGCGTGGCGCCTCTCGGAGGGCCTGCCCGCCACCGAGGCGGTCGCCATCGCCAAGTTCTGGACCGCCGAGGGCGGCCAGCGGGTCGTCCACGCCGCCCAGCACCTGCACGGCGGCATGGGCGTCGACCGGGACTACCCGCTGCACCGCTACTTCCTGTGGGCCAAGCAGCTCGAGCTCACCCTCGGCGGCGGCACCCAGCACCTGCTCGAGCTCGGCCGCATCCTCGCCGACGAGCCCGTCTGACCCGGCGCTGAGGGTCGGTCCCAGTCAGCTGCGCTCGGCGGTGCCGCCGGGCTCGACCAGGCGGGCGGGGACCACGCGCACCGGGAACGGCCAGGCCACCTCGAGGGACTCCTCCCCCTCGGCGTGGCGCTCGACCTCACCCGCGCCGTCCCAGCGCCACTCGGTGACCGACGGGACCTCCGGATCGACGATCCACATCGCGCCGACCCCCGCGTCCCGGTAGACGGGTCGCTTCATGCCGAGGTCGTAGCGGCGGGTCGAGGGTGACAGGATCTCGCAGACGAGAAGGGGCGGCGCCTCGACCTTGCGGGGCGTGCGACCGGCGGGGACGGGCACGACGCAGAAGTCGGGCTCGAGCTGCGTGGCCGGACCGAGCACCACCGCCGGGCCTGGGAGGATCTCGAAGTTCTCCGGGCAGGCGCGGGCGAGGAGCACCTGTAGGTTCTGGAGCGCTCGCTGGTGGAGCAGCGCTGGGGCAGCGGACACGTGGAGGTCCCCTTCGATCAGCTCGTAGCGGCAACCGTCGGAGGGGAAGTGGTCGAGGTCGCCCACCGTCAGCGGTGGGGTGGTGCGCCAGGCCAGGGCCATGCCTGCACGGTACGCACGGCGGCTTCCGGCCACAAGGGCGTTGGGGTCAGCGCGGGCTACGCCGGGCTGACGTCGAGGGCGAGGACGGTGGCGTGGTCGTCGAGGAGGTCACCGGGGACCTCGATGATCACCTCGCCGACCGGGTCGC
>CAZYPY010000318.1:0-2509 GCA_964649545.1 uncultured Microthrixaceae bacterium | reverse complement strand
TCGTGGGGGCTGCCCCCGCGAGTCGGCGGGTCCTGTCGCCGGATTCCGTTTCGGGCCATGCTCGCCGCTCCTCGCTGCGCTCGTCGCTTGCTGCGCGTGGCCCGAAGCCGTTCCGTCGCCACCCCCCGACTCGCTACCCCGTGGGTCTCGAGGGGGAGTCGGTGGTGGGTCCCGTCGGTTGGTCCCTCTCCGGGCCTCGGCTCGGCCGGCCTTCGTCCTCGGCGTTCTAGAACGCGCGGAGGTCGTCGAGGCGGGTGAGGTCGGTGGTGAGGTCGACGTCGGCTTCCGCTCGCTTCGGGGCGTACTCCCGGAGGAAGGGGAGGGCTTCGACGCCGGCCAGCGCGGCGGCGAGGGCGAGGCTGGCGGTGGCGCCCCACTGCAGGCCCTCGGCCCATCCGCCACCGGCACCGGTGAGCCAGTTGCCGGCGACGATGCCGAGCAGCGACAGGGAGAGGAGGAGGGCGTGGAGGTCGCGTCGGGGGCCGCCCCAGTCGGGGAGGGCGGCGATGGCGGCGACCCCGATCGCGAGCAGGATCAGCGCCACCGAGGTGGCGGAGCCGAGCGCGAGCCACCCCGACGACGTGATCTGACCGTTCGCGCTGGTGGTCCAGGGCAGCCCCAGGGTCAGGATCACCGCACCGGCGAGCGCGATCGGCACCGGACGCCGCGGCCCGGCGGGCCGCACCGGCACCTCGAAGGCGCGGATGGTCAGGAACGCCACGACGAGGCCGGAGGCCCAGGCGAAGCGGAGGAGCAGGGAAACGAAGCCGGACATGGCGTGTACTTCGGCGGCTGGAGGCCGCGACCAAAGCAGGAATTTGGGCCGTTCGGCCTACGGGTGGCCCTCGACGGTGGGTCGCTCGGCCTAGGGGGTGACGATGGGGAAGCCGAAGCGGAACGCGTCGAGGTTCCCGACGAGGTGCTCGACCGCGGATCGGTCGCCCGTCACGTGGGCGTCGCCCTCCTCCTCGAGCTCGCGCAGGGTGCGGTTGCCGCCCGCGAGCGCGGCGAAGGGGAGGTGGGCGATCGACAGGGTGGCTTCGGGAGTGACCTCGAGGGCACCGCTCAGGGAGTGGTGCAGGGCACCGTGCTCCACGCCGACGTGCCACGACTCGTTGCGGTCGGTGATCACCAGGTGCAGGGCCACGTCGCGAGTCGCCGCGGCGAGGCCGTTGAGGCGCACGCCGACCAGTTGCAGGAGCATCTCGGTGGTCATGGCGACGAGCACGTCGGGGCTGGCGCCGCCGGCGCTGTCGATGTCGGGGTGGCCCTGGCGCAGCTCCTGGGCGCCGGTCAGGTAGAAGTCCCGCCACGGGCCGGACTCCGCCTGGTACCCGAGCTGCTCGAGGGCGTCGGCCTGGAGGGCCTTGGCCTCGTCGTTGCCCGGGTCGGCGAACACGACGTGGTTCACCACCTCGGCCACCCAGCGGTAGTCACCCTCGGCGAAGCTCTCTCGGGCCTTGGCCAGCACGGCGTCGGCGCCACCCATGAACTCGACGTAGCGGGTGGCGGCCTCGACCGGTGGGTGGGGGTGCAGGTGGGCGGGGTTGCCGTCGAACCATCCGAGGTAGCGCTGGTACACGGCCTTGGCGTTGTGGTTGACCGTCCCGTAGTAGCCGCGGACGTGGAACTCCTGCTCGAGCGCCGGGGGCATGGTCAGTTCCTCGGCGATCTCGGTCATGGTCAGGCCGTGGTTGGCCAGCCGCATGGTCTGGTCGTGGAGGAACCGGTAGGCGTCGCGCTGCTGGCGGAGGAAGGTGAGCCCGTCCTCGGTGCCCCAGCGGGGCCAGTGGTGGCTGGCGAACACGACGTCGGCGTCCTGGCCGAAGAGCTCGACGGCCTCGTGGATGTAGGTGCTCCACGCCAGCGAGTCCCGGACCTCGGCGCCGCGCAGCGTGTAGAGGTTGTGCATGTTGGCCGAGCAGTTCTCGGCCATGCAGAGCGCCCTGGCCTCGGGGAAGTAGAAGTTCATCTCCGCCGGCGCTTCGGTGCCCGGCGTTACCTGGAAGCGGATGCGGACGCCGTCGAGCACGTGCTCCTCGCCCGTCTCGCGGATCGACACGGTCGGGGCGATCAGGCCCTGGGTGCCGAATAGGGGGACGCCCTTGCCGAGACCGGCGTCGACGTGGCCGTAAGGGTCCGTCGGCAGCAGCGGCCCGTACATGTACGACGCCCGGCGCTGCATCACGTTCCCGGCGATGACGTTCTCGCTGATGGCCGCGTGCAGGAACCCCTCGGGGGCGAGGATCGGGACCTTGCCGGCGGCGACGTCGGCCTCGTCGACCACGCCGCGCACGCCCCCGAAGTGGTCGACGTGGCTGTGGGTGTAGATGACCGCGACCACCGGGCGCTCGCCGAGGTGCTCGTTGGCCAGTGCGAGGGCGGCCGCGGCCGTCTCCGACGCCGTCAGCGGATCGATCACCACCCAGCCGGTCTCGCCGCGGACGAAGGTGATGTTCGACAGGTCGAGGCCGCGCGCCTGGTAGAAGCCGTCGCACACCTCGAACAG
>CAZYPY010000317.1:0-2510 GCA_964649545.1 uncultured Microthrixaceae bacterium | reverse complement strand
GCCGCCGAGCTCGGCTTCACCCGGGTGATGACCAGCGTGGGCCAGGTGTACCCCCGCTCGCTCGACCTCGACGTCGTCACTGCGCTGGCCCAGGCCGTGGCGGGCCCGTCGAGCCTGGCCACCACCATCCGCCTCATGGCCGGCCAGGAGCTCGCCACCGAGGGCTTCCGCCCCGGCCAGGTGGGCTCGTCGGCCATGCCCCACAAGATGAACAGCCGCTCCTGCGAGCGCATCTGCGGCTTCGGCACCATCCTCGCCGGCCACGTCACCATGGCCACGGGCCTCGCCGGCGACCAGTGGAACGAGGGCGACGTGAGCTGCTCGGTGGTGCGCCGGGTGATGCTGCCCGACGCCTTCTTCGCCGCCGACGGCGCCTTCCAGACCCTGCTCGACGTGCTCGGGGCGTTCGGCGCCTACCCGGCCGTGATCGAGCGGGAGCTGCGCCGATACCTGCCCTTCCTCGCCACGACCAAGATCCTGCTCGCGGCCGTGCGCCTCGGCCTCGGGCGCGAGGAGGCCCATGAGATCGTCAAGGAGCACGCGGTGGCGGCGGCGCTGGCCCTGCGGGAGTCGGGTGGGGATGCCAACGATCTGTACGAGCGCCTCGGCGCCGATCCCCGCCTCCCGCTGACCGCGGCCGAGGTCGAGGCCCTCGTCGGCGACCCCGTCACCTTCGTCGGCGACGCCGGCCGCCAGGTGAGCGTGTTCGCCGAGCGGGTAGGGGAGGTCGTCGCCCGGCACCCGGAGGCGGCCAAGTACGAAGCCGAGTTCGTGATCTGAGAGACTGGGGCCCGCTCGAGCGAGCGTCCCCCCGAGCGTCTGCGAGAGAGAGACCCATGGCCACCATCGACCTCCCCCACGTCGCCACCGGCAAGGTGCGCGACATCTACGACGCCGGCGACGACCGCCTGCTGATCGTCACCTCCGACCGCATCTCCGCGTTCGACGTGGTCATGGACGAGCCCATCCCCGACAAGGGCCGGGTGCTCACCGCCATCTCGGCGTTCTGGTTCGAGGAGCTCGGCGACGTGGCCCCCCACCACCTGCTCTCGACCGACCTGGCCGACCTGCCCGCCGAGGCGCAGGACCCGAGCCTGGCGGGCCGGGCCATGCTCGTCCGCAAGGCCGAGATGCTGCCGCTCGAGTGCATCGTGCGGGGCTACCTCACCGGGTCGGCGTGGAAGGAGTACCAGCGCTCGGGGACGATGCACGGCGAGCGCCTGCCCGACGGCCTCCAGGAGTCGGCCCAGCTGCCCGAGCCGGTCTTCACCCCCTCGACCAAGGCCGAGGAGGGCCACGACGTCAACATCTCGCTGTCGGAGGCGGTCGACCTCGTGGGCGCCGACATCGCCGGCCGCGCCCGGGCCATCAGCCTCGAGCTCTACCAGCGGGGCGCGGCGCTGGCCGCCGAGCGGGGGATCATCATCGCCGACACCAAGTTCGAGCTCGGCCTCGTCGACGGCGAGCTCATCGTGTGCGACGAGGTGCTGACGCCCGACTCGTCCCGCTTCTGGCCCGCCGACCAGTGGCAGCTCGGCTCGACCCCGCCGTCGTTCGACAAGCAGCCGGTGCGGGACTACCTCGACGGCCTCGACTGGGACAAGCAGCCGCCCCCGCCGCCGCTGCCCGACGACGTCGTGGCCTCCTCGTCGGCCCGCTACATCGAGGCCTACGAGCGCATCACGGGCCGGTCCTTCTCGGACTGGCCGGGCGCCGGCTCGGGCAGCTGAGCGGGTCGGCCCGGGCGGTGGCCGACCCCGGCACGCCGCGCGTCCGCCTCGAATGGGGCCCCAACGGGCTGCGCCGCCTCGCTCCCGACGCCGCGGTCGTCGTCATCGTCGACGTGCTGTCGTTCACGACGAGCGTCGACGTCGCCCTCGGGCGGGGCGCGACCGTCCTGCCCTACCGCTGGCACGACGGGGGTGAGCACGACCTCGCCGCCGCCGAGGGGGCGCTCGTCGCCGGCGTGGGGGAGGCGGCGGCGTGGACGCTGCGCCCGGCGACCCTCGTCGACCTCCCGGCGGGGACTCGTCTCGTTCTGCCGTCGCCGAACGGCTCGGCCCTCTCGTTCGGCGCAGCCGAAGCCGGCGCCGGCGTCGTCCTGGCCGGCTGCCTGCGCAACGCCTCCGCCGTCGCCGCGGCCGCACTCGAGCTCGCCGGTGGGCCCGGCGGCGTCGGCGCGATCTCGGTGATCGCCGCCGGCGAGCGCTGGCACGGCCACACCGGCCCGCTGCGGGTCGCGCTGGAGGACCAGCTCGGTGCCGGTGCCGTCCTCGCCGCCCTTCCCGAGGACGTGCTCGCCGCCGCCACGCCGGAGGCGGTCGCCGCCGCCGACGCCTTCCGGGCCGCCTCGGTCCGAGGCCTCGCCGCCGTGCTCCACGGCTGCACGTCGGGGCTCGAGAAGGCCGAGCGGGGCCAGTCCGCCGACGTCGACCTCGCCGCCTGCCACGACGTCTCGGCCGTCGTCCCCCGCCTCACCGGCCCCGCCTACGTCGACGCCGCCACCCCCT
>CAZYPY010000316.1:0-2571 GCA_964649545.1 uncultured Microthrixaceae bacterium | reverse complement strand
TCGCCGGCGATGAGGCTGGCGAGCAGGCCGCCGACGAACGAGCCGAGCAGGCCGTAGCCGATGCGCTTGCCCCACGACTCGGTGCCGGTGATCCAGCCGGCGATCGCGCCGATGACGATGCCGAAGCCGAGGATTCCGAAGATGAGCATCCCGGGAGTCTCGCCCGTCACCGCCGGGTGATGCGACCCGGAGCCGGGACCGGTCCACGCGAGGGGTCAGGGGGAGGCGCCGTAGGCCTCGTAGGCGCGACCCTCCGCCTCGGCGGCCTCGCGGGCGGTGGTCCACTGGTAGGGGCTGATGCCGCCCGGTTCCCAGGGGCCGACGCAGCCGGCGGCGAGCGCGGCCTCGGCCTTCGGGACGACGCCGAACGCCTCGCGCAGGTCGTCGACGGGCCGGTCGGCGAGAGCGAACCAGTCCACCCCGAGCAGGTCGACGTCGGGACGGCCGTCGAGACCGTGGCTCAGCGCGCCGCGGCGCAGCGCGTCGGCGAGGCGCACGGCCATGCCGTCCTGAGAGAGCTGGCCCGGGAACGACTCGAACAGTCCCGCGCCGGTGGCCAGGTAGCCGGTCTCGAACAGGCTCACGACCATGGCCAGCAGCGAGAAGCCCTTCGGGTCGTCGTTGGCCCGGGCGATGAAGGCGAACACCTCGAGCTCGGACTCGACCCGGGTGCCGAAGTCCCCCAGCACGTGCACGAAGTCGTGCTGGGCGAGGAGCGGGGGCGCCGAGCCGGGGGAACCGGGGAAGGCGAAGCCCCGGGCCCGGTAGAACTCCCACATGCGCCGGCCGAGGGTGCCGGCGGGGAGGTGCTCGAAGGCGGCCCATCGCTCGGCCAGCGCGGGGTCGGCGACCGACTGCTGCCAGGCGTCGTGGAGCTCGCTGCTCGAGTGCAGGGCCGACGCCCGGTCCGGTGCCCAGTCGGCGGTGTAGCCGTTGCGCTGGAAGTCGACCGCGGCGAGGCCGAGCTGGCCCGAGGCGAAGCGACGGGCCACGGCGAGCATCCCGTCGTCGACCGACAGCTCCTCGGCGTAGGCGTCGACCCGGTCGGCGACCTCGGCGGGCAGTGGCCGCAGGACGAGGGCGCCCAGGATCATCATCTGCAGGATCCGGGTGCGGAAGGCCTCGTCGCGGTCGGCGAGGACGGCGGCGAGGTCGGCGGGCCCGACCCCGTCGCCCGGGGTGCGGGTCACGTCGTGCCCGGTCATGGCGGCGAAGGCGGCCTCGATCAGCAGCTGCTGGAGCTCGGTGGGGCCGTCGCCGGGGTCGACCGCGGTCAGGGTGGCGTCGAGGCAGGCCTGGGCCTCGGGGCGGTCGGGCGGGCCGAGCCGGGCCGCTCCGGGTGCGGGCAGTGGGGTGCTCATCGCGTCTCCCCCTCGACCGGCTCGGAGCGAGGCCCGCCGAGGACGGCGAAGCCGAAGTCGCGGCCCCAGCCGGTCCGCATGAGGTGGATCCAGAGGCGGGCGTGGTCCTCCACCATCGGGATCGCCTCCGGGCCGCCGAGCGAGACCGCGTCGAAGCCCATGGCCCCCGCCAGCGGGAGGACGACCTCCACCCCGGCCGCGTCGCCGGCGAGGGGGAGGAACGCCGGGGTGCCGTCCACCCGGGGGTGCACGAGGTGCTCGGCCCCGATGGTGTTGAAGGCCTTGACCACGGGGACGGCGTCGGGGACGAGCGAGCGGGTGAACGCCCCCATGGTGTCGAAGCCGTCGGGCGGGGGACCGCCGACCGCGTTGGTCGCGTCCGCCACGACGGTGGGCGGGGTGAGAGCGAGGGCGGCGACCGCGTCGCGCACCGCGCGGGCGGGGACGGCGAGCGCCACGAGCGCCGCACCCTCGGCGGCCGCCGCCGGTGTCGCCCGCGGGGTCAGGTCGGCGTGGCGCGGGTCGTCGGGGTCACGGACGCCGACGACCACGTCGTGGCCGAGGGCCCGGGTGGCGGCGGCCAGGTTGCGGCCGACCGAGCCGGCGCCGATCACGGCGATGCGCATGGGTCGCTCCTCCATTTACGAGACAGTAGTGTTGCGGAAATGGAGTATGCCGCGGACGACGGCGATGCGCACGGCCGGGGACGAGGGCGTCCCCGCGACGGGGCCATCGACGACGCCGTGCTCACCGCGACCCGCGACGAGCTCGCCGCCCACGGGTACGACGGACTCTCGGTGGTGGCGGTCGCCCGTGCCGCGGGCACGACCCGCCAAGCGATCTACCGGCGGTGGCCGGGGAAGGCGGCCCTCGCGGTGGCTGCCATCGCCTCGCTCCCCGAGGCCGCCGACCTCCCGCGCTCGGGTGACCATCGAGCCGACCTGCAGGCCGAGCTCGAGGCCTTCCACCGCGGGGTGCTGCGTCCCGGCGGCGTCTCGATGGTGGGTTCGATGCTCCAGGACTCGGCCGACCCGGCGCTGCGCGACGCCTATCGGGCCCGCCTCGTCGCCCCGCGCCGACGGCGCCTCCGGGCCATCCTGCAGGCTGCGGTCGACGACGGGACCCTGCCGGTGAGCACCGACCTCGACCTCGTGGTCGCCGGCTGCACGGGCACGCTCTACGCCCTGGCCCTGGCCGGGGTGCCGATCGA
>CAZYPY010000315.1:0-2585 GCA_964649545.1 uncultured Microthrixaceae bacterium | reverse complement strand
CACCAGCACATCAGGCTGGTCCCAGAACGAGGGGTGTGGGGGGTCAGCCGGTCTCGTCGAGGGCGGCCTGCGGGAGGACGCGCTCGAGCGCGGCGCCTACGCCCTGCTCCTCGCCGTCGCCCTCACCTGGGTGACGACCCTGGCCTGGGGCCTCCGCCGCCTCGACCGCGCCGCCGCCCTTCCTCCCGCCGAGGGCCGGCGGTACGCTCTGGACGCTTCCCCCTTCGTCACTGACCGATGAAGGGATCCCCCCGTGGCCCTGACCACCCGCCAGCGCAGTCGTCTGTACACCGCGATCGCCGCCGCGATCGGCACCGAGGAGGCGGAGCTCCTGCTCGACCAGTTCCCCGCCCGAGAGGGTGACGAGCTCATCACCCGGGACTACCTCGCCGCGGTGATCGCCGAGGTCCGAGCCGACATCGCCCGCATGGAGAACCGCCTGTACGTCGCCATGGTCGGCATCGCCGTCGTCATGGTCGGCGTCATCACCGCGCTGACCCGCTGAGGGTTCAGGCCCCGTGGGGCGGGCCCGTCCTCGTCGACGAGCTCGCCCGGCGGGCGCGGCCGACCGTGCGACCACCGATGGTGGTTCCGCGGGCGCCGACCGGTACGGTGGCCGGGCAACACGTCGTCGGATCCGCGCTGCGGGTGCCGGCGGGCCGCTGGAGCCGACCGGGCTCAACGGTGGCCATGCCTTCGCTGTCGCGACGCCAGCACGCCGGTTCGCCGGCCCTCTCGAAGGCCACCAACACCCGGGTTGTCGCCGCCCCGCCTTCCACAACCGACGATTCCGCGCCGCGTGCCGTGGCGCCATTGGAGAACTGCTGTGCCCCCCACCTTCCGCGACCTCGGCGTGCCCGCCGACCTGGCCGCCGTGCTCGACCAACGCGGCATCACCGCCCCGTTCCCCGTGCAGGCCGCCACCCTGCCCGACGCCCTCGCCGGCCGCGACATCGCCGGCAAGGCCCCCACCGGCTCGGGCAAGACCCTCGCCTTCGGCATCCCCCTCGTGGTCCGCGCCACCCACGGGCGGCCCCGCCGCCCCCACGCCCTGGTCCTTGCGCCCACCCGTGAGCTCGCGGCCCAGATCGAGAGCGAGCTGCGTCCGCTCGCCGCGGTCCGCGGGCTGACCGTGGCCGCCTTCTACGGCGGCGTCGGCTTCGGCAAGCAGCTCACCGCGCTTCGCAAGGGCGTCGACATCGCCGTCGCCTGCCCCGGTCGCCTCGCCGACCTGGTCCAGCGCCGCGAGTGCCGCCTCGACGAGATCGACCTCGTCGTCATCGACGAGGCCGACCGCATGGCCGACATGGGCTTCCTGCCCGAGGTGCGCCGCCTGCTCGACCAGGTGCGCCCCGACCGCCAGACCCTCCTCTTCTCGGCCACCCTCGACGACGACGTCGCGGTGCTGGTCCGCCACTATCAGAAGGACCCGGCCCGCCACGAGGTCGGCCCCCTCCACCAGGGCCCCGACCGCACCGAGCACCACTTCTGGCACGCCCGCGACGACGAGCGGGTCGACCTCACCGCCCGCCTCGTCCAGCACCACGGCTCGACCATCGTGTTCTGCCGGACCAAGCGCCGGGCCGACCGCCTCACCCGCCAGCTCGACAAGGCCGGCGTGAGCGCGGCCGCCATCCACGGCGACCGCAGCCAGGCCCAGCGCGAGCGGGCCCTGGACGCCTTCACCCGCGGCAAGGTCGAGGCGCTCGTGGCCACCGACGTCGCCGCCCGCGGCATCCACGTCACCGACGTGGCCTGTGTCGTGCACTACGACCTGCCCGGTGACGACAAGGACTACGTCCACCGCTCCGGCCGCACCGGCCGCGCCGGCGCCACCGGCACCGTGGTGACCCTGGTCAGCGGCGAGCACCGCAAGGCCGCCACCCGACTCCAGCGCGCGCTCAAGCTGGACGCCGCCACCGTCGCCCCCGACTTCAGCGGCCTCGCCGACGTCGCCGCGCCGGCGTTCCGCCCGCCGGCCGAGCGCTACGACGACAACGCCCCCGCGGGCCCCCGCCCGTCCCACGGCAAGCCCCGCCCCTACGGCGACCGCAACGGTCCCGGCGGCCCGCGCCGCGGCGGCAAGCCCGGGTCCAAGCCCGGCGCCAAGCCCTACGCCAAGGCGGGCCGGCCGAAGGCCGGCGCCCGCGCTGGCGGCTCGGCCAACGGCGGCCCATCGCACGGCGGCGGCCCCAAGGCCAACGGCTCGGGCCCCCGCCCCAAGAACCGCACCAACCGCCCGGGCTCGGGCGGCCCCGGCGCCGCCCGTAAGCCCGGTGGCCACCGCAAGGGCGGCCCCCGCCCCCGCTGACGCTCCCTCCTGCCCCCCCTCCGTTCCGGTCACGGATTCGAAACGTCTCTGACGTCCCGTGTCCGTGAGCGGTACGAGCAGCTGGATCGGCTCAGGCGGGGGCGGGGACGAGGTCGTCCTCGCGCACGCCGCCGGACCCGCCGTCACCCCAGCCGTCGTCGGCGGGCGGCTCGTCGTCGGGCGGCGCCTCGTGCAGGCCGAAGCGCTCCTGGAATCGGCGTAGCGGCGCCGGCGCCCACCAGTTGGCCTCGCCGGCCAGCTTCATCAGCGCCGG
>CAZYPY010000314.1:0-2586 GCA_964649545.1 uncultured Microthrixaceae bacterium | reverse complement strand
AACGGGGTGGCGAGACACGGAGCCAGCCGGCCGGGTGGCGGCGGAACGGCTTCGGGCCACGCGCAGCGAGGAACGAGCGAGCATGGCCCGAAACGGATGTCCGCCGTCAGGACCCGGCCGGCGGGACACCGGATCTCGCGGGGGTGGCCCCACCTACCCGAAACGGATGTCCGCCGTCAGGACCCGCCGGGCTCCGGTCACCGCCGCAGACTCGCGGGGGCAGCCCCACCTCCCCGAAACGGATGTCCGCCGTCAGGACCCGGCCGGCGGAACCGCCGTGGCTCGCGGGGGTGGCCCCCGCTAGTCGTGGGTCACGGCGGCGCCGAAGGCGGCGGGCAGGCGGTGGCGCCAGGCGGTGGTGGCGTCGGCGAGGCTGACGTCGAGGAGGTCCTTCACCGACAGGCGGTCGCCGGCGGCCAGGCCCAGTTGGGTGACGGGGACGCCGGCCGCCTCGGCCCGGTCGATGACCTCGCGGGCCCGGTCGGCGGCAACGCAGACGATCGCCCGGCCGCCGGACTCGGACCACAGCTCGGCCTCGTCGTGGATGCGGGCGACCGAGAAGCCGACACCGGAGCGCACGGCCATCTCGGCCAGCGCCACCGCGATGCCGCCCTCGGCCACGTCGTGGGCGCCGAGCACGGCCCGCTCGACCACGAGATCCCGGACGAGGTTCGCCACCCGGGTGTGGGCCTCGAGGTCGCACGGCGGCAGGGTGCCGAGGCGGGCCTGCCCCGTGTGGGTCGCCCACCGGGAGCCGGCGAGCCCGGGCCAGGTGTCGCCCAGCAGCAGGATGCGCCCGCCGTCGACCAGGCCGGTGCCGGGGGGCGGCGACGACAGGTCGTCGACCATCCCGAGCAGGCCGATCACCGGCGTGGGGTCGATGTCGCTGCCCCGTGACTCGTTGTAGAGGCTGACGTTGCCGCCGATCACGGGCAGGCCGAAGGCGTTGCAGGCCTCGGTCATCCCGTCGATCGACCCGGACAGCTGCCACATGACCTCGGGGTGCTCCGGGTTGCCGAAGTTCAGGCAGTTCACGACGGCGAGCGGGCGGGCGCCGACGCAGGCCAGGTTCATGACCGCCTCGGCCACCACCATGGCCGTGCCCTGACGGGGATCGACGGCGCACCAGCGGTGGTTGCCGTCGGTGGTCATGGCCAGCCCGCGCCCGGTGGCCTGCCCGGTCACCGGGTGCTTGAGGCGCAGGACGGTGGCGTCGCCGCCAGGGCCGACGACCGTGTTGAGGAACAGCTGGTGGTCGTACTGCGACGAGACCCACGTGGTGTCGGTGAGCAGGTCGAGCAACACCTCACCGGGCGGGAAGCCCTCGGCGGGGGCGGACGGCTCGGCGGCCCGGCGATCGGCCAGGTCGGCGGGCTCGGCCCGCGGCCGGTCGTACAGCGGTGCGTCCTCGTGGAGCGAGGCGGCGGGGACGTCGCAGAGGACCTCGCCGTCGAAGCCGTCGCGCACCCGCAACGCGCCGCCCTCGGTGACCTTGCCGATGACCGAGGCGCGCACCTCCCACCGCGCGCAGATCTCCATCACCTCGTCGAGGTTGCCGGGCTCGACGATGGCCAGCATGCGCTCCTGGCTCTCGCTGGTCATCACCTCGAACGGCTCCATGCCGGGCTCGCGGCGGGGTACGGCGTTCACGTCGACGTCCATGCCCACACCGCCGCGGGAGGCGGTCTCGCTGGTGGCGCAGGCCAGGCCGGCGCCGCCGAGGTCCTGGATGCCGACCACCAGGCCGGCGTCGAGCAGGGCCAGGCAGGCCTCGATCAGGCGCTTCTCCTCGAAGGGGTCGCCCACCTGCACGCTCGGGCGCTTGTCGGCGTCGGCCTCGTCGTCGGCGAAGCCGGCGGAGGCGAGCACGCTCACCCCACCGATGCCGTCACGGCCGGTCGACGAGCCGAGCAGCACGGCCAGGTTGCCCACGCCGCTGGCCTGGCCGAGCACCAGGCGGTCGGTGGGCAGGATGCCGAGGCACAGCACGTTGACGAGGGGGTTGTCGGCGTAGGTCTCGTCGAACACGACCTCGCCGCCGACCGTCGGCACGCCCACCGAGTTGCCGTACCCCGAGACGCCGGACACCACGCCCTCGGCGATCCAGCGGCTGCGGGGGTCGTCGAGGGGGCCGAAGCGCAGCGGGTCCATGACGGCGATCGGTCGGGCGCCCATGGTGAAGATGTCGCGCAGGATGCCGCCCACCCCGGTGGCGGCACCCTGGTACGGCTCGATGGCCGAGGGGTGGTTGTGGCTCTCGATGCGGATGGCGGCGGCGATGCCGTCACCCACGTCCATGACGCCGGCGTTCTCGCCGGGGCCCACGAGCACGCCCTCGCCCGTGGTGGGCAGGCGCTTGAGGTGGATCCGCGACGACTTGTAGGAGCAGTGCTCGGACCACATCACCGCGTACATGGCCAGCTCGAGGTGGTTCGGCTCGCGGCCGAGGATGTCCCGGATCGACTCGAGCTCGTCGTCGGTGAGGCCGAGGGCCCGGTGGACGGGCTCCTCGACGGGCGGATCGGTCGGTTGGTCGGTCGCGTCGCCCGGCGTGTCGGCCATGCCTGCACGCTACCCCGGGTCCCC
>CAZYPY010000313.1:0-2611 GCA_964649545.1 uncultured Microthrixaceae bacterium | reverse complement strand
CCGGCCTACTTCGACGACGCCCAGCGCACCGCCACCAAGGAGGCGGGCGCGGTCGCCGGCCTCGAGGTGCTGCGCATCATCAACGAGCCCACCGCGGCGGCCCTCGCCTACGGCCTCGACAAGGAGGGCGAGGAGCAGACGATCCTCGTGTTCGACCTCGGCGGCGGCACCTTCGACGTGTCCGTGCTCGAGATCGGCGACGGCGTGTTCGAGGTGAAGTCCACCCACGGCGACACCAACCTGGGCGGCGACGACTGGGACCAGCGGGTCATCGAGTGGCTCGAGGAGTCGTTCAAGAACGACCACGGCGTCGACCTGTCCAAGGACAACATGGCTGTGCAGCGCCTCAAGGAGGCCGCCGAGAAGGCCAAGATCGAGCTGTCCTCGGTCCAGCAGACCCAGATCAACCTGCCCTTCATCACCGCCACCGACGCCGGGCCGCTGCACCTCGACTACAGCCTCACCCGGGCCAAGTTCCAGGAGCTCACCGCCGACCTGCTCGAGCGGGTGAAGGGCCCGTTCGACCAGGCCATCAAGGACGCCGGCCTGTCGAAGGACGAGATCGACCACGTCATCCTGGTCGGCGGCTCCACCCGCATGCCCGCGGTGGCCGAGCTGGTCTCGACCTACACCGGCAAGGAGCCCAACAAGGGCGTGAACCCCGACGAGGTGGTCGCGGTCGGCGCCGCCATCCAGGCCGGCGTGCTGAAGGGCGACGTCAAGGACGTCCTGCTCCTCGACGTGACCCCGCTGTCGCTCGGCATCGAGACCAAGGGCGGCGTGATGACCCGCCTGATCGAGCGCAACACCACCATCCCGACCCGCCGCACCGAGGTGTTCACCACGGCCGACGACATGCAGCCGTCGGTGGAGATCCACGTGCTCCAGGGCGAGCGCGAGATGGCGCAGTACAACAAGACGCTCGGCAAGTTCCAGCTCGTCGACCTGCCCCCCGCCCCGCGGGGCGTGCCCCAGATCGAGGTCACCTTCGACATCGACGCCAACGGCATTGTCCACGTGTCGGCCAAGGACCGGGCGACCAACAAGGAGCAGTCGATGACCATCACCGGCCAGTCCTCGCTCGACAAGGACACCATCAGCCAGATGATCAAGGACGCCGAGGCCCACGCCGAGGAGGATCGCCGCAAGAAGGAGGAGGCGGAGGTCCGCAACAACGCCGACAGCCTCGTGTACCAGACCGAGAAGCTGCTCCGCGAGCAGGGCGACAAGATCAGCGGTGACGAGAAGGACAAGGTCAGCGCGGCGCTCGAGGACCTCAAGACCGCCCTCGCCGGCACCGACCTCGAGGCCATCAAGAGCGCCACCGAGGCGCTGATGATGGCGTCGCAGAGCTTCGCCCAGCAGCTCTACGAGCAGGCGGCCGCCGAGCAGTCGGCAGCGGGCGGCGGCGAGTCGGCCGACCCCACCGCAGCCGACGACGACGTGGTCGACGCCGAGATCGTCGACGACGACGACCAGTGAGCCGGTCCCGACCGTGAGCCGGAAGGACAAGCCCACCCAGGATGCGGCGGCCGACGAGGGCCGCCACATCCTGGAGGACCTCCCCTTCGCCGAGGAGTCACCCTCCGTCCAGCAGCGCCGGCCCGGCGTGCGCCCCGGGGCCAGCCCCGCGGGTGGCCACGTCGCGGACCCGACGGCGTCGGATCCTGGTGACGACGGTGGTGACGTCGGCGCCGGCGACGACGCCGAGCCCTACACCGGCCCCGAGCGGCGGCGCGCGGGAGCCGGCGACGAGGGCACCAGCGAGCTCAGCGAGGAGGCCCTTGCTGAGGCCAGCCTCATCGTCCAGAACGACGTCGTCGCGCTCGAGCGCGAGCGCGACGACTACCTCGACCAGCTCCGCCGGGTGCAGGCCGACTTCGAGAACTACCGCAAGCGCACCCTCGCCCAGCAGGGCGAGGTCGCCGAGCGGGCCAACGAGTCGCTCGTGGGTCAGCTGCTGCCGGTGCTCGACGCCTGCGACGCGGCCGTGCAGCACGGTGCCGAGGACGTCGCCCCCGTCCAGGCCCAGCTCGTCGACACGCTGGAGAAGGCCGGTCTCGAGCGGCTCGAACCCGCGGGTGAGCCCTTCGACCCCAACTTCCACGAGGCCGTGATGCACGAGCCCGCCGGCGACGGCGACGAGGGCGGCTCGGTGGTGGCCGAGGTGCTGCGCACCGGGTACACGTGGAAGGGTCGGGTGCTGCGCCCGGCCATGGTCAAGGTCCGGGGGTAGCCGAGCGGTGGCCCCCCAGCGCGAGTGGTTCGAGAAGGACTACTACAAGGTCCTCGGCGTCTCGGAGAGCGCGTCCCAGAAGGACATCACCAAGGCGTACCGCAAGCTCGCGCGCGAGTACCACCCCGACACCAACCAGGCGCCGGAGGCCGAGGAGCGCTTCAAGGAGGTGTCCGCCGCCTACGACGTGGTCGGCGACGCCGAGAAGCGCAAGGAGTACGACGAGGTCCGGCGCCTCGGCCCCATGGCCGGCGGCTTCGGCGGCCCCGGTGGCGGGGGCTTCGGCGGGTTCGGGGGCCCGGGCGGCGCCACCTTCACCGCCGAGGACCTCGGCGACATGGGCAACCTCGGCGACCTGCTCGGCGGCCTGTTCGG
>CAZYPY010000312.1:0-2616 GCA_964649545.1 uncultured Microthrixaceae bacterium | reverse complement strand
CGGCCCCGGCGCGCACGGCGGCGACCAGCGCGACGAGACGGTCGAGGTCGAAGGTCTCGGGGCGGCCCTTGCGGTCGAGCAGTCCCCGGGCCTCGAGCACCGCGTTGGGCCACAGGAAGCCGTCCGTGGCGAGCACGGCCACGGCGGCCCCGGTTGCCTCCAGGCGCTCGGCGAGGCCCGCGGCGATGGTCGACTTGCCCACCGCCACCGGACCGGCCACCGCGACGACTGCGGTCGTGCCGGGCGTGTACTCGACCCGCGCGGCCACCTCGTCGAGCAGGTCGCTCCCGGTCACCACGCTGGCCCCTCGGTCCGCCGCCGGCCCTGAACGGGAGGCAAGAGCCGCCCGGCCCGTCGTTGGAAAAGCACGGGGGGCTACTGCCTCGAGAACGCGGTCAGGCGGGCGGGGTAGGCGACGTCGGCGGGGACGGGCTCGTAGGTGCCGAACACCCAGTCCCACACCGGGCTGGTCACCCCGAAGTTGGTGGTGCCCGCGCTGGCGTGGTGGGCCAGGTGGCGCCGCTGCTGCCAGCGGGCGTAGCGGGTGGTGGCCGGTCGGAAGTGGGCCCGGAAGTGCACCCGCTCGTAGACGAGGTAGGTGGCGATCCCCGTCACGCCCGCCAGCGCGCCCGTCCACCAGGGCGCGCCCACGGCCACTGCGACGAGGGCACCGGCCGGTGAGACCACCCCGAGGCCGACGACCACCGTGGCGACGAGGGAGAGCGGTGAGGCCAGGGGGCGCCGGGTCGGGTGGCGGTGGTGGTCGAGGTGGCCGCGCGAGGCGATGCGCGGCCCCAGCTCCTCGTGCATGAACCACCGGTGGATGATGTACTCGGTGACGCTCCACGCGGCGACGCCGGCGAGCACCGCCAGCACTGCCACGGCGAGGTCGATCACACCGGGCAGTATGGCCGGATGACCCGTCCCCGCACCGCCTCGGCCCGGACCGCGCCGCGGGTCGCGCCCGCCGCGCTGCTCTTCGTCGTCCTCGTGGCCCTGATCGCGGGGTGTGGCAGTGGCGGCGACGGGAGCGACGCCGACGACGAGCGGTCGGGGCGGGCGACCACGACGGTGGGTGGTCCGTGCGCCGACCTCGAGCCGTTCGGCGAGTTCGGTGAGGTGCTCGTCGACATCGGCGGCACCGAGCGGTGCCTCCTGCTCGCGGAGGACCCGGACCAGCGGGCACGGGGCCTGATGGAGGTCACCGACCTCGAGGGCTACCCGGGGATGCTGTTCGCCTTCCCGAGCGACACTGAGGGCGGCTTCTGGATGCGCAACACCCCGACCCCCCTGTCGATCGCCTACCTCGACGCCGGCGGCACGGTGGTGGCCACCCTCGACATGGCCCCGTGCGACGACGTCCCCGACTGCCCGGTGTACGAGCCCGGCGTCACCTACCGCATGGCGGTCGAGGTGCCCGAAGGTGAGCTCGAAGCGGTGGGGCTGACCGACGGGGCGACGCTCGACGTGCAGAGCCCGGTCGACCCGACCTGACCCACACCTGACCCCGGCCTGATCCGACCGGACGCGTGGCGGGTTCCCCGGCTCGGCACCGGGTCGCGGTGGGTCCGGTGCAGCCAGGTGACAGGGGTGGTATCACTGTCACTGGGCGGGTCGGGGGTGGGGGCACGGGTCGGCCGACCAGGAGCACCGAGCATCAGCCATGTCTGAGGCCGTTGGACGGGTGAGAGCCAACGTCGGCGAGCTGCTCGACGCCGCCCCCGATGCGGTCATCCTCGCCGACGAGGACGGACGCATCCTGCTCGCCAACCGCCAGGCCGAGGCCCTCTTCGGCTACGACCGCGCCGAGCTGCTGGGCGAGCCGGTGGAGGTCCTGGTGCCCCAGTCGGCCCTCGCCCGCCATCCCCAGCAGCGCCAGCGCTACCTGCGTCGACCGCTGAACCGGGCCATGGGCTCGGGGCGTGAGCTCGCCGGCCGGCGCAAGGACGGCACCGAGTTCCCCGCCGAGATCTGGCTCTCGTCGGTGCGTACGGACCAGGGCCTGCTGGTCTCGGCCGCGGTCCGGGACCTCACCGAGCGCCGGCGCACCGAGGCCCGCCACCAGGGGTTGCTCGACGCCGCCCCCGACGCCATCGTCGCGGTCGACGAGCAGGGCCTCATCCGCCTGGTCAACCGTCAGGCCGAGGTGCTGTTCGACCACCCTCGCGAGGAGCTCCTCGGTCAGCCGATCGAGCTGTTGATCCCCGAGCGCCACCGGGGGGCCCACCCGGCGCACCGGGCTGGCTACGTGGCTCACCCGATCACGCGTCCGATGGGCGCGGGCCTGGAGCTCGCCGCACGCCGCCGCGACGGCACCGAGTTCCCGGTCGACATCTCGCTCTCGTCGGTCGAGACGGACGAGGGCACGCTGGTCACCGCCGCGGTCCGCGACATCACGGACCGCAAGCGCGCCGAGGCCGACCAGGCCGCGCTCGAGGCCCGGCTGCGCCACGCCGAGATCGAAGAGGCGCGGGCCCACCTCGAGGCCCAGCTCCACCAGGCCCAGCGGCTCGAGAGCGTGGGGCAGCTCGCGGGCGGCATCGCCCACGACTTCAACAACCTCCTCGCCGGGATCATGAACTACGCCGAGCTCGTGAGCGCCGGCCTCGATGCCGT
>CAZYPY010000311.1:0-2624 GCA_964649545.1 uncultured Microthrixaceae bacterium | reverse complement strand
GCTCCTCGGTGGGCTTGCCGAGGGCCACGACCCGGTAGTGCTTCTCGTTCATGTAGCGGGTGACCCGGCGGATCGTGCCACCCTTGCCGGCGGCGTCGCGACCCTCGAACAGCACGATCATCCGGCGGTGGTTGTCCTCCAGGTAGCGCTGCAGCTTGAGCAGCTCGACCTGGAAGGGCTTGAGCTGGGACTCCTGGCGACGACGTCGAACCGCCCCCTTCTCCTCCTTGCGGAGGCGGCGGAGCTCGACCTGCGCGGCCTCGTAGCGGGTCACCAGCTCGGGCAGTGGCAGGTGCTCACCGCCCACGTCCACGAGGGGACCCTCCAGCACGCCGCCGGGCGCCGCGGCCTCGAGCGCGCCCACGGTGCCCGGGCCCTCCAGGACGCCCGGCTCACCCGGCCCCTCGATGGCGCCGATCGCGCCGCGCTCGCCGGGTTCGTCGGTGATGTCGTCGGTGGTCTCGGACATGGCTTCCTTTCGCCCGCAGGAGCGGGTGACGTTAGTTCGCGCCCACAGGGACGAGGACGGTCGGGTCGGGTGGCGACGCGGGCACCCCCCAGCCCTCCCGGTAGCCGAACGCCTCGCGGGCGGGCTGCGGGCGGGCGGCGTCGTCGACGAGCTCGAAGCAGTCGAGGTCGACGTAGGCGGGATGGGGCCGGCCGCAGGCCCGGGCCAGGCGCAACAGCTCGTGGCGCAGCGCCCGCAGGTAGTTGGCCGCCCGCACGTGCTTGAGCTCGGGGTCGAGGCCCCGCTCCAGCCAGGGGTTCTGGGTGGCCACCCCCGCCGGGCAGCGCCCGGTGTGGCAGCGCTGCGCCTGGATACACCCGATCGACAGCATGGCCTCGCGCCCCACGTTGACGAGGTCGCACCCGAGCCCCATCGCCAACAGCGCGGTGGCCGGCAGGCCCAGCTTGCCCGAGCCGATGAACACGACGTCGTCGGCCAGCCCCGCCTCGGCGAAGGTCCGGTACACCCGCGGGAACGCGATGCGGAACGGCAACGACACGTGGTCCGC
This sequence comes from uncultured Microthrixaceae bacterium, assembly GCA_964649545.1. Lineage (GTDB taxonomy): Bacteria > Actinomycetota > Acidimicrobiia > Acidimicrobiales > DATDAH01 > JAEUJM01. The sequence continues at coordinate 1,608 of CAZYPY010000311.1, read as the reverse complement.
GAACACGAGCGGTGCGGCGCCGGACCCGCCCTCACCACCGTCGACGGTGACGAAGTCGGGGCCCTCGCCCCGGTGGGCCATCGCCGCGACCAGGTCGTCCCAGAACCGCTGCTCGCCGACGGCGGACTTGATTCCCACCGGCAGCCCCGTGGCGCCGGCGATGCGCTCGACGAGGTCGATGAGCCCGTCGACGTCGGAGAACTCGCGGTGGTAGGGCGGGCTGATGCAGTCCTCGCCGACCGGGACCCCGCGCATGACGGCGATCTCCTCGGTCACCTTCTCGCCGGGGACCACCCCGCCGAGGCCGGCCTTGGCCCCCTGGGAGAGCTTGATCTCGATGGCCCGGATCGGCGCCCGTCGCACCTGGGCCACCAGCCGGTCGAGGTCGAAGTCCCCGTGCTCGTCCCGGCAGCCGAAGTACCCCGTGCCGATCTGCCACACGAGCTCACCACCGTGCTCGTGGTGGCGGGAGACACCACCCTCGCCCGTGTTGTGCAGGCAGCCGGCGAGGGCCGCGCCGCGGTTCAGCGCCTCGATGGCCGCGCCGCTGAGGGAGCCGAAGCTCATGGCCGAGATGTTGACGATGGACCGGGGCCGGAAGGCGTGCTCACGGCCGTGCGCGGCACCGACGACCTTGGCGCACGCCACCTCGACGTCGTGGGGCACGGGCGGGTCGTGCTGGGGGAAGGCGGCGTGCTTGACGATCAGGTAGTCGGGGGTGGTCTCGAGGGCGTTGTCGGTCCCGAACCCGGTGAGGCTGTTCTCCTGCTTGGAGGACGTGTACACCCAGCGCCGCTGGTCACGGGTGAACGGCCGCTCCTGGTCGTTGTCGGTGACGATGTACTGGCGCAGCTCAGGACCCACGGCCTCGAGCAGGAAGCGCAGGTGGCCCACCACCGGGAAGTTGCGCAGGATCGCGTGGCGGCGCTGGAACAGGTCGTAGGCGGCGAGACCACCGAGGCCAGCCGCGGTGGCGACGGCGGCGAGACGTCCGGCACGACGGGGCATACCCCGACGCTAGGGGCCGTCACCAGGCGTTCACAGGGTCCAAGGTCACCAGGTCCCGGGTCGGCGGTCGGAACCCGTCGGTCACTCCGCCTCCTCGGGGCGTGTGAGACTGCGCGCCGTGGACCGTGCCGTGGATGACGTGGACGTGGACGTGGTGGTCGTCGGCGCCGGGTACGGCGGTGCCACCGCGGCGGCGCTGCTGGCGCACGAGGGCCGGCAGGTCGCGCTCGTCGAGAAGACCCCCCGGGCAGGGGGCAAGACCCAGACCCTCGACCGCAAGGGCTACCGCTACGAGATGTTCGGGGCGGTGGGCATCCCCGCACTCGACTCGCGGTTCCACGAGCTCGTCGACGTGCTCGGGCTGGCCGACGAGGTCGAGCTGCTCATCCCCGAGGGGCCGCAGGCGGCCGTGCGCTATCGGTCGCCAGACGGCGAGTGGCGCCTCCTGCGCAGCGAGCTGCGGCAGAGCGGCTCGCCGGAGGAGCTCGAGAACCTGAAGCGGGTGTTCGGGGCCACCGACCAGGACGTCGCCGCGCTCGGCGAGTTCTACCTGGGGATGCTCGCCCTCACCGACGACGAGATCGCCGCCCTCGACGAGGT
>CAZYPY010000310.1:0-2648 GCA_964649545.1 uncultured Microthrixaceae bacterium | reverse complement strand
GCCCGAGACCACCGTGATCATCCGCTTCTGGATCATCGCCGGCCTGCTCACCGCCATCGCCCTCGGCTTCTTCTACGCCGACTTCATCAGCACCGGGGCCATCGACTGATGGCGGCGCCGCACCTCGTCGTGGGCCTCGGCGTGACCGGCGAGGCGGTGGCCCGTGCGCTCGTCGCCCACGGGCACGAGGTCGTGGTCGTGGAGGACCGGCCCGCCGACGACACGGCCTCGAGGGCGCACGCGCTGGGCGTCGACCTCCTCGCCGCCCCCGACGCCGACACCCTGGCCGCGGCCGTGACCGCGGCCGAGGCCGTGGTGCCGAGCCCCGGGGTCCCCGACGCCCATCCCGTGTTCGCCCTCGCCCGGGCCGGCGGCGTGCCCGTCCGCTCGGAGTTCGACCTCGCCGGCGCCTGGGACGACCGACCCCTCGTGGCCATCACCGGCACGAACGGCAAGACCACGGTGACGACGCTCGTCACCGAGATGCTCGAGGCGTCCGGTCGGCGGGCAGTCGCCGCGGGCAACACCGACGTGCCCCTGGTGGCCGCGATCGAGGACCCGGCGACCGAGGTGTTCGTGGTCGAGGCCTCGTCGTTCCGCCTCGGCCACAGCGAGCGGTTCCGGCCGGCGGTGGCGACGTGGCTCAACTTCGCCCCCGACCACCTGGACGTGCACGCCTCGCTCGAGGCCTACGAGGCGGCCAAGGCCCGCATCTGGGCCGACCAGGGCCCCGACGACCTCGCCGTCGCCAACGCCGACGACCCCGTCGTGTCCACCCACCGCGGCGCCGCCCGCCGCGTCACCTTCTCGCTGCGGGCCCGCGACGGCTACCACGTGGCGGACGGCGTGCTCGTCACCGACGAGGGCACCGACCTCGTGGCCGTGGACCGGCTCTGGCGATCGTTCCCCCACGACGTGGCCAACGCCCTCGCCGCGAGCGCCACCGCGCTCGGTGCCGGAGCGACCCTCGAGGGCGTCCGCTCGACCCTCACGGGCTTCACCGGGATGCACCACCGCGTCGAGCTGGTCGCCGAGCGCGACGGCGTCGCCTACTACGACGACTCGAAGGCCACCGTGCCCCACGCCGTCGCCGCCGCGCTGGCGGGCTTCGACTCGGTGGTGCTGATCGCCGGCGGCCGCAACAAGGGAATCGACCTCTCGCCGCTCGCCGCCACCCCCGAGCGGGTGCGCGCCGTGGTCGCCATCGGGGAGGCGGCGCCCGACGTGGCCGCCGCCTTCGCCGGGCGCTGCCCGGTCGAGACCGCGACCTCGATGGACGAGGCGGTGGCCCGGGCCGCCGCCCTCGCCCGGTCCGGTGACACCGTGCTGCTGTCGCCGGGCTGCGCCTCGTTCGACTGGTACTCGTCCTACGGCGAGCGGGGCGACGACTTCGCCCGCGCCGTCCGCGCCCTGACCCCACCGGCACCGCAGCCGGCCTGATCGAGACGGAGGGACCGACATGGCCACGACCACCACACGACCGCCCGAGGGCGTCGACCACCTCGCCGAGTCCCGGCGCCGCCACCCGGCGGGCCGTCTCCGCCGCGGCAGCCTGAACTCGCCGACGCTGGCCATCCTCGGGCTGGTCGCCGTCCTCGTCCTGTTCGGCCTGGTGATGGTGATCTCGGCCTCGTCGGTCACCGACCTGAAGGAGCACGGGACGACCTGGTACAGCTTCAAGCGCCAGGCCCTGTGGGCGGTGGTCGGCACCTTCGGCATGGTCCTGGCCTTCCGGCTGCACTACCGCCGGTGGCGGGCCTGGGTGGGCCCGCTGCTCATCGCCACGGTCGTGCTCCTGTTGCTCGTCCTCGTGCCCGGGGTGGGTGCCGAGGTCAACGGCTCGTCTCGCTGGCTCGGCATCGGCGCCCTGCGGATCCAGCCGTCGGAGTTCGCCAAGCTCGCCGTGCTCCTGTTCATCGCCAAGGTCCTCGCCGATCGCGAGCGCGAGGGCAAGGCCCACGTCCCCGCCCTCACCCTGAAGCCCGCCCTGATCGTCTTCGGCGGGGTGGCCGCCCTGCTGCTGCTCCAGCCCAACCTCGGGACCACCATCGTGCTCGGGGCCATCGTCCTGACCGTCCTCTACATCGCCGGCCAACGCCTGCACCACCTCGGCGGCATCGCCATCGTCGGGGCGCTGGCCGCGGGGTTCCTGGCCTTCGGCGCGTCCTACCGCCGAGCCCGCATGACCGCGTTCCTGAACCCGTGGGCCGACACCCGCGACACCGGCTACCAGACCATCCAGGGCCTGGTGGGCGTCGCGTCCGGTGGCCTCAAGGGCGTCGGTCTCGGCGCCAGCCGGGCCAAGTACGAGTTCCTGCCGGAGGCCCACACCGACTTCATCTTCGCGATCGTCGCGGAGGAGCTCGGCCTGTTCGGCGCCGCCCTCGTCATCGGGCTGTTCCTGGCCCTGGCGTACTTCGGTATCCGGGTGGCCCTCGACACCGCCGACACGTTCGGTCGCCTGGTCGCCGCGGGCATCACCGCGTGGTTCGCGGTGCAGGCCTTCATGAACATCGGCGTGGTCGTCGCCGTGCTGCCCATCACCGGTGTCCCGCTGCCCTTCGTGTCGTTCGGGGGGTCGTCGTTGGTGGTCACCATGGTCGCAGCTGGCATCCTGGCCAACATCGCCTCGCACGCCGACTGACGCG
>CAZYPY010000309.1:0-2651 GCA_964649545.1 uncultured Microthrixaceae bacterium | reverse complement strand
ACGGCGGGCAGGCCGAGGTTCCTGGGGCCACGGCGGCATCTTCCCCCCAAGAACCGAATGCCGCTCTCCCGCCACCCCCGACGCCTACGGTTTTGGTGGGCTGCTTCCCCTGCCGAGGAAGCACGCGAGAGAGCCCCCCGCCGGCACCCGACCGAGGACAACCAGCGCATGGCTCTCTCTCCCGACAGCGGCCTCGCCGCCGACCTCACCGCCCGAGGCATCGACCCCTCCGCCGCCCAGGCCGCCGCCGCCAAAGCCGCCGCCGCCGGCGACCGGCTCTACGAAGCCGAGTGGGCCCGGTACGTCGAGTGGTGCGACGACGAGGACCTCGACCCCGACGACCCCGGCGCCGCCGACTGCTACGTCGCCGCCGAGGCGAAGCCGTCCGAACGGCACTTCGTCAGATCAGCACTCGCCAGGGGGACGCACACCGACGGCGAGGGCTGACCCGTGGCCATCACCCCCGACAACATCCTCCGACCCGGCCACGACATCGAGCCCGCCGGGGCAACCTCGCCCGCCAACCTCGCCCGCCTCCTCGACGGGCTCGGCGCCAACGTCGACCCCGACCGTGCCGCCGCAGTCCAAGCCACCATCAACCGCGTCACCGCCCACCTCAGCCCCACGACCACACAGAGCTACGAGAAAAGACTGGGGTCGCTGGCGCGCACTGTCGCCGACAGCGACATCCTCGGCCCCAACGCATGGGACGGCACCACCCTGCCGATCCCACTGGAAGTCCTTGCGGTCAACCTCGCCGAGCAGCGCACCGACCAGACGATCACCCGCGGCACCGCCGAGGCGACCGTCCAAGCCGTGGTGTGGGTGAACCGGCACGGCCGGTTCCCAGGCCAGCCGCCGTCCGAAGCCCAGGACACGACCGGGTGGTCGACCGTCGACAGCGTGCCGGTCATCGCCGAACTGCTCGCCGGGTGGGACGCCGACCTCCCCCGCTGGCAATGCCACGCCCTAGTGGCGGATAGGCACCGGAGCGGCGGGCAGAGCCCGCGGCGGCAGTTGTGCCGAGCGGACACCCCGACAGGTCGATGTCCGGACAGCACCCAGAGCGAATCCGGGCGCTGTCGGTGGCACCAGAACCAGCCCGCCCGCCACCCGTTCGAGGCGACGGTCCCCCAGCGGCGCTGCGCCAACGCCACCGTCCGGGCCGACCAGCTCTGCTTCATCCACGCCACCTGGCAGATGTGCCGGACGCGCAGCACAGCCGGCGACCGATGCGGCTGGCCGACCACCAACCAGTCCGGCCTCTGCTCGCAGCACCAGGACGCCGCTGTCGTGTTCGACCCCGAACCCGGTCCGACCGACCCGGCTCCCATCCCGGTCGAACCCACCCGCAAGGCCATCCCGCTGCGAGCCCATCACATCGAAGCCCTCGCCTGGACCGACCCGGCCCACCAACACCGCTCCGAACTCCTCCACGCCGCCGAGCTTCTCTACGCCGCTGGCGTGTCACCTCGTGTTCTCGGCGAACTCGACCGGGCCGACTTCCGGTTCGACACGTTCGGCCAGATGACCTTTGACGCGCGCCCCCTCATCTCCGGCGCTCGCCTCGTTGAGCCGTCGGTGTGCGTAGCTGCCCTCCGCGCCTGCCACGCCGACACCGGACAGCGCCCCACCACCGCCGGCTACGAGAGGTGGCGACGGACCCAATGCCCGAAACCGCCGACCGCCAGTTCCATCAGGACTCGTTTCGGCGGCAAGTGGTCGGCGGCGGCCGCTGCCGCGTTCGACGGGGCCGACCAGCCACCCGACACCAAGCCGGACACCTTCACCCTCGTCGGCGGGCACGCCGACCTCAGCCTTGATCCCGTCGCCGCTATGCGGGCCGTGCTCGCCAACCCCGCCTGCGCCGCCAAGCCCTTCTCCGGCCTAGACCCGCAAGTTCTCCACAGTGCAGTGAAGCGCAAGGAAGGCAGTCGGCGGCGTTGGTGGCGGATCGAGACACGGGACAGCGCTCTGATCCTGGTCGGCTGGTGGTGGGGCATCCGCCGAAGCGAGCTGGTCTCGCTCCGGCTCGACCAGTTCGAACCCGACCCCGACACCGAAGTCCTCTGGCTCGTCTACCGGCCCGAGGCGAACAAGACGAACCGTGACGACCGGGTCGCTCGGCGCTGCACCTGCGACACCGAGATCATCCAGCCGGTCGAGACCGAGGTGGTCGAGGGCACCGACGACACCGGCTGGTTCCGGCACACCACGACCGTTGAACGCCGCCAGCGGGCGCAACGCCCCGGCCTGTGCCCGATCCGAGCCCTGTGCGAGTGGCTCGCCTGCGACGAGTGGCTCCCCCCGCCCACCGCCTGCGGCGACACCGCCCTCATCTGGCTCCAGACGTTCCTCAACAGCCTCGACGCCGACGACAAGGCCCGCCCAGCGTTCGCCGCCGTCGGCGAACGCGGTGATCCGACAACCTCAATGGACCCGCTGATGGCCAGCGTGATCCTACGCGGGCGGCTAGACCGCTGCGACGACCTCCCCCCTTGGGTCCAAGCCCAGGGGCTGCGCCGCGGCCAAGCGACCGAGATGCGAGCCGCCGGCGTCGACTGGGACGACATCATGGACGACCTCGGCTGGAAGACCGAGATCATCGCCCGCAGGTACGTCGACGCCCTCGACGACCCCGACCGGGTGAG
>CAZYPY010000308.1:0-2682 GCA_964649545.1 uncultured Microthrixaceae bacterium | reverse complement strand
CGAGATCATCGAGATGGCCGAGCGGTGGGACCCCCAGCCGTTCCACACCGACCCGGTGGCCGCCGTCGATTCGGTGTTCGGCGGGCTGGTCGCGTGCTCAGCCCACGTCTTCGCCATCTCCTGCGCGCTGCACTCGAAGGTGCCTGCCGAGGAGAGGACCGCGGCGGTGAGCGCGCTCGGCTTCGACGAGCTCCGCCTCCACGCCCCGGTCCGACCGGGGGACGAGCTCCGTGCCCGCTCGACCATCACCGACGTCCGCCTCTCGCGGAGTCGCCCCGGCGTCGGCATCGTCACGTCGCGTGGCGAGCTGCTCAACCAGCGCGACGAGGCCGTGTTCAGCCTCGCCAGCGCCGCGCTGATCCGCTGCCGGCCCGAGACCGCCGGCGACGACCGGGACGAGGGGTGAGCACCCGCTGATCGCGAGCGGGCGGCCCGGCCATCGAAGATCTGGCAGTCTGCGTGCCATGACCGGACACGTCGAGCCCACCACCGAGCAACTCGCGGCGTTCCTCGCCGACGACCCCGGTGGCCCCGTGGTCATACTCAACCTCCTGCGCTATCGCGATCAGGCCGACTACACCGAGGAGCCCGAGCTCGCACCCGAGACCCCCATCACGGGGCGCGAGGCCTACCAGCGCTACTCCGAGGGCGTGCTGCCGATCCTCGCGGGGATCGGCGGCGCCATCGAGCTGTTCGGCCCCTGCCACGGCACCCTCATCGGGCCCGTCGACGAGGCGTGGGACGAGATCGTGCTCGTGCGCTACCCGGACACGGCCGCGTTCGTGGGCATGGTGTCGTCCGCCGAGTACCAGGCCGTCACCGGCCACCGCAGCGCGGCGCTCGCCGACAGCCGCCTGGTGCGGACCATGGCCGCCCGCGTGTAGGCGGCGACACCGGGAACCCGGCGGCGCTCGCCGCTCAGGCGGCGAGGACCGGTGTCGGGAGCTTGCGCCGGGTCGTGGTGCCGTCACCCACGCCCCCGACATCCGACCTCCTCGAGAGGCCCTCAGCGTGGCCCGCGAACGGCGGTGAGTGTGATGGGGATCACGTGACCTTCGGCCCTTCGCCCGCGAGGTCGCAGGGGTGACACTCGACTCAGCAACCAGTGGTATCTGGAGGAGGTCGAGCCATGGCACGGAATCGGTCGTGGGCGCTGATCGGGTCCGTCGTGTTGCTCGCCGGCGTGCTGGGTGCCGCGATCACCGCCGGCGACCCGCCGGCGGCGGGAGCCGCGGGCAGTCCGGAGATCGCGTTCACCCGGGACGCCGGCGGGGACAACCAACGGGTCTGGGTCATGGCACGGGATGGCTCCGGCATGACGCGGGTCTCGGACGGCACGGCCGACGACGTCGAGCCCGCCTGGTCGCCCGACGGGGGTCGGATCGCCTTCACCAGCAACCGTGACGGCAACTGGGAGCTCTACGCCATGGACGCCGACGGCGGTGACGTCACCCGGCTGACCGACACGGCGGCGAGCGAGGGGAACCCCGACTGGTCGCCCGACGGCACGCGGATCGTCTTCGACCGCCTGGTCGACACCACGGTCGGCAACTACGAGGTGTTCACCATGGACGCCGGCGGCGGCAACGAGGCCCAGCTGACCGACCAGAGCGGCATCGACGCCGACCCGGCCTGGTCGCCCGACGGCGCCACCATCGCCTTCCAGAGCACCCGCAGCCCGCACCCGTCCGACCTCGAGATCTACCGGATGGACGCCGACGGGACCGACGAGACCCGCCTCACCGCCAGTGCCGACACCGACACCGACCCCGCCTGGTCGCCGGCCGGCAACCAGATCGTGTTCCGCAGCCGTCGCACCGGCGCCCACCGCGTCTACGTCATGGGGGCCACGGGGACCAGCCCCGACCCCACGGCGATCACCGACGGCAACAACGACGCCGAGCCGACCTGGGCCCCCGACGACAGCTACATCGCCTTCCGCCGCTCGGACGACGGGGACGGCGAGATCTGGCTCGTCTCCCGAGAAGGTGAGTTCTCCAAGCTCACGGATGACGCGACGACCGACTGGCAGCCCGACTGGCGACCGGCCACGTCCACCGAGGCGCTCACGGATGTCGAGGAGGTCAGCGCCGGCGCCGAGTTCTCGTGCGCCCGCAGCGGCAACGGCCAGGTGCGATGCTGGGGCTACGGCGCCTTCGGCCAACTGGGCAACGAGGCCACCGGCGACCAGTACCAGCCCGTCGTCGTCGTTAACACGACCGGCTCCGGTCCACTCACCGGCGTCACCCAGCTGAGCAGCGGCTGGAGCCACAGCTGCGTCGTGGTCGACGGCGGACAGGTCCGGTGCTGGGGCGAGAACGGCGAGGGCCAGCTCGGCGACGGCACGCGGGTCGATGCCTTCCGACCTGTGGTGGTGTCCAACGACACCGGCACGGGCGCGCTGACGGGCGTCGTGGCCGTGGCCGCCGGCGAGGCCCACACCTGCGCGCTGAAGTCGAACGGCCAGGTCCGCTGCTGGGGGGACAACAGCCAGGGCCAGCTCGGCGACGGCACCACGACCGACCGGCTGCGCCCGGCGGCGGTGTCGAGCCCCGGTGGGACCGCGAACCTCACCGACGTGGTCGAGGTCAGCGCCGGCGGCTACTTCTCGTGCGCCCGCCTCGCCAACGGCAAGGCCCGGTGCTGGGGCTCCAACTTCTACGGGCAGCTCGGTGACGGCAC
>CAZYPY010000307.1:0-2714 GCA_964649545.1 uncultured Microthrixaceae bacterium | reverse complement strand
CCAAGGTGGCGGTGTTCGACTGGTGCTACCACGGCACCGTCGACGAGACCTTCGCCGTCCTCGACGCCGACGGGCGGGTCGTCCCTCGCCCGGGCAGCACCGGCCCCGCCGTCGACCCCACCCAGACCACCACCGTGGTGCCGTTCAACGACGTGACCGCGCTCGAGGCGGCGCTGGCCGCCGGCGACGTGGCCGCCGTGCTGGCCGAGCCCGCCCTCACCAACATCGGCATCGTGCCGCCCGAGCCGGGGTTCCACGACGCGCTGCGCCGCCTCACCCGAGACACCGGGACGCTGCTGATCATCGACGAGACCCACACCATCTGCGCGGGCCCCGGGGGCTACACCGCGGCCCACGGCCTCGACCCTGACCTGTTCACCATCGGCAAGCCCATCGCCGGCGGTGTGCCCGCGGCCGCCTACGGCATGACCCGCGAGCTCGCCGACCGCCTGGCCGCGTTCGTCGCCGACCCCGAGACCGACGTCAGCGGCATCGGCGGCACCCTCACCGCCAGCGCGCTCGCCACGAGCGCCATCCGGGCGACCCTCAGCCACACCCTGCGGGACGAGGACTACGCCGTCACTATCCCGCTCGCGGCCCGATGGGCGGCCGGCGTGGCCGGTGTCATCGAGGCCCACGGTCTGCCGTGGCACGTCCAGCAGCTGGGCTGCCGGGCGGAGTACTGGTTCTGCCCCCCGCCGCGCAACGGCGCCGAGGCGGCCGCCGCCGTCGACCACGAGCTCGACTCCTTCATGCACCTGTACGCCCTCAACCGGGGGATCCTGCTCACCCCCTTCCACAACATGGCCCTCATGGCGCCGACGACGACCGACGCCGACGTCGACCGCCACACCGAGGTCTTCGCCGCCGCGGTCGACGAGCTCACCGCGGGCGGCGGGTAGCGGCGTGGCCCGCCTCGTCCCGCGGCGGCGGCGCCGCGTCGCGGTCGAAGGGCGCGGCCGGCGCCTCACGATGCGGGCCAACCTCCGCTTCGGCCTCGCGACCCTCTTCGGGGTCGCGGTGGAGTACCTCTACCTGGTCCGGGTGAACCCGCCCGCGGCGTCGATCGATGACGACCTGCCGGTCATCCTGGCCACGATCGTGGTCGTGGGCGTGATCGCCGGCGTCGATGGCGTCGTGCACATGCGCCACCTCCTCCGCCCGGTCGAGGCGTGGCTCACCGAGGACCGCCCGGCCACCCCCGACGAGCGCGAGCAGGTCCTGCGCCTCCCGTGGAACATGGTCACCCGCTCCTACCTGCACTGGGTGCTGGCCGCGGTCGCCTTCGCCGTGGTCATGGCCGCCCTCGGCTCGCCCCGCCTGGCCATCGGCCGGGTCGTCCTCGCCCTGCTGGTGGGCGGCGTGATCACCTGCGCCCTCGGCTATCTGCTGATCGAGCAGGAGTTGCGCCCGCTGACCGCGCGGGCCCTGAGCGGAGTGCCGCCGAGCCGCACCCGTCGGCTGTCGCTCACGATCCGACTCCTGATCGGCTGGGCGGTGGGCTCGGCCCTCCCGGTGCTCGGCATCCTCCTCGTCCTGGTCGGCCCCCGAGACGTCTCGGGCAACTACCGCCTGTCGGTCACCTTCCTCTGCCTGGTGGTGCTCGTGGTCGGCGGCCTGTTGACCTGGGCCGCCGCGGGCTCGGTGGCCGAGCCGCTCGAGGACCTGCGCGACGCCCTCGACGAGGTGGGGGAGGGCGACCTCGACGTCACGGTCGCGGTCAACGACGGCGGCGAGATCGGCGAGCTCCAGGCCGAGTTCAACCAGATGGTCAGTGGGCTCCGCGAGCGCCAGCACCTCGAGGACCTGTTCGGCCGCCACGTCGGTGTCGAGGTGGCGCGCTACGCGCGGTCGCAGCAGGCGGGGCTTTCCGCCCAGATCAAGCACGCCAGCGCCCTGTTCGTCGACGTCATCGCCAGCACCCGGCTGGCCACCGAGCTCCCGCCGGTCGAGATGCTGGCCATGCTCAACTCGCTGTTCGACGCCACCGTCCGCGTGGTGACCGAGCACGGGGGGTGGGTCAACAAGTTCGAGGGGGACGGTGCCCTGTGCATCTTCGGCGCCCCCGCCGACCAGGTCGACCACGCCGACCGGGCCCTGCGCGCGGCCCGGGATCTGCGCGCCGAGGTCGCGGCCCTTGCCGAGGACTGGCCGCGCCTCGACGTCGGCATCGGTGTGTCCTCGGGTCGGGTCGTGGCCGGCAACGTGGGCGCCGAGCAGCGCTACGAGTACACCGTGATCGGTGACCCGGTGAACGAAGCCGCCCGCCTCACCGACGAGGCCAAGCGCACGTCCGCTCGGCTGCTGGCCGGGGCGGCCGCCCTCGCGGCGGCCTCGGAGGGGGAGCGGGCCCACTGGGAGCACTGCGGCGCCCTCGTCCTGCGGGGCCGCGAGCGCCCCTCCGACGCCTACGCCCCGGCCGGCGTCGGCTGACCCGACCGGGACCGCCCCGCCCCTCGCTCTGGGACCAGCGGGTTGTTCCTGTGAACATCGACGTGGTCCCGGAACGTCGGTGCCGCCGGCGCCCGCTCACCTGGTCCGGTCCCCCCGTGCCTCCGGCGTGCTTCTGGGACCAGTGTGGCGTCCTGGGGGGCACATCAGGCTGGTCCCGGAACGTCGGTGCCGGCTGGGCGGGGCATTGGGCGGGAAACGGGCGCCCTGGCTAGCGTCGAAGGGCCGTCCAGACGCCCTCAGGAGACCGGAATGCCCGAAGC
>CAZYPY010000306.1:0-2723 GCA_964649545.1 uncultured Microthrixaceae bacterium | reverse complement strand
GGTCAGACGGTGGTGGGCAGGTCGACCCGCATGGGTGGGAACAGCACGTCGAGCAGCGGCAGCGCGGGGCCGAGCATGGCGTCGTCCACCCGGGCATCCAGCGCCGACGCGCCGAAGCGGCCGAGCAGCAGCGCCGGCAGGGCGTCGGGGGGCAGGCCCGGGAGGCCCTCCTCGAAGGGGTCCTCGATCCCCGGGCCGGCCTCGACGCCGGTGACCCGCCCGCCTGCGTATGAGAGGTGGATCGCGGACTCGTAGGTCGAGAGCACGAGGGTGCCCTCCTCGCGGGCGAAGGCCGACGCGGCCAGGCGCTCGGACAGCATCGGCGCCACGTGACGCAGGAACGCCACGGCGTCGGGGATGCGGGCGTAGACCGGGTGGTAGTCCTGCGTGGGCTCGGCGACCGCTCCCACCGCAGCCGACCACGGCGTGCCGGGGCGGTCGAGCACGGCCAGTTCGGCGCCGAGGTCGCCGCGCCGAGCGTGGGCCAGCAGCGCCCGAGCGGCGGCCACCGAGTCGGCCGCCGCGTCGAAGACCTCGCATCGGCCGACGGCGTCGTCGGGGCGTCGCTGGAGGCGCAGGAAGCCCTCGACCGGGCCGCCGGCACCGCGGCGCGCGACGAGGACCTCCTCACCGTGGTCGATCGAGCGGGTGACGAGCCACGCCCAGTCGTCCCGAGGTCGGCGGGCCACGAGGTCGGCCGCGGCGTGGGCGCGCTCGGTCAGAGCCGCCAGGTCGTCCACGTCGGTCTCGGTGGCCCGCTCGACGGTCCAGCCGGGGTCGGCGGCAAGGTGGCGGTCGACGAGGCGCAGCCGTTGCGGCCACTGCAGTGCGTAGCCGTACCCGAGCCGCCGGTAGAAGTACGGGATGCCGGTCACCAGGGTGAGGTGCTGGCCGAGGCTCGCCGAGACGGCGTGGTGGTGCTCGAACTGGGCGCGCACCAGGCCCCGCCGGCGCACCCCGGGGTCGGTCGCCACGTACTCGATCTGGCCGATGCGGATCGGCACCGACCCGTACCGGCCCTGGTGGTCGAGGAGCACCGAGCAGGACACGACCCGCCCGGCGGCGTCGACCACGACCGTCCAGCGCCGATCCAGGACGTGCTCGACCGCGCCGCGCTCGCGCTCCCCGTGGGCGGCGACGCTGAGGGCGACGATGGGGTCGCGGTCGGACGGCCTGGCGCGCCGGAGCACGAGACCATCGCCGAGCTCGCGGGACTCGTGGGTCACGCGCTCAACGTAGGCGGACGGCTGCAGATGAGGGGCTCGCATTTCCGGCCCGGGTGGCCCCGCGCGGGTCAGGCGTCGGCGCGCTCGGCTCCGCAGTGCTTGCACCTCGGGTAGGCGCGGGACGTGGGCCGTCCGCACTCGGCGCAGCGGACCACGCGGATCTCGCCCCGGCGGAGGCGGCCGATGGCGCTCCAGAGGATCCCGCCGACGGCGATCACCATGGCGACCTCGAGCAGGTCTCGGACGTACTGCGCAGCGAGCACCACGGCACTCATTCTGGCGGCGTCCGGCTTCTATGGTGGGCCGATGGCCATCGACTTCACGTTCCCGCCCGAGCTCGACGAGATCCGGCTGAAGGTGCGGGCCTTCGTCGACGAGGTCGTCCGCCCGGTCGAGGAGACCGCCGCCGCCGAGGACTGGGACCGCGACCAGTGGATCAAGGGCATCATCGAGATGCGGGGCAAGGCCAAGGAGTGGGGCCTCTGGCTGCCGCACATGCCGAAGGAGTGGGGCGGGATGGGCCTCGGCCACGTGGCCATGGCCAGCGTGTCCGCCGAGGCCGCCCGCAGCCGCATGGGCCCGTTCGCCCTCAACGCCCAGGCCCCCGACGAGGGCAACATGCACACGCTGCTGCACTGGGCCACCGACGAGCAGAAGGAGAAGTACCTCCGACCGCTCTGCGACGGCTACAAGCGCTCGTGCTTCGCCATGACCGAGCCCGAGGTGGCCGGCTCCGACCCGACCCTCATCCAGACCCGCGCCTACCAGGACGGCGACGAGTGGGTCATCAACGGCCACAAGTGGTTCATCTCCGGCGCCCGGGGGGCGGCGTTCGCCATCCTCATCGCCCGCACCGAGGACGATCCCGACCTGCCCCAGGCCGCCAACAGCGCCTTCATCGTCGACATCCCGAGCGAGGGCTGGGAGCTCGTCCGCGACGTCCAGACCATGTCGGGCGGCCACAACCACTGCGAGATCCGCATCACCGACCTCCGGGTCCACCAGGACCAGATGCTCGGCGGCCGCGGGCAGGGGCACCTCCTCGGCCAGGCCCGCCTCGGGCCCGCCCGCCTGGCCCACTGCATGCGCTGGATCGGTCAGGCCGAGACCGCCCTCGAGATGATGGTCGATCGGTCGCTCGAGCGCTTCTCCCACGGCTCCCTGCTCGCCGAGAAGCAGGGCATCCAGTGGATGATCGCCGACTCCACCATGGAGCTCTACCAGGCCAAGCTCATGGTCCTGCACGCCGCCTACCTGATCGACAGCGGCAAGGACTTCAAGTCCGAGGTGTCGATGGCCAAGCACCACGTGGCCAACGCCCTCTGGAAGATCATCGACCGGGCCATCCAGGTCCACGGCGCCCTCGGCTACTCCACCGACACGCCACTGGCCGAGATGCTCACCCAGGCCCGGTGGAGCCGCTTCGCCGACGGCGCCGACGAGATCCACCAGATGCGCATCGCCCAGCGCACGATCGCCGCCTACAAGGACACCGGC
>CAZYPY010000305.1:0-2759 GCA_964649545.1 uncultured Microthrixaceae bacterium | reverse complement strand
CCCGCTACGTCCGCCCCGACCGCTTCACCGAGAAGGTCATGAACCCGATCGTGCGCTGGTGCGCCCGCCACGGCATCAGCCTCGCGGGCTCCAGCGAGCTCCTGATCGTCGGCCGTCGCAGCGGGCTCGTGCGGTCGAACGTCGTGAACCTGCTCGAGCTCGACGGCACCCGCTACCTCGTCGCCCCCCGGGGCACCACCGAGTGGGTCCGCAACCTGCGGGCCGCGGGCCGGGGTGAGCTCCGCCTCGGCCGGCGGGTCGAGGCCTTCACCGCCGCCGAGGTGGCCGACGCCGACAAGCTCCCCGTGCTGCGGGAGTACCTGCGCCGGTGGGGCTGGGAGGTCGGCCAGTTCTTCGAAGGTGTCGACAAGGGGAGCAGCGACGCCGACCTGGCCGCCATCGCGCCCGGTTTCCCCGTGTTCGAGGTGCGCGTCGCGGGGTGACCCGCCGCCCGGTGTCAGGATCGCGTCAGAAATCTGGAGAAAAGGAGCCCGGGGAAACATGCCGGAAACACGGTCCCTCTAGGGTCGCCCGGTCGCTGCTCGCGACGCCTTCCCCCAGTTTTTCGAACAGGAGCCCCTGATGAGCGACGCCGCCGCCCGCCGCCGAGCAATCGACTCGGTGATCTCGTACACCCCGCCGGTGGCCGCCGAGGCTCCCCAGCAGGCGCCCGGCGAGCTCTTCGGGAAGAACGTGTTCTCCCAGTCGGTGATGAAGGCCCGCCTGCCCAAGGCGGTCTACCGGTCGGTCATGGCGACCATCGACCACGGCGAGCGGCTCGACCCGGAGGTGGCCGACGTGGTCGCCACGGCCATGAAGGACTGGGCCATCGAGCGGGGCGCCTCCCACTACGCCCACGTCTTCTATCCCCTGACCGGCCTCACCGCCGAGAAGCACGACAGCTTCCTCGAGCCCGACGGCACCGGCGCCTCGATCGCCGAATTCGCGGGCAAGACGCTCGTCCAGGGCGAGCCCGACGCCTCGAGCTTCCCGAACGGCGGCCTCCGCCAGACCTTCGAGGCCCGGGGCTACACGGGCTGGGACGTCACCAGCCCGGCCTACGTGATGGAGACCCCGACGGGCAGCACGCTGTGCATCCCCACCGTGTTCATCTCCTGGACCGGTGAGGCCCTCGACAAGAAGACCCCGATCCTGCGCTCGCAGCAGGCGCTGGCCAAGCAGGCCCAGCGGGTGCTGCGGCTCTTCGGTCACGAGAACCCGGGGGCGGTGTCGAGCTTCGCCGGCGCCGAGCAGGAGTACTTCCTGATCGACCGCCACTTCTACTTCAGCCGCCCCGACCTCGTGTCGGCGGGCCGCACGCTCTTCGGCGCCCCTTCGCCGAAGGGCCAGGAGTTCGACGACCACTACTTCGGCGCCATCCCCGAGCGGGTGCTGGCCTTCATGCTCGAGACCGAGCGCGAGCTGTTCAAGCTCGGCATCCCCGCCAAGACCCGCCACAACGAGGTCGCGCCCGGCCAGTTCGAGATCGCCCCCGTGTTCGAGAAGGCCAACCTGGCCACCGACCACCAGCAGTTGCTCATGGTGACGCTGCGCCGCGTCGCCGAGAAGTACGGCATGGAGTGCCTGCTCCACGAGAAGCCCTTCGCCGGCGTGAACGGTTCGGGCAAGCACGTGAACTTCTCCATCGGCAGCAGCACCGTGGGCAACCTCCTCGACCCGGGGCACACGCCGCACGACAACGCCCAGTTCCTCGTGTTCTGCGCCGCGGTCATCCGGGCCGTGCACCGCTACGGCGGCCTGCTCCGCGCCGTGGTGGCCTCCTCCCGCAACGACCACCGCCTCGGCGCCAACGAGGCGCCTCCGGCCATCATCTCGATCTTCCTGGGCGATCAGCTCATGGACGTGTTCGACCAGGTCGCCAAGGGTGGCGCGACCCAGTCGAAGGAGAAGGGCACGCTCATCGTGGGCGTCGACACCATCCCCGAGCTGCCGAGCGACCCGGGTGACCGCAACCGCACGAGCCCGTTCGCCTTCACCGGCAACCGCTTCGAGTTCCGGGCGCCGGGCGCCTCGCAGTCGATCGCGGGCCCGCTCGTGGCGCTCAACACCGCCATCGCCGAGTCGCTCGACTTCATCGCCACCGAGTTGGAGACCGCGATCGAGGCCGGCACCGACTTCAACGCCGCGGTGCAGAGCGTGCTGCAGGGGATCATCGCCGACCACGGAAACGTGATCTTCAACGGCGACGGCTACGGCGAGGAGTGGCAGGTCGAGGCCGAGGCCCGTGGCCTGCTCAACCTCCGGACCACCGTCGACGCCCTCCCGCAGTTCGACACCCCCGAGGTCAAGGAGCTCTTCGCCAAGTACGAGGTGCTGAACGAGCGGGAGCTGGCCAGCCGCTACGAGGTCTACCTCGAGCAGTACGTGCTGAGCCTGGCGGTCGAAGCCAAGCAGACCCTGGAGATGGCCAGGACCCTCGTGCTGCCCGCGGGCCTGCGCTACCAGGGGGAGCTGGCCGGTCAGGGCGCCAACCTCAAGGCCGTCGGCGCCGAGTTCGACTCGAGCCTGCTCGACGAGGTGTCGGGTCTGATCGCCGACCTACGGGCCGGCATCGCCACGCTGGAGGCGGCCATCGCCGGCGCCCACGGCGCCGAGTCGACCCTGGACGAGGCCCGCTACGCCTGCGACACCCTGCTGCCGGCCATGGCCGCCGTGCGCGAGGCGGCCGACGGCCTCGAGCACGTCGTGGCCGACGACCTGTGGCCCCTGCCGACCTACCAGGAGATGCTCTTCGTCCT
>CAZYPY010000304.1:0-2760 GCA_964649545.1 uncultured Microthrixaceae bacterium | reverse complement strand
AGGCGGCGCTCCTCGGCCTCGGCCTCGGCGGTCTTGGCGTGGCCGATGGGGACGAGCCCCGCCTCCACCCCCGCCACGTGGACGATCGGCCACTCGAGGCCCTTGGCCGCGTGGAAGGTGGCCACCTCGACCGCGTCACTGCCGCCGGCGGCGTCCTCGGCCCGGGCCGCGGCGTGCAGCCACTGCACGAAGCCGGCGGCGCTGGCAGACGCGTCGAGGCCCTGGTAGTCCCGGGCGAGCTGCACCAGCGCGGCCAGGTTGGCCCGGCGCTCCTCTTCCTGTCTGCTCTCTCCCGCCTCCGTCGGGAGGGCTTCGCCATCTGGCCCACGACCGTGCTGCTGCTCCGCTCCGCGGCGCAACGTCGCCCGCTGGTCGTACGGGTCGACGTCGTCGTCGGTCTCCTCCGCGAAGCGGCCCGAGACCTCGGCGTCGAGGTCGGCCACCGCGGTGGCGAAGGGCGCCCGGGCGTTGCGCAGGCGTCGCAGCGCCTCCTTCACCTCGGGCTGGTTGACCAGGTTGGCGCCGCCACGGACCTTGTGCGGGATGCCCACGCGACCGAGGGCGTCGGCGATGAGCGCGGCCTGCGCGTTGGTGCGGGCCAGCACGGCCTGGTCGGACCACGGGCGGCCCGGCCCGTGGTCGTCCCGGACCGCGCGGGCGATGCCACGCGCCTCGTGGGCGTCGGTCGGGTACTCGACGATCTCCGGCGGCTCGCCGGCGGGGCGGTTGGGTCGCAGCGGGGCGCCGACCTCCCGCTCGCCGATCAGCGCGTTGGCCACCGCCAGGATCTGTGGGGTCGAGCGGTAGTTGTCCCGCAGCTCGCGCACCTCGGCGCCGGGGAAGTGGCGGGCGAACGCGCCGAGGTAGCCGGCGTCGGCGCCGTTCCAGGCGTAGATGGCCTGGCGGGGGTCGCCCACCACGCACAGGTCGGTGCGGTCGCCGAGCCACGCCCGCAGCAGGGCGAACTGGAGCGGGTTGACGTCCTGGAACTCGTCGACGAACAGGTGGCGGAAGCGCCAGCGCTGGGTGGCGGCGAAGGCGGGGTCGGACGCCAGCGCCCGCTCGCACAGGTGCAGGAGGTCGTCGAAGTCGACGTAGCCCCGGCGGGCCTTGTCCTGCTCGTAGCGCTCGTAGACGGCGCCCATCTCGTGGCCGGGCATGGGCGGGCGGCGCCCGTGCTGGAGGGCCTCCTCGGCGTAGTCGTGCGGGGCGATGCGCCGCGCCTTGGCCCACTCGATCTCGGCGATGGCGTCGAGCGGGTTGACGTCGCGGCTGCCGCGGCGTCGGGGGATGTTCCGGGCCACCAGGGCGAACTTGCGGTCGAGCAGCTGGGGCTCGCGCACGCCGCGCTCGAGCCAGCGGCTGCGGAGCTGGGCGAGGGCGATGCCGTGGAAGGTGCCCGCGGCCACGTCGTCACGTAGTCCCATGCCCCCGAGGCGCGCCTTGAGCTCGCCGGCGGCCTTGCGGGTGAAGGTGAGGGCCAGCACCCGGTGGGGCTCGGCGGTGCCGGCGGCCACCCGGTGGGCGATGCGCCGGGTGAGCACCCGGGTCTTCCCGGAACCGGCACCGGCGATGATGCAGAGCGGCGCCGCGGTGGTGGTGACCGCGTCGCGCTGCTCGGCGTTCAGGCCGTCGAGCAGGCAGTCCGCGTCCACCGGCCCACCCTACCGAGGAGGTCTGACGGCCTCGCCGGGGGACCCGGCGGGTACCGTCACCGCCGTGGTCGACGTCCCCCCCGAGCGCTTCGAGGAGCTGGTCGGCGACGCGCTCGACGGCATCCCGGAGGAGCTGGCGGAACTCATGGACAACGTGGCCGTGTTCGTCGAGGACCGCTCGCGCCAGCGGGGCCTGCTCGGCCGGTACCAGGGCATCCCCCTGACCGAGCGCGACGCCGGGTACGCCGGGATGGTCATGCCCGATCGCATCACCATCTACCGCGAGGCGATCTGCGCGATGTGCGCCGACGAGGCCGAGGTGGTCGAGCAGGTCCGGGTGACCGTCGTGCACGAGGTCGCCCACCACTTCGGGATCGACGACGACCGCCTCGACGAGCTGGGCTACGCCTGAGGTCTCCCGCTCCAGGGGTTCGCGGAGCCGGTGACACCAGGGCCGAGGGGTCTAATCTCCCGCCATGGGGTACCCCAAGAACCTGCTGATCCCGGGTGAGGAGGTCGTCCTCGACCTGCGGCCCCACTGGTGGTTCCTGACGCCGCGGGCGCTGGTGTCGGTGGCGGCGATCGTCGTGGGCATCGTCGTGCTCGCCCAGGGGTGGGAGGGCGGTGCCGCCGATGGCCTCAACGTCCTGCTCGGCGTGGCGATCCTCGTGGCCCTCATCTGGTTCCTGCTGCGGTTGGCCAAGTGGGCCACGACGGAGTTCGTGCTCACCAACAAGCGGGTCATCTACCGCTACGGCGTGATCGGCAAGAACGGCAAGGAGATCCCTCTCGACAAGATCAACACGGTCTTCTTCGACCAGACCGTGTTCGAGCGCATGATCGGCTGTGGCACGGTCGCCATGGAGTCGGCCGGTGAGTCGGGCAAGGACTCCTTCACCCACATCCGCAAGCCGTCGGTCGTCCAGGGCGAGATCTACCGCCAGATGGAGGCCGACGAGCAGAAGGACCACGAGGCCATCGGTCGCGCCGCGGCGTCGGGCGGCGGAGGACTCAGCGTGGCCGAGCAGCTCGAGAAGCTGCACCAGCTCCACCAGAGCGGCGCCCTCAGCGACGCCGAGTACGAGGCCCAGAAGGCCAAGCTGCT
>CAZYPY010000303.1:0-2768 GCA_964649545.1 uncultured Microthrixaceae bacterium | reverse complement strand
TGTTGTCGCCGAGGTACATCACGAAGTCCTCGTCGCCGAGGAAGTCGCGGGCGATGAGCACGCAGTGGGCGAGGCCGAGGGGTTCCTCCTGGGGGAGGTAGGTGACCGACAGGCCGAACGCCGAGCCGTCGCCCACCGCGGCGCGGATCTCGGCGCCGGTCTCGCCGATGATGATCCCGACCTCGGTGATCCCCGCGGCGGCCATGTCCTCGAGCCCGTAGAAGAGGATGGGCTTGTTGGCGATGGGCACGAGCTGCTTGGCGCTCGTGTGGGTGATCGGGCGCAGGCGCGTACCCGCACCACCCGAGAGGATCAGACCCTTCACGGGCGGGGAGGTTACCGGGCGCACCCCACCGCGGGCATCTTGCCATGTCCCTCCTTCGTCGGGACGGCTTCGCCATCGGGTTCGTCGGTGGTGCTGCCCGCCTCCGGCGGTCAGCGTGTTGCCATGTCCCTCCTTGGTCGGACGGCTTCGCCATCGGGTTCGTCGGTGGTGCTGCCCGCCTCCGGCGGTCAGCGTGTTGCCATGTCCCTCCTTGGTCGGACGGCGTCGCCATCGGGTTCGTCGGCGGTGCTGCCCGCCTCCGGCGGTCGAGGTCACGGGGTCGGGGGGCTACGATCGGCGGCGAGGAACGGGGGTCGACGACCATGGGGGCCCGTGCCGACGACCCGCGACCCGGTGGTGCCCGACATGTCGACCCTCCCCAGTCCCCGACCGAGCGCCCGGAGGTCGGGTCGAGGCGGCGAACGTCGGCGTCTGGCCGGCGCCGCCCTCGCGGTGGCCACGGTGCTCGCCGTCGTCACCCTCGTCCCCGCACCCGGCGGCGCGCAGGGCGCCCCCGAGCCCGCGGTCGTCCCGGCGTCGGCGGTCCGCACCGACACCGAGGTCCCGGACCTCGCCGTGGTCCCCGCGGCCGAGGCGCCCGCTCCACCGGTCGACGGCGCGCCCGAGGTCGCCGGCGGTGACCGGCTCGTCACCGCCGAGGAGGAGGTCGCCGAGTTCACCGTGATCGGCGCCGGCTACCGCTCGCCATCGGGCGGTGAGGGCCAGGTCCGGGTCCGCTCCGAGGGCGGCTGGGGCCCCTGGACCGAGCTGCACCTCGACGCCAGCCACGTGGCCGACCCGACCGGCCCCGAGGGCGCCCGGCGGGGCACGGCCAACCGCACCGGGTCGCCGGTGAGCGAGCCGGTCGTCGTGGGCCGGGCCGACGCCTACCAGCTCGACCTGCCCGCCGACGCGACCGGCGTCGAGGTGTTCTTCGTGCGCGAGACGGGCGAGGCGGTCGCCGCCGCCGACGACATCGAGTCGATCGAGGCACCGTCCCCGGGGATCGGGGGTGCCGAGGCCGGAGCCCCCGGCGTACGTCTTCGCTCCACGTGGGGGGCGCGGCCCTACCGGGGCACCCCCGACGTCCACCCCTACCTGCGCCGGGCCATCGTGCACCACACGGTGAACACCAACAGCTACTCGCCGAGCCAGGTGCCGGGCCTGCTGCGGTCGGTCCAGGCGTACCATCAGGACGCTCGGGGTTGGGACGACATCGGGTACAACTTCGTGATCGACCGCTTCGGCACGATCTGGGAGGGTCGGGCCGGGGGGATCCGCAACGCGGTCATCGGCGCCCACGCCTCGAACAACAACACCGGCTCGGTGGGCGTGTCGTTCCTCGGGGACGCCACCAGCTCGGTCGCCTCGGCGGCGGTCACCTCCTATGGGCGGCTCATCGCCTGGAAGCTCTTCCTCGGCGGCGTCCGCCCGTCGTCGAGCAACGTGATCGGTCATCGCGACGTGGGCCAGACCTCGTGCCCGGGCTCGGCGCTGTACAACCGCCTCGGATCGATCCGGCGCGCGGCGGCGGCCGGGTACGACGACCTCGTCGGTCCCGGCCGCTTCACCGCCCGCCGCCAGGTCGTCAACGGCACCTTCACCCCGCTGGCCGGCGACTTCAACGGCGACGCCTACGACGACGTGCTCTGGTACGGGCCGGGTGCCGCCGCGGACCGGTTGTGGCTCGGGGGGCCGAACGGCTTCACGCTGCGGTCGGTGACGGTGAACGGCACGTACCGGCCTGCAGTGGGGGACTTCAACGGCGACGGGCGCAGCGACGTGTTCTGGTACGGGCCCGGTGCGGTCGGGGACTCGGTCTGGTACGGACTGTCCAACGCCACGTTCCTGTCGAAGTCGTTCACGGTCGGGGCGGACTACCAACCCCTTGCCGGCGACTTCGACGGCGACGGTGAGTCCGACGTCCTCTGGTACGGCGCCGGGGCGGCCATCGACAACCTCTGGCGGGGCACCAGCAGCGAGAACTTCACCGACGACGACGTCGTGGTCGACGGTGCCTTCACGCCGGTCGTGGGCGACTTCGACGGCGACGACCGCTCGGACGTGTTCTGGTACGGCCCAGGGGACGCGCCCGACCGGATCTGGTACGGCGCCACCAACGGCTTCAGCGGCAAGACCGTGACCGTGAACGGCACCTTCGTGCCCTTGGTCGCGGACGTGACCGGTGGGGGTCGAGACGACGTGGTCTGGTACGGCGCCGGCGGCGCCACCGACCGGCTCTGGATCGGGTCGGCCGGCCGGGCCTTCGTCGGCAAGCCGCTGACCGTGAACGGCACCTTCGACGCCCCGTTCACCGGCGACTGGAACGCGGACGGTCGCGGTGACCTGTTCTGGTACGCGGCGGGCCCCGGAGCCGACAAGCTCTGGCTCGCCCTGACCTGACCGCCCGATAGGTTGGTCCGCCGTCATGGCTCCCGATCGC
>CAZYPY010000302.1:0-2781 GCA_964649545.1 uncultured Microthrixaceae bacterium | reverse complement strand
CTGACCCCAGGTACGCGCCGGGTAATGGGCCGTTCGTAGGGTCCGGCAGGGTTCTCGAGTGCGCGGCCTGGAGGTCTTCTCGGTGGTTCGGTCCCGACGTTGGACGGCGTTGGTCGTGGTGGGTGCGCTGCTGGCCGCCCTGGTCCCGTCGCTCGGGTGGGGTGCGCCCTCGCCTGCGGTGGCGGAGGGGAACGAGGCGCCGGCGGCCACCGCCGCCGCGGCCTCCTCTCGGGCCCTCGCCGCGGGCGGCACCCACACGTGCGCCATCGTGGCGGGCGGCCGGGTGCGCTGTTGGGGGAACAACACCTCGGGCCGACTCGGACTCGGCGACGCGCTCGCCCGGGGCGACGCCGCCGGCGAGATGGGCGACAACCTGCCCACGGTCGACCTCGGGTTCGGCCGCACCGCCGTCGAGATCGCCGCCGGCGCCGGCCACACCTGCGCCCTGCTCGACAACGACCAGGTCAAGTGCTGGGGCGCCAACGGCAACGGCCGCCTCGGCCAAGGCGACACCCTCGCCCGCGGCGACGCCGCCGGCGAGATGGGCGACGCCCTGCCCGCGGTCAACCTGGGCGCCGGCCGAGTCGCGCGCGCGGTCGCCACCGGCAACAACCACACCTGCGCCCTGCTCGACAACGGCCAGGTGAAGTGCTGGGGCAACAACGGACAGGGCCAGCTCGGCCTCGGCGACAACCTCGCCCGCGGCGACAACGCCAACGAGATGGGCGACAACCTCAACGCCGTCGCCCTCGGCACCGGCCGCACCGCGGTCGCGGTCACCGCCGGCAACGCGTTCACCTGCGTCCTGTTGGACAACGGCACCGTCAAGTGCTGGGGCGACGGCGCCAGCGGACGCCTCGGACTCGGCAACGTCACCGACCGAGGCGACAACGCCGGCGAGATGGGCGACAACCTCCCCGCCGTCCAACTCGGCACCGGCCGCACCGCCCTGGCCGTCACCGCCGGCGACGCCCACGCCTGTGCCCTCCTCGACGACGCCACCGTCAAGTGCTGGGGCGAGAACGCCTCGGGCCGCCTCGGGTTGGGCAACACCGCCGACCGCGGCGACGCCGCCGGCGAGATGGGCGACAACCTGCCCGCCGTCAGCCTCGGCACCGGCCGCACCGCCGTCGCGGTCACCGCCGGCGACGCCCACACCTGCGCCCGCCTCGACGACCTCACCACCAAGTGCTGGGGCGAGAACGACGCCGGCCGCCTCGGCCTCGGCGACACCGCCGACCGCGGCGACGCCGCCGGCGAGATGGGCAACGCCCTGCCCGCCATCGGCCTCGGCACCGGCCGCACCGCCATCGCGGTCACCGCCGGCGGCCTCCACACCTGCGCCACCCTCGACACCGGCCTCCGCAAGTGCTGGGGCGAGAACGCCAACGGCCAACTCGGCCTCGGCGACACCGGCGACCGCGGCGACGCCGCCGGCGAGATGGGCAACAGCCTCCCCACCCTCGACCTCGGCGCCGGCCGCACCGCCCACCAGATCACCGCCGGCGGCTTCTTCTCGTGCGCGCGCCTGGACGACGGCACGGTCAAGTGCTGGGGTCAGGCCAGCGGCGGCAAGCTCGGCACCGGCAGCCCGAACAACGTCGGCGACGCGCCGGGTGAGCTCGGTGACACGCTCCGCCCGATCCCGCTCGGCAGCGGCAGGACCGCTCAATCGGTCAGCGCCGGCTCCAACCACGCGTGCGCGCTGCTCGACAACGGGCAGGTGAAGTGCTGGGGCTCGGGACTCCAGGGCCGGCTCGGCCGCGGGAGCACCTCCGACATCGGCGACTCGATCAGCGAGATGGGCGACAACCTCCCTGCCGTGGACCTCGGTACGGGCCGCACCGCCGTGGCCGTCACCGCGGGCGGCTTCCACACCTGCGCGATCCTCGACAACGGCAGCGTGAAGTGCTGGGGACGGGGCGCGAGCGGTCGGCTCGGCCTCGGCGACACGGACGACCGCGGCGACCAACCCGGCGAGATGGGCAACGCCCTCCCCACCGTCAGCCTCGGTACGGGCCGGACCGCGGTCGCCATCGAGGCGGGGATCGACCACACGTGCGCCGTCCTCGACGACGGGAGCCTGAAGTGCTGGGGCCTCAACGTCACGGGGGCGCTCGGCCTCGGAGACACGGATGCACGCGGTGACGCCCCCGGGGAGATGGGCAACGCGCTCCCGGCGGTGGCCCTCGGCACCGGCCGCACCGCGGTCGCGGTCAGCGCCGGCAGCTCCCACACCTGCGCCCTGCTCGACAACGGCAGCGTGAAGTGCTGGGGCACCGGTGACGGCGGTCGCCTCGGCCAGGACAACGCCACGACCCTCGGCGACACCGCCGGCGAGATGGGCGACGCCCTTCCGGCGGTCAACCTCGGCCCCGGACGAACGGCGACCACCGTCAGCACCGGCTTCGGCCACACGTGCGCCGTCCTCGACGACGCGACCGTCAAGTGCTGGGGCCGCGGCGAGGACGGCAAGCTCGGGATCGGAACCACGAGCTCCGAGGGACTCATGGCCGGTGACATGGCCGCGTTGCCGACGGTGTCCCTCGGCACCGGCCGCACCGCCACGTCGGTGTCCGCCGGCACGTCGTCGACCTGCGCCCTGCTCGACGACGACCGGGTGAAGTGCTGGGGCGACGGCACCCACGGCGTGCCCGGCCAGGGCGACGTCGCCGACCGCGGCGACGGAGCCGGCGAGATGGGCGACGCCCTGCCCCCCGTCGACCTCGGGTCCCCGGCGCTGGTCGGCGTGTCCGGCACGGTCAGCTCCAGCGGCTCGGG
>CAZYPY010000301.1:0-2787 GCA_964649545.1 uncultured Microthrixaceae bacterium | reverse complement strand
CCGCCGTTGGGGTCGGCGAACGTGGCCCGGTAGGTGCCGGGAGCGAGCCCGGAGATGGTGTAGGTCCCGTCGGCGCCGGTGACCGCGCCGCCCGCGATGCCGGTCGGTCCGATCGCGACCACCCATACGCCCGCGATCGGGTCGCCTGACGGATCATCAGTGATGGTGCCGGTCATCGACCCGGTGTTGGCGTTGAGCGCGGCGTTGGCGGTGCCTGGTGCGGTGACGGTGGCGGCGGCGCCGAGTGCGGTGTTGGGCTGGTTGTCGTACCACTCCGCGTCATGGCGACCGGTCGAGTCCAAGAACACGAGCTTGTAGCCCCCGTCGGCCAGGTCCAGGCGGTACTGGCCGGACGCGTCGGTGACCGCTCCTCGCACCATCGCGTAGTCCGATGCTCGTAGCGCGACGACTCGGGCACCCGCCAGGGGGGTGCCGGTGCCTTGCTCGGTGAGGGTGCCCGAGATGGTCTCCTCGGTCCCCACCTGGTTCTGGGCGGGCAGCGACACGTTCGCCGGGGTCGTGCCGCCGGCGGTGACCGCCACCGGGGTGGCGTCGGGCACGTTCGGCGAGTTCGGGTAGAACCGGGTGGCGTGGGCGCCGGTGGGGTCCACGAACCCGACGAAGTGGCTGCCCGGGGTGAGCCCCGGCAGGGTGAGCTGGCCGGACCCGTTCGCGGTCACCGCCAGTTCGGCCGCGCCGGTGTTGGGCCCCGTGGTCGACAACGCCAAGCCCCACACGCCTGCGATCGGGTCGTTCGTGCCGGTCTCGGTGACGGTGGCGGTGATCGACCCCCGCAGGCTGGGCATCACCGGGTCTTCTTCGCTCATCGCCCCGACGTTGACGACGACCGTGGTGGGTGGGCCGTGGAACCCCGCGGTGTGCGACCCGGATGGGTCGATCACGTACAAGAAGTACGACCCCGGCGGCACCTGCGCCTGGTAGTTGCCCGACCCGTCCGCGACCGCCGCCGCCGCGATCGAGAAATCAGACGGGCGCAACACCGCCACCCACGCACCCGCCACCGGGACACCCGACCCCGATGACGTGACCGTGCCCGACACCCCAGCCGGGGAACTCGACGCGGTGAACCTCTGCACGCGATCGTTGCGGGAGTCGGTGACGTACAGGTCGCCGGTCGACGGGTTCGCCGCCACCCCCCACGCCAGGTCGAACTCGCTGGGCCCTGTCCCGGGCGTACCCCACAGGGCGAGAAGGTTGCCGTTCGAGTCGAACTTCTGGACCCGGTCGTTGAACGGGTCGGCGACGTACACGTCGCCGGAGCCGTCGATCTCCACGTCGGTCGCCCCGCTGAACTCGCCGGGCCCGTCCCCGGATGTCCCCCACTCGATGAGGTAGGTGCCGTCCGAGTCGAACTTCTGCACCCGCCCGTTGCAGTAGTCGGCGACATACACGTCTCCCGAGTCGTCCACTGCCACATCCACGGGCCTGCAGAACTCGCCGTCACCGGAGCCGCTGGTGCCGAACTGGGAGAGGAAGGCGCCGTTCGAGTTGAACCGCTGCACCCGGTCGTTGTTGGAGTCGGTCACATACACGTCGCCGGTGGACGTGTTCACCCCTACGCCAGCGCCGTCGAACCCGCCGGAGCCCGATCCGAGGCTGCCCAACTCCAAGACGAATGCGCCGGTCGAATCGAACTTCTGCACCCGGGAGTGCTCCGCGACGTAGATGTTCCCGGACCCGTCGACGTCCACATCGCCCGGCCGGTCGAACTCTCCCGGGCCGGACCCGCGGCTGCCGAACTGGGAGGAGAAGGCACCCGTCGAGTCAAACCGCTGCACGCGATCGTTGCGGGAGTCGGCCACGTACACGTCGCCGGTCGACGGGTCGACCTCGACCCCGGCTGGCGAGTCGAAACGGCCGCTGCCCGGGGTGAGGAACTGGTCGCTGAGGAGGGCGCCGGTCGAATCGAACCGCTGAAGCCGCCCGCCATCCCAGTTCCCAATCGCTACGAGCACGTCACCGGTAGAGGGGTCGACCGCCAAGTAACCAGGATTCAGGCCGGCTGGGGTGTCCCACTGGGTGAGATAGTCACCGGTCGTATCGAACTTCTGGACCCGATCGTTGCCAGTCTCGGCCACGTAGACGTCGCCGGTCGACGGGTCCACCGCCACCCCGACCGCGCCGTCGAACTGGCCGTCGCCGGAGCCGGTGTAGCCGAGCACGGAGAGTGAGGTGCCGTCCGAATCGAACCGCAGCACCGCGCCCTCGTCGGCCACGTACACGTCGCCGGTCGATGGGTCCACCGCAATCCCGCGCGGCGAGTCGAAGCCGATCCACCCGAAAATCGGCGAGTCGAAGCCGCCCCACTGGGTGAGGTAGGTGCCATTCGAGTCGAACTTCTGCACCCGGTCTTCCGATTGACCCGCGTACATGTTGTCGGTGACGTAGACGTCGCCGGTTGACGGGTCCACCGCCACCGCTTCAGGGAACGTGAACTCTCCGTCGCCGGAGCCGCTGGTACCGAGCTGGGAGACGTAGGCGCCGTTCGAGTCGAATCTCAGCACCCGGTGGTTGTTGGCGTCAGCGACGTACACATCGCCGGTCGACGGGTCCACCGCGACCCCGCGAGGCCCACTCAGCTGGCCCTGGCCTGACCCAAGGCTACTGAACTCGAAGAGCGAGTCGCCGTTCGAGTCGAACTTCAACATTCTGGCATTGAAGAAGGAGTCGGAGACGTAGAGGTCACCGGTCGTGGGGTCCGCCGCTACTCCGGCCGGGAATTCGGGCACCCCGCCAAAGCCGCCCCACTCGGAAACAAAGGCTGGG
>CAZYPY010000300.1:0-2793 GCA_964649545.1 uncultured Microthrixaceae bacterium | reverse complement strand
GGTCGGCTCCGGCGGACGAGCCGCCGCCGGTCGTCGAGGCGCTCCCCACCGAGCCGGTCGATGTCGAGCAGGCCCTGGTCGAGGCCGCCGACGAGCTGGCCCGCGGGTTCAAGCGGGTGCTGGGGGAACAGCAGAACGCGCTGATCGAGCGGCTGCGCGCCCTGCGCAAGGGCCAGGCGCCGGACCCCGACGCAGTGCTCGACGGCGCCGGCGCGCTCACCGAGCGCTTCGCGGGCGTGGCCGCCGAGCCCCTCGGGCGCCTCGCCGCCGGCGCGATGGCCTCGATGGCGCCGGATCACCGGGCCCGTCCCCCGGCGGCGGCGCCCATGGCCACTGCCGTGGGCACCGAGCTGGCCGCGCCCCTCCACGACCGGCTGGTGCGCGCCCTCGAGGACGCCGGCGACGGTGCCGAGGCCGCCGGGGGCGTGCGCTCGGCGTTCCGGGAGTGGAAGGGCCAGCGCGTCGGCGCCCTCGCGGCCGACGCCGCCCGGTCGGCGTACCACGCCGGCCTGCTGGCCGGGGTGGCCAAGGGCTCGCTGCTGGAGTGGGTGCTCGACGACGTCGACGGGGCGTGCCCCGAGTGCGCCGACAACGCGCTGGCCGGCCCGGTCGTCCGCGGTGACCGGTACCCGACGGGCCACCGCCATCCGCCGGCCCACGACGGTTGCCGCTGCCTGCTGCGCCCGGCGGCCCGCGAGGACGCGGACGGGTGATCGACCTCTCCTCCGACACCGCCACGAGGCCCACGCCCGCCATGCGCGAGGCCATCGCCGGCGCGAAGGTCGGCGACGAGCAGCGGGGCGAGGATCCCACCGTCAACGAACTGCAGCGGCGGGCCGCCGCACTGCTCGGCCAGGAGGCCGCGCTGTTCGTGGTCACCGGCACGATGTGCAACCGCCTCGGCGTGGCGGCGTGGACCCGGCCCGGCGACGTCGTGGTCATCGAGCGCGACGCCCACCTGATGCGGTACGAGACCGGCGGGCCCGCGCTGATGAGCGGCGTGCTGTTCGAGCAGCTGCCGGGCGATCGGGGCACCTTCACCCCCGAGCAGCTCGACGAGGTGCTCACCGCCGGCACCGTGCACATCCCGCCCACGACCCTCGTGGCCCTGGAGCAGACCCACAACCTCGCCGGCGGGGCGATCTGGCCGCTCGAGCGCTACCAGGCGGTGGCGGGGCTGGCCCACGAGCGCGGGGTGCGGGTCCACGTCGACGGCGCCCGGCTGCTCAACGCCGTGATCGCGTCGGGCGTCGCCGCCGACGTGTGGGGGAGCGCGGTCGACTCGATCTGGCTGGACTTCACCAAGGGCCTCGGCGCGCCCATCGGCGCGGTGCTGGCGGGCCCGGAGGACTTCATCGCGCGGGCCCGACGGTTCAAGCACCTCTTCGGCGGCGCCCTGCGCCAGGCGGGCATCGCCGCGGCCGGGTGCCTACACGCGCTCGACCATCACGTCGACCGCCTCGCCGACGACCACGCCAACGCGCGGCGGCTGGCCGAGGGCCTCGCGGCGGCGGGGGTGGCGACCGAGGCGCCCGACACCAACATGGTGTACTTCGCGCCACCCGACGGCTGGTCGACGGCCGCCTTCCTCGCGGCGATCGAGGCCGACGGGGTCCGCATGGGACCCGTCGGCCGCCGGGTGCGGGCCGTCACCCACCTCGACGTGGACGCCGCGGGCATCGAGACCGCGATCGAGGTCGTCGCCGGGTTGGTGGGCGACGGCGGCCCCGGGGGCGACCCCGGAGGTGGTGGGACCGCCCGATAGGCTCGCCCCGTCATGCGTGCCCCCTCCGACATGCCGAGCGGCGCCGGCCGCCGGGACGGCCGACGTCGCTCGGGCCGCGGGCGGATCATCCTGGTCGTCGCCGCGGTCGCCCTGTTCCTGCTGGCCACGTCGCTGCGCGGCATCGCCGGCTTCTACACCGACTACCTCTTCTTCGACTCGCTCGAGCTGAACCGGGTCTTCCGCGGCATCGTCGGGGCCCGGGTCTCGCTCGGGATCATCTTCACCGGCCTGTTCTTCGTGCTGATGCTGGCCAACCTGGTCATCGCCGACCGGCTGGCCCCGAAGTTCCGACCGGCCGGCCCCGAGGAGGAGCTCCTCGAGCGCTACCACCAGGCCGTGGGCCGGCGTTCGGGCGCGGTGCGGGTGGGGGTGGCGCTGCTGTTCGCGGTCATCGCCGGCTCGGGGGTGTCGAGCCAGTGGGACTCGTGGATCCTCTTCACCCACCGGGTCGACTTCGGGGTCACCGACCCGCTGTTCGACACCGACATCGGCTTCTACGTCTTCCAGCTGCCGTTCCTCAGCTTCGTGGTCAACTGGCTGTTCGCCGCCTTCGTCATCATCTTCATCGTCACGGTGGTGGCCCACTACCTCAACGGCGGCATCCGGGTGCAGGCCCCGCTCCAGCGGGTGACCCCCCAGGTCAAGGCCCACCTGTCGGTGCTGCTCGGCATCCTCGCCCTCATCAAGGCGGCGGACTACTGGCTGCAGCGCTACGAGCTCACCACGTCGACCCGTGGGGTGGTGCAGGGGGCCACCTACACCGACGTCAACGCCCAGCTCCCCGCGATCTACCTGCTGCTGCTCATCGCCCTGCTCTCGTTCTGCCTCTTCATCGCCAACATCTGGCGTCGGGGCTGGGTGCTTCCGGTGCTCGCGGTCGGCCTGTGGGCCTTCGTGGCCATCGTGGCGGGCGGGATCTACCCGACCTTCATCCAGCGCTTCCAGGTGCAGCCCGCCGAGTCCACCAAGGAACGGCCCTACATCCGCGACAACATCGAGGCGACGCG
>CAZYPY010000299.1:0-2795 GCA_964649545.1 uncultured Microthrixaceae bacterium | reverse complement strand
GCGGCCTCATGACCCACGGCGCCGTCGTCGCCCGCGAGTACGGCCTGCCCGCCGTCGTCGGCGTCGAGGGCGCCACCCACCGCATCGAGGACGGCCGGCACCTCCGCGTCGACGGCACCCGCGGCTGGGTCGAGATCCACCCGCAGGCGTGACCCCGCCACGGCGGCCGATCGGGCTCGGTCGGAGCGGGGCGGCCGGCAGTACGTAGAGTCGCCGGGATGGCGGCGGCGCTCGAGCACGAGGTCGCCGCGCCACGGATCTCGAACCTGGACCTGCTGCGTGGGGTGGCCGTGCTCGGCATCCTGGTGATGAACGCCGTGTCGTACGGGCTCCCGGAAGCGGCGTACTTCAACCTGGACGCCGGCGGGACCGAGGGCCCGGCCGACTGGGTCGTCGGTGGCCTCGGCGAGGTGCTCGTCGACCAGAAGATGATGGGGCTGTTCTCCCTGCTCTTCGGCGCGTCGATCGTGTTGTTCTGCGAGCGGGCCGAGGCCAAGGGACGCAACGGCACCCGGTTGAGCCTCTGGCGCAACACGCTGCTGCTCGGGATCGGGCTGCTCCACACCTGGCTCTGGGTGGGCGACGTGCTCACGGTGTACGCGCTCTGCGCACCGGTGCTGCTGTGGGCGCGACGCTGGAGGACGACGACGCTGATCGCGGTCGCCGTCGTGCTGATGGGTTCCGTCGCGGCCGTCGCCGCGCTGGTGGCCACCACGGTGCCCGGCGATGGCGAGGGACTGCGGGACTTCTGGCTCGTCGACGGCCCACCGATGTCCGACGCCGTGGGCCTCTACCTGCTCGTCGAGTTCTTCGGCAGAGCGCTGGCCATGATGCTGCTCGGGGTCGCGGTGTACCGCCTCGGCATCATCCAGGGCGCCCGCTCACCCCGGTACTACCGCCGGCTCGCCATCCTCGGGCTCGGGGTCGGTCTCCCGCTCGCCGCCTCCGGCGTCGTGCTGCAGGCCGTCGCCGACTTCGACCCGAGGGTCGCCGTCGTAGGGGAGATCCAGAACACGCTCGCGACGATGCCGATGACCCTCGGCTACCTCGGCCTCCTCACCCTCTGGAACCTCCGACCGGACACGGGCTTTCGCCGGCGCTTCCGTGCCGCCGGGCAGATGGCGCTCACCAACTACCTGAGCCAGACCGTGATCGGCATCGTCGTGCTGCGCCACGTGTTCCCGTTCGCCGGCCTGACCCGGTGGGAGATCGCCGTGTTCGTCGGGGTGGTGTGGACGCTCCAGCTGGCCTGGTCCGAGCCGTGGCTGGCGCGGTTCCGCTTCGGCCCGGTCGAGTGGGCCTGGCGCTCGGCCACGTACCTGCGGCTCCAGCCGTTCCTCCGCCGGCCGCGCACCGGCGTCGCTTGACCGAAGCGAGCCCTCGCACGCACCGGCGAGGCTTCGATGCTCGGATCAGAGCAGGTCGGTGAGGGCGGGCTCGAGGCCGACGAGAATGCGGCCGTGGACCTCGGCCGCCCGGTCGGCGTCGAACACGGCGTGACCCACGCCCGTGTTGAGGTCGCGCTGGAAGCGCTGGAGGGGCTGGTCGAGCAGGTGGATCGACCCGCCGGCGGCGTCGCACAGCGAGGCCACCGCCTGCTTGGCGGTGTGGACCGCCGTGGTGGTGCTCATGCGCAGGATCGAGCGGTCGGGCCGGGCCATGCCGGCACCATTGGGCCCGTACGCCTCGTCGAGGGTGCGGACGCAGTCCTCCAGCAGCAAGCGGGCGGCCCGGAGGTCGGCGTCGGCGCGGGCGAGGCGGACCTGCGCGGCGGGCTTCTCCACCTGGCGCTCGCCCAGGCTGTAGGCGAGGACCCGCGCCGCCAGGCGCTCTCGGTACGCGGCGAAGGCGCCACCGGCGCCGCCCACCAGCGGCGTCGCCGCGGTGAGGCACAGGACCGACACCACCGGGTAGCCCGCCATCGGCGTGCCGGGCACCGGGCGCACCTGACCCTCGGCCAGCGCTCGGAACGACAGCGTGCGCTCGGCGGGGACGAACACCTCGCGGCACACGATGTCGTTGCTGCCCGTGGCCCGCATGCCGTCGGTGTGCCAGACGTCGTCGACCGCGAACTGGTCGAGGTCGAGCAGCACCATCCGCAGGTCGGGGAGACCGTCGGCGACGACCACGCCGGTGACGAGGGCGCAGTCGGCGTGCATGACCCCCGTCCCCCACGACCAGCGGCCCGTGAACTCGTAGCCGCCGTCGACCGGTGTCGCCGTGCCCGTCGGCGACAGCGCCGCCGGCGCCAGGGCGTAGCCGCGGTCCCCGAACACCTCGTCGACCACGGCGTCGGGGAACATCGACAGCAGCCAGCTGTGCATCACCAGGAACGTCGTGACCCAGGCGGTGGCGGTGTCGGCCCGGCCGAGGGTCAGGCCGAGGGCGACCACCGAGTCGAGCCCGAGGCCGTGGCCGCCCCGCTCGGGGGACACCAGGGCGCGGAACACGTCGGCCTCCCGCAGCAGCGCCAGGGTGTCGTCCGGGAGCCGCCGCAGGCGCTCGCCCTCGGCCGCCCCGGCGGCGATGGCCGGGAGCAGCGGCTCCACCCGGGCGACCAACTCGTCGGCGTCGCGCATGCCCCGATCCTCCCACGCCGCGAACGCCGTCCCGACCGGTGGTGCCGCGACCACGGGCGCTCGGCTCACATGGTCCAGCCGCTGTAGAACTGGCGGAACCAGCGGCGGTACTCGTGGACGGGGCCGTCGGCCGCGGTCAGGGGCGGGCGCTCCCGATAGATCTTGTGCTCCCAGATGGGCACGTCCTGGGTGAACTGGAGGTTGGTGACCTCGTCG
>CAZYPY010000298.1:0-2825 GCA_964649545.1 uncultured Microthrixaceae bacterium | reverse complement strand
TCGGTCGGGGGCGTGGCCGCGGCGGGGCGCGCCGCTCGCCGGCCGAGGACGGCATCGGGTGAGATGTCGAACCGCTCGACCGGCGGCTCGGGTGCCGGCACCGGGGTCGGCTCCACCGCCGGCTCCGGCTCCGGCTCCTGCTCCACCGCCGGCTCCGGCTCGAGGGACCCCCTGCCCGCGTCTGCCTCGGCCGGGTGCGCCGCGCCGGCGGAAGCCACCGGCTGGGCGGCGTCCGCAGTCGTCGCCGGGGAGACGGTTCGCGTCTCGCCGAGGGCGGCGGCGGCCGCACGTGCCCAGCCCACGTCCACGCCGACCTGGCGCTCGGCGTTGACGACGTTCTCGGTCCACCGGTGGCCGTCCCAGTAGCGCAACGGGAATCGCTGGAGCGGGTCCC
Organism: uncultured Microthrixaceae bacterium; assembly: GCA_964649545.1. GTDB lineage: Bacteria > Actinomycetota > Acidimicrobiia > Acidimicrobiales > DATDAH01 > JAEUJM01. Next base: position 2,431 of record CAZYPY010000298.1, on the reverse strand, counting down.
GGTGCCATCCCGGCGGGCTCGTCGCCGTCGCTCCCGCCGTGGCGCCCTGGTCCCCGCGGGTGGGGTTGATGGTGGGTGTCACCCCGCGTCCTCCTGCCGATCGGTCCTCTCCCCGTCGGCCTCGAGGGCCGGGAGCTGAGGGCGCCGCTCGCCGCGGCGCTAGCCGGAGGCGGCGAGGACCAGGGCGCCGAGGGCGAACCCACCGATGGTGCCGACGACGGCCACGAGCATGGCGACGGTGCCCCGGGGCTCCTTCTTCGACAGGGCGATCCCGGCGAGCACCAGCGCCGCGGGGCCGAGCAGGATCGGCAGGAACAGCAGCGCGACGCAACCGACCACGATCGCCCACGTCGAGAACGTGTTGCTGGGGACCGGCGGCGCGCCGGCGGTAGGCGGGCCCCAGGCCGGGGCTGCTCCCGGGCCTACGGCGTACGGGGGCGGTGCGTGCGGGAACGGTGCCGGTGGTGCGTCGTCGGCCACCGGCGCCCCACATGCCGAGCAGTAGCTGCGGCCCTCGGAGATCTCGTGACCGCAATTCGCGCAGAACATGGAGCTCCCCTCACGGCGGCCCGAACCCCGCAGCGTACCGGTCGGGAGGTGTCGGCCCGGCCAAGGTGGGGGAGGGGGCCCCGGGTCCCCTACGCTCGTCGGACTTCCCGATCCCCCTCGACCAGGAGGCCCTTCCCGATGACCCAGCCCGGACCCGACGCCACGGTGCGCGACCTCGTCCACCGGGGCACGGTGACCGTGACGCCTGCGGCGACGCTGCGGGATGCCGCCGTCGTCATGGAGCGCGAGGAGGTCGGTGCGGTCGTGGTCGTGACCGATGGGCGGGCCGCCGGCGTGCTGTCCGAGCGCGACATCGTGCGGGCGGTGGCCAACGGCGACGACGTCGACGACGACCGGGCCGAGGACGTCATGGCCATGGACGTCGTCACCATCGGGCTCGACGCCAGCGTCGACGAGGCCGCCGTCGTGATGGAGGCGGGGAACATTCGCCACCTCCCCGTGGTGGACGAGGAGAAGATCGTCGGGGTCGTGTCGATCCGTGACGTGCTCGCGGCGTACCGAAGCGCCGCCGGCTGACGCTCGCCGGGCGATCAGGGCACCGCGGGCTCGATGCGTGACACCGGGCCGTTGCCCGAGAGGGTGTAGAGCTCGCCGTCGGGGCCCTCGCCGAACGAGTAGAGCGAGGAGTCGGCGACACTGATGCCGAGGTCGGTGCTCGATCCCACGAGGGAGCCGTCCGTGGCGGTGATCGAGCTGATGACCCCGGTGCAGAAGTCGCCGTAGACGTACTGGCCCACGAGACCCGGGATGGCGGCGCCGCGGTAGACGTAGCCGCCGGTGATCGAGCACCCCTCGCCCGGGCCGTTGCCGTGGGTGTAGGTGAAGGTCGGCTCGGTGTGGTTGCCCGGTTCGGTGCCGTTGAAGGGATCAGGGCCCTCCATGCGGCTCCAGCCGAGGTTCGCGCCCCGGCCGGCGTTGCGGCCGCTGTCGTCGCTGGGCAGCACGTTGATCTCCTCGTACTGGTCCTGACCCACGTCGGCGACGTACAGGTCGCCGTTCTCCCGGTCGAACGAGATCCGCCACGGGTTGCGGACGCCGTACAGCCAGATCTCTCCCCGGCGGGGTGACTGGCGGACGAACGGGTTGGTGACCGGGTTCTTGTACGGGCGGGTCGCCGTCGCCTGCGGGTTGATGCGCAGGATCTTGGCCAGCAGGGTGGTGCGGTCCTGGCCGTTCCCCTGGGGGTCGCCACCGCCCCCGCCGTCGCCCACTGCGATGTAGAGGCGGCCGTCGGGACCGAAGGTGAGGTCGCCGCCGTTGTGGTTCTCGAACGGCTGGTGTCGGATCGACACGACGACCCGCCTCGTCCCGGCCACGACCGAGGGGTCGGTGGAGCCGTCGGCCACCTGGTACTCGGCCACCCGGAGGTTGCCGCGGAGGTTCGTGTGGAAGACGTAGAGCCGGTCGCCCGCGGGGTTGAAGGTGAGGCCGAGGAGGCTGCCCTCCCCGCCGTCGTCGGTCAGCGACGAAAGGTCGACGAGTGGGACCGGATCGGTGGTGACCCCCGTTCCGTCGACGACGAGGTGGCGCACTCGACCGCCGCGCTCGGCCACGAAGAGATCGTCGTTGCCGGTGATGGTGGCGAGTGCGATCGGGCGGTCGAGTGTGGCCACCTGGTGGAGGGTCAGCTCGAACGCCGGCACGCGCTCGGACTGGCGGGGCGCCGCACCGCCGGCGGTGCTGTGGTCGAGGACGAGCGCAGCGGTGAGGGCGAGTGAGAGCGCGACACCGAGGGCGCGGCGGGCCGATCGGTCGGGCGACATCCCCGGAGCGTACGCCCGGTCATGGTCCCGTGGTCGCGACCCCGGGCGGCGCGCTGGGATCACTGGGCGTGGCCGCCATTCGTCACATGTGACACATG
>CAZYPY010000297.1:0-2827 GCA_964649545.1 uncultured Microthrixaceae bacterium | reverse complement strand
CGTCCAACGACCGGTCGCTCGCGGTCGGCGGTTCGGCGGGGCGGGTGGCGCCGCAGAGGGCGTCTTCGAGGGCGTCGGCGGCGTAGGCCTCGCGCTTCTCGCGGACACCTCGGCCGCGGTTGCGTTCGAAGACCTCGTCCTCGTGGCGGCGCAGCACCGCCATCATCCGGGCGCCGACATCGGCGGTGTTGCGCACGCTCATCCAGAACGCCCCTTCGGCGTCGACCCCGTGACGCACGAACCGCGACAACCGGATGCGCTCGTGGCGGGTGCGACGGTCCCCCGCCGACGCCTTCGCCTTCAACGCCCGATCCTTCAACCCCGCGAACGACTCGGTCCTCGCCGCGTCGAGCAGGTCCTGCTCCGCCGCCGGGTTCGCGGTGGCGGCATCGGTGATCTCGCGCAGCTGCTGCTCGGACAGCTCACCCCGCTCGGCCGCGGCCCTGGGTGGCGTCGAGCCCGTCCATGGCCTTGGCCGCCGCCAACGACCGCTCCGCGTCACGCTTGGAGCTCCCGGTGCGGCGGGCGAACCACCCGGCCGCGTCCTTGTCGCCCGACCGCTTGTACGCCTCGGTCTCGGCCACCCGCCGCGCGGCGCGCACCTTGGCCACCGCCGCTAGGCGCTCGATCTCCGCGTACTCCTCGACCACCCGAGCGGCCTCCTCGCCGGTGGCGTCGGACAGGTCGAGCTCGTGCGCGAGGACCCCCGCCAGGTGCCGGCGGATCTTGCCGGTCCAGTCGAAGACCTCGGCGTTCATGGGCCCATCATCCTCGGGGGGTATGACAAGAATGGCGGCCGTGGACGAGCGACCGACGAGCGTCTGTGAAGCGCTCCGCGTCAAGGAGACGCTCGTCGGCACGGCGATCCTCATGGCGCTCCTCATCGGGTGGATGGCGGTCGTCTCGCCCCGCCTGGAGGGACGCCTCGATTGGGCGGCGACGCCCTGGTCACCTCTGGTCTTCGGCCTCGTGGTCGCCTTCGTCCTGTCGCTCCGACGGCAGCGCAGGGAGATGGCCGAGGACGGCATCCGCCTGTCCCCCGCACGCAAGGTCGCCCGGCGGGCGCTGCGGACCGGTCGCCCACCAGACGACCGACGTGACGACGCGGAGATCCGTGCCCATCTGTCGCACGTCCGCTCCCGCCAGGGCGAGATTCTGAGGTGGTCGTGGGTGATCGTGCTCGTGACCGCGGCGACGCAGTACCTGAGCTTCCTGGCCGGTGGCAGCCTCGTCAGTCTGGGTCTCGCAGCCGGCTCCGTCGCCCTCGCGCTGCTGGCCTGGTGGGTGGGACGCCGCACCCTCGCCACGTGGGACCGGCTCGAGGCCGCCCTCGACGCCCGACGCGACGACGCCCCTCCTGCCGGGGGCCTCTGACGTGTCGCGCCTCGGCACGGCGCTCGCGGCACTCGTCGCGGCCGCGGGCGTCGGGATCATCGTCCTCGACCAGACCGACCACCGCGACCTCGTCCGCCTCGGCCTCGTGGCGGTCCTCGGGGTGATGGCCATCGTCGGCGTGGCCGCCTACGTGCAGGCCAGCGAGCCCGACGCCGATCGGTCGGCCCACCGGGCGTCCCAGAAGGAGCTCGGCCGGGCGCTGCGCCGCGGCCGCCTCCCGGAGGATCCCACTCACGACGAGGCCATCCGCCGCCTCGCCGCCGAGCATCGCTCGCGGATGGCGTCGGCGTACCTCAGGGCGCTCGGGCCCGGCCTCGCACTCGGCACGCTCGCCGTGGTCGTCGGACTGGCCCGGGAACGGCCCGGCTCCGTCCTCTTCGGCGTCGGTTGGCTGCTCCTCGCCGTGGCCATGGTGCCGATCCAGCGCCGAAACGTGCGCCGACTCGACCGCCTCGACGCAGCCCTCGACGCCAGGCGCGCCGACGACACCCAACCGGCCTGACCGACGTCGACCCAGCCGAACCAACCGCACCAGCATCCACTCGCGGCGCCAGGTTCACGAGCACCAGCCGAGTTCTTTGACGGATCGACGGCGCATGGCGCTGTCGATCCGTCAGAGAACGCGCGGTCCGTCAGAAGACGCGCTCGAAGTCGTCGGTGCGGGCCACGAGGTGGGTCTCGGTGATGACCGCCGCCGCCACCTCGTCGACGAGAGCCTGGGTGCCGGCGACGTAGTTGCAGGCGAGGTCGACGTCGGTGCAGACGATCCAGGCCCGGTCCGCCGGCCACCACAGGTCGGGCCGGAGCCATGACGTGTGCAGGCGGTTGGGCCAGACGAGGTGGCTGGCGGCCCAGACCGGACCCTCGAGCAGGAAGTACTCGCGGTAGCGGTGGCTGGGATCGGCGAACCGCAGGACGTGGTCGAGGCCACGCTCGTCGTAGCCATGGCCCTCCCAGATCGCGAAGAAGGCGTGGTCGGGCGTCGTCGTGTGGCGGGCGGCGACCTCGGCGATCGCTCTGGTGTGGACCTGCTCGTCGAGGCCCGAGCCCCCGTCCTCCGCACCGTCTCCTTCGAGGAGGCTGTCGACGAAGAGGATCCGTTCGAAGCCCTCGGGAACGAGGGTGCCGACGCCACCGTGGCTGTTCTCCCAACGGTCCTGACCCAGGCGAACCCAGGTGGCGGGGACCACGTCGGCCGTCGGTCGGACCATGTCCCCGAAGGACGGCGTCCCCTCACGAGGCGGGGGCGGACGACCCCAGAGGTGAGCGGCGTGGGGGTCGACGTCGAACAGGTCGGGGCGGGTGAGCGGCGCCGCAGCCGAGCCGAGCGCCTCCCGCTCGTGGTCGGCCAGCACCTCGGTGAGCACCCGGCGGGACGACTCGCAGATCGCCGGGTACGTCTCCCGGTAGTACGGCAGCGCCACCGCGGCGA
>CAZYPY010000296.1:0-2833 GCA_964649545.1 uncultured Microthrixaceae bacterium | reverse complement strand
CGTACCTCGACGGCGTCGCCTACGGGACCCCGCTGTCCATGGACATGGGCACGGGGTTCGTGGACCCCGCCGCGGTCGTGCTCGAGGTGGGCGAGGGCCCGGTGGCGGACGAGTTGCGCTCGCTCGGGCTTCCCGTCGCCCCCGACCTGGCGACCTGGGGCGAGGGCCTGTCCGCGACCTTCCTTCTCGGCCAGCCGGTGTGACCGAACCCGCGGCCGAGGCCGAGGAGCTCGGCGCCCGGCTGGTGCCGCTGGCGAGCTACCTGCGCGGCCTGGCCGGCGGCTACGCGCTGGTGGCCGCGCTGGTGGTGCCCGAGGGCGTGCTCCTCTGGGCCGGCCAGGACCCCGACGAGCGCCCTGGGCTCACGGCCTTCGTGGTGCAGTTCCTCGCCCTGCCGGTAGCCGCCGCGATCGTCGCCGTGCTGGGCGGCCGGGGTCGCGACCGTCGCCGCGCCGCCATCTACGCCGGCCTCCCCGACGTGACCGGCGAGCACCCGGACGACCTCGTCGTGGTCGACGACGCCGACGGGCTGCGCCGGGTCGTCCGGCGCGCCGTGCTGTACGTGTTCGTGATCTGGTTCGCGCTGGGCCTGGTCGTGCCGTTCATGGGCTCGACCATCGTGGCCGTGGCCCTCTACGCCTGGATCGTGGCGCGCACCGAGGCGGCGGCGGCCGCCCGCGACGGCCGCGAGCTGCTCACCCGGCCCCGCTGGTTCGTCTGGCTCCCCGTCGCCTGGCGCTCCGTCCCGACCTGAGCAGGTCGACCCGTCGGCGCGACCCGTCGGCGCGACGAGCGAGGGACGAGCGAGTCCTGACGATGCGATGAGGCGCCGGCCGAAGCGCGGTTCAGAGCGCCTGGCTGACGCTCGACATGTTGAAGTCGGGGACCAGCAGCGCCGGGGTGGCGGTGCGGGGGAAGTAGTCGCCCCACTCCCGGGAGAACGAGGGGCCGGTGGCGCTCGCGGCGGTGAAGCGCTCGAGCAGGGCGATGGGGCTCTCGTTGAAGCGGAAGTTGTTGACCGCGCCCGTGATCTCGCCGCCCTCGACCCGGTAGACACCGTCGCGGGTCAGACCCGTCAGCAACAGGGTCTGCGGGTCGACCTCGCGGATGTACCAGAGACAGGTGAGCAGCAGGCCGTCGTCGGTGGCCGCCACCAGGTCGTCCACCGAGCCGGCGGCGCCGTCGACGGCCACGACGAGGTTGTCGATGCCGGGGGTGACCGCCAGTCCGGTGAGCGCCGCGGAGTGCCGGGTCTGGATCAGCGCCTCGAGGGTGCCGTCGGCGATCCAGTCGGTGCGGGTGAGGGGCAGGCCGTTGTCGAACACGCTGGCCTCGCTGCTCGACGCCGACGCCATGGCGAAGGGGGCGCACTCGAGGCCGGGCTCGGCCGGGTCGGAGTAGACGCGGACGGGCGCGGACGACAGGCGCTCGCCGACCCGGGTCCCGCCGCCGGGCTTCGAGAACACGGTCTGGCCCTCGTGGGCGTCGCGGCCGCCCGCGACCCAGTAGGCGTAGATCATCAGGTCGGCGACCGCGGTGGGCGGGAGGATCGTGGGGTAACGACCGGCGGGCAGGTCGACGCGACGCTCGGCCCATCGGAGGCGGCGCTCGAGCTCGGCGTCGAGGGCGAGGGCGTCGACGTCGGCGAAGTCCCGGGTGGCGGCGCCGACCCAGGCCGAGCGGGTGAGGTCGGCCGACTTGCCGGTGACGCCGACGTGGCCGGTGGGCTGGACGTGACGCCGGCGCAGGCCGGTCGAGGACCCGAGGTAGACGGTGTCGACGGTGTGCTCGACGTAGCCGTACAGGATCCGGCCGGCGCCCCGGGCCCGCCCGAAGGCCTCGCCGAGCGCCGGCGCGAACCGGTCGAACACCGCGATGGAGGTCTCGACCGGGGGCTCGTGCCAGCCGGCGTCGGCTCCGCCCTCGACGAGGGGCGCGGCGTCCTCGGCGGGATCGGCCTCGCGGGCGGCGGCATCGGCCGCGGCCACCACCTGGCGGACGGTGTCGAGGGTGGAGCCGCTGCGCGAGACCGACGCCGACGCGGTGCCGCGGGCGCCCCCCACCATCGAGATGGCGGTCACGTCGCCGCCCCGCATGGCCCCGTTGGTGGTGAGGGTGTTGTTGGCCCACCGCAGGTTCGCGCTGGTGGAGGCGTCGACGAGCACGATGCAGCCGTCGGCCGTGGAGGCGGCCAGGCCGGCCTCGACGAGGTCCTGCGGTGTCGGGGTCACGCCGCCGCCTCCTGGTCGGTGTTGAGGATGCGGACCCGGCGGAAGCGGGCCGACGGGCAGCCGTGGCTGACCGGTGCGACCTGGCCGGGTTGGGCCTTGCCGCAGTTGAAGGCGCCGCCGAGGACCCAGGTCGACGGCCCGCCGACCGCGTCCATCGACCCCCAGAAGTCCGTGGTGGTGGCCTGGTAGGCGGCGTCGCGCACCTGGCCGGCCAGCTGGCCACCCCGGATCCGGAAGAAGCGCTGGCCGGTGAACTGGAAGTTGAAGCGCTGCATGTCGATCGACCACGAGCGGTCGCCGACGATGTAGAGGCCGTCCTCCACGTCGGCGATCAGTCCGGCGGTGTCGGGACCATCGGCCGCCGGCTGCAGGGAGACGTTGGCCATGCGCTGGATGGGGATGTGGCCGGGGGAGTCGGCGTAGGCGCAGCCGTTGGAGCGGCCGAGGCCCTGGAGGGCGGCCATGCGGCGGTCGATCTGGTAGCCGACGAGGATCCCGTCGCGGACGAGGTCCCACGACTGCGTGGCCACGCCCTCGTCGTCGTAGCCGATGCTGGCCAGGCCGTGCTCGACGGTGCGGTCGCCGGTGACGTGCATGATCGG
>CAZYPY010000295.1:0-2835 GCA_964649545.1 uncultured Microthrixaceae bacterium | reverse complement strand
TCTCGCCGGGCACGGGACTGGTGGAGGTGATGTCGACGTAGCTGTGCTCGAACGGTGCCTTGCAGAGGAAGGGCGCCGTGAACCGGGCCATCCCCGGGAACATGGCCACGCCCGCCGTGGCGATCATGAGCGCCGCGAAGAGGACGACGATGCTGAGGCACCCGAAGCTCGCGAAGAACGTCGCCTTGGAGCTCCGCTTGGGCTCGACGGCGCCGGGCTGGGTGAGACCCATCGCCCGGGTGCGGAGGCGGCCGGTGGGCGGCAGGGAGCCGAGCGCGACGCCGCCGGTGCCGAGGCCCGACGTGATCACCGTGGACGGGCCGGCCCCGTGGACGGTGGTGGTCGGCGGGATCGCGGCGCCGGGAGGTGGCGGCGCCGCCGCGGAAGCCGGTGACGCGGACGAGCCGACGGCGGGCGTCGGCGGGACGTCGGTGGAGCCGACCGGACCGCCGCCGACGAGCCCGGTGCCGGCGGCGTCGAACACGGGCGGGGAGAGCGTGGGGTCGTAGGCCGCCGTCGTGTCGATCCCGCCGGCGGTGTCGCCGGCCGCGCCGGCCGGCGTGTAGCCCGTGGACTGGCGGATGAGCTTGGTCTTGGCCTCCTCGAACTCCTCGTCCGTGAGCTGTCCCGCCTCGTGCAGTTCGCTCAAGCGGTTGAGGTCGTCCACCAGGCCCATCGGCGCGATGCTAACCAGTACCCATGGAGCGCAAGGTGGTGTCCTACGAGGTCGACGGCGGCGTCGCCACGGTCACCCTGGACCGTCCGCACCGCCTCAACGCCTGGACCGGCCGGATGCACGAGGAGTACCGCGACGCGCTCGCCGAGGCCGAGGCCGACCCGGTCGTGCGGGTGATCGTGGTCACGGGCGCCGGCCGCGGGTTCTGTGCCGGCGCGGACGCCGCGGCGCTCGACCGGCACGTCGCCGGCGGCGCCTACGACAGCGGCGTCCGACGGCCGCTGGCCGAGCCCGGGTACGGCGTCCGTCCCGAGTTCGACCACGCCTTCGCCTTCCACTTCGGGATGCGCACGCCGGTGATCGCGGCCATCAACGGCCCGGCCGCGGGCGTCGGCCTCGTCCTGGCCTGCTTCGCCGACCTGCGCTTCGCGGCCCTCGACGCCAAGCTGACGACGTCGTCCGGGCGGCTGGGGCTGCCGGCCGAGTACGGGCTGTCGTGGGTGCTGCCCCGGCTGGTGGGCACCGGCCACGCCACCGACCTGCTGCTGTCGAGCCGGGTGGTCCTGGGCGACGAGGCCGAGCGCATCGGGCTGGTCAACCGGGCGGTGCCCGGAGACGAGCTGCTGGACGTGACCTACGACTACGCCCGACGCCTGGCGACCGAGGTCTCCCCCGACGCCACGGCGGTGGCCAAGCGTCAGATCTACGCCGACCTGCACGGCGACGTGGGCACCGCGGTGCACCGGGCCGAGGAGCTGCTGGAGGCCATGGTGGCGCGTCCCGACTTCGCCGAGGGGGTGGCGGCGCTCAACGACAAGCGGGCGCCCCGGTTCGCCGACCCGGATCCGGCTGCGAGCGCGCTCCCGGGGAGCTGGGCGTGAGGCGGCGTACGAGGCGGCGCGTGGCGTCGGCGGCGGTGCTCGCCGGACTGGCCCTGGGCGGACTGCTGCCCGGGTGCAGCAGCGAGCGCTCGACGGCCGGCGGGACGACCGACGACGCCTCCTCCTCCGTCGAGCACCGGGCGGCCGCCGGGGTCTGCCGGATCCTCGTGGCCTACGACCGCACCGTGGCCAACGAGGTGAACGAGGCGTCCGAGCAGATCGCCCTCGAGACGGACCCGGACGACGCCCGGGCGCTGCTGCTCGAGGCCACCGACGACGTGCGCCGGGCCACGGACTTCCTCCCCGAGCGCTACCAGGCCCTCAACCTGCCCGACGACGGCGACGCCGGCCGTCTCGTCGACGACGCCCGCGCGAACGTGGCGAGGGTCGACGAGCAGCTCGACCTCATCGAGGCCGAGCTCACCGACGGCCTCGACGGTGAGGACGCGCGATCGATCCTCTCGGCCGCGTTCATCGACTACGAGAAGGTCCAGTCGCTCGCCCAGCCCGATCAGGGCGACTACACCGATCCGGAGCTCGTGGCGGAGCTCGACACCCTCGAGGACTGCGAGCACACGATCAGCCGCTGACCACGGTGACGCATGTGCGTGCGCTCCCCTGAGGCGGGCGTGGTGACCGACGGCGCGGCGCGGTCGATGCGTCGGAGGCGATCAGGAGGTGGTCAGGACGTTGCCGTCGGCGTCGGCGATCACCGCGCCGTTCTGGCCCCGCGGGGTCGTCACGAACACGGTGACGAGCACCGGGCTGCCCGCCGGTCTCTGGATGGTCACGCTGCTCGTGACGTCACCCTGGACACCGGTCAGGCCGGGGGCGTCGGCGACGAGGCCCGGCACCGCGCCGAGGTCGACCTGGGCGACGCGGAAGAGCTGGCGCTCGAGGTCGACGCCGCTGACGTCCTTGGGACCCGCCGCCGTGACGCCTTCGCCGGCGTTCCAGTTCCAGACCTCGACGACGCTCGGATCGTCGGGGTCCTGGGCTTCGAGGTAGACCGAGTCGTCGTAGGCGGCGAGCTGGAGGGCCTTGAGGTTCCGGGTGCCGATCGCGTCGGCCAACTCGGCGAGCGGTTCGTCGAGGCCGTCGACCAAGGGGTTGAGGTCGGCGGTCGAGGCATCACCCCCGCCGGCCTGCTCGGCGCCCTCCGGCGGGACGTAGTCCTCGGGTGCGGTGCCCACGCCGACGCTGCACGCTCCCGCTGCGAAGGCCACGAGGGCGGCGGTGATCAGCAGTCGGAGGCGACACGATCGGGTCATGGCGCGT
>CAZYPY010000294.1:0-2837 GCA_964649545.1 uncultured Microthrixaceae bacterium | reverse complement strand
CGCAAGCCCTTCGCCTCGTTCGTCTCGACCGACGACATCGACTTCAACGAGGTGTTCTTCGACGACGTCCACGTCCCCGCCGCGAACCTCGTCGGCGACCTCAACGCCGGCTGGCGGGTCGCCAACGGCTCGCTCGGCCACGAGCGGGCCATGATGTGGCTCGGCTTCGCGGCGCGCATGGACACCATGGTCGACTGGGCCCCGGTCACCCTGGCCGAGCACGGCGTCGCCGACGACCCCGTCGTGTTGGACTGGTTCGGCAACCTCGTCGTCGACGACTACGCCATGCGCCTCCTCGGCTACCGCACCCTCGCCAAGGCCCGCAAGGGCGTCGAGGCCACCGAGCAGGCCATCCTCAAGCTCCTGGGCTCCGAGGCCGGCCAGGCCGCCAACCTCGCCCTCGTCGAGTCCCTCGGCGCCGCCGCCCTCGACCCCGGCCTCCCCGGCGCCCCCCACAGCGCCCTCCAGTCCGAGTTCCACAGCTCCAGCTGGTGGGACATGTACCTGCGCAGCTTCGCCGGCACCATCGCCGGCGGCACCAGCCAGATCCAACGCAACATCATCGCCGAGCGCGTGCTGGGCCTACCGCGGTAGTCGCCGTTGACCTTGTCGCAAACTGAAGGATATTCTTCAGTTTGTGGAAAAGTCAGCCACGCCGGCGCTTCTCCCGATCTTCCGCTCACAGCAGCAGGCCGAACTGCTCGCCCTGCTCCTCGGAGATCCTGATCTGGAGGTGAGCCTGACCGAGCTCTCCCAGCTCACCGACATCGCCCACCCGTCGGTCTACCGCGAGGTCACTCGTGCCGAGGAGGCCGGGCTGTTGAAGAGTCGGCGCGTGGGGCGGACGAGGCTCGTCCGGGCGAACGTCGACAGCCCGTACTACGACGGACTGGCCGAGGTGCTGACGCGGGCCTTCGGCGTGCCTCTCGTTCTCGCCGACGCGATCCGTGACGTCGCCGGCATCGAGGACGCCTACCTCTTCGGATCCTGGGCGGCCCGGCACGCCGGCGCCCGGGGGGCGCGACCGGTGGGCGACATCGACGTGCTCGTGCTCGGCACCCCCGACCGTGACGCCCTGTACGCCGCGCTGCACGGCGCCGAGCGACGGTTGGGTCGCGAGATCCAGGTCACGATCCGCGATGCCGGCTGGCTCGAAGAAGGGCACGACTCGTTCCACGACACCGTCGTGGCCAGACCGATGCTGCGGCTCGACCTCACGCCTCCCCGTCGAAGCGACCGAGGGGCTCGGACTCCAGCAGATCACCAGCCGCGTCGACCGACGCCCGGCTGACGTCGAGCGCCCAAACGGCGTCGGCCGCCTCGATCGGCGGCGCCGAGGGATCGAAGTACTGGGCGGCGTGGCGGGTCTTGCGCATCCGCTCGAACGTGGGCTTGGCGTACCCGGGGATCCTGTCCGAGAACTGCGCCGCGACCGCATCCTCGACCGTCATGTGCGAGCCGTCACCGCCGGTCGCCCGCAGGCCCTGTCGCACGAGGAGCGCCTCGGCCGCCATGCGATAGGCGTCGTACGCCGCGACGTAGGCGCCGTCCACGTCGCCACCCTCGAGCGCAGCCCGTGCGGTGCCCAGTCGCTTCCTCGCCCTCGCCAGTGCGGTGGCCGCCGCGAACTCGAGATCCGTGTCGGCGAGCACCTCGAGACGATCGCGGCCAACGAGGTAGGAAACCGTGTTCTCGCCGGTGGGCCAGCGGGCCATCACCCCTCCCTCCCGAGCGACGCGTCCCGCGGCAGGTCTGCGGCGGCGACCATACGGCCGGCATCGCAGCTGAGTTGAAGCGCGCTGGCCGGGCCGACCCCCCAACCGCGGCTCCCCAGCCGGACGTGGGCCTCAGCGCCTGCGAGGAACCGGGTGAGAACCGCGCCCGACGCCTCCGTCGCCTCGACTCGTCTGAGCACGCAGATCGCGCCGCAGCTGATCATCCGCCCATGGTGCACCGTGACACTGACAGGAACCGCGGCCTGCGAGGTCCACCCGGCTCCCGACGCCCCGTGGTCCCACGTGCACCACGCTCGTCAGGCCAGCGCCGCGGTGTCGAGCAGGAGCAGGGCGGTGGCGTCAGCCTCGAGGTTCGACGCCAACCCCTCGACCCGGGCCGCGCCCAAGGGCGTGGCGAGCTCGACCGTGTATCGGTGGTGCCAATGGCCGTGCACCACGAGGCGGGGCGAGGTCGCCGCCACCGCGGCCGCGACCTGGGCCCGGCTGGCCTCGTCGATCTGGCGGGGCGACAGCCGGGGCAAGGGCTCGGCCCCGGGTGGGCGGGCCGGGGCGTCGTGGCACACCAGTACGTCGAGCCGGCCCGGTCCGAGGCGGGCGACCTCGGCGGTGCTCGTGGTCTCCTCGACCCAGAAGTCCAGCCCGCGGGTGCGCCGGTGACGGTCCACGCTGAAGGCGCCGCCGAGCGCCCCGAACCGCACCCCGTCCCACTCCCACCGGTGGCCCCTCGGCGCCCACCACAGCCCGTCCTCGACCAGGACGAAGCCCTCGGCGCTGCGCTGGGGCCGCAACTCGGCGAGCCGGCCGAGCAGCACCTGGTTGTCGTGGTTGCCGTCGACGAACACCACCCGCACCCCCGCGCGGGTGGCCAGCGCCGACACGGCACGGGCGAAGGGGCACCGTGGCGCCCAGTCCCCCGGCTCGGCCGGATCGTCGCCGAGCCGGAAGAACCCGAACCCGAGGTCGCCGAGTTGCACCACCGTCTCGCACCCGTCGTCGACCGCACGGCGGATCACCCGGTCGGCCCACTCCTCGTCACCGTGCCAGTCGCCGGCGAACAGCACCCGCATCCCTCCTCTGTAGCGCGGCACCGTGACCCGCGGG
>CAZYPY010000293.1:0-2855 GCA_964649545.1 uncultured Microthrixaceae bacterium | reverse complement strand
TCGACGCCCGCGACCGCACCCAGGCCGTCCTCCAGGCCGTGCGCATGGGCATCGTGCACCTCGACTGACCCGACGCACCCCTCTCCCCTACGGCGGGCCCTCCGGGGCCCGCCGTATCGCGTTCCGGGGCCTCGGGCCGGGCGGATTTGCCGCTACAGGTGGGCCTCCCAGGGGTCGATGCATCAAGGGCAGCACCGATCCCGCCCGTCCGGGCGGGACACCGAATGACTGACCGAAGGACCGATACCATGACCCTCACCTACGAGTTCCTCGCCAACTGGCTGCGGGCCCGCTTCGCCGACAGCGAGCGCGGCGCCTCCCTCGTGGAGTACGCCCTGCTCGTCGCGCTGATCGCGGTGGTCTGCATCGCCGCCGTCACCATCCTCGGCAACAACGCCAGCAACAAGTTCAGCAGCGTCGGCGGCTCGATCGCCTGATCGAGCGGACACGTGCACGGTGGCGTGCGGTGGCCCGGCCATCGCACGCCACCCTCTCCGGGAAGGAGGTCGCACGGTGCTCCAGCTCGAGTACCTGCTCACCTGGTTCCTGGCCCGGCACGGTCTGGCGTCCGAACGGGGTGCGTCGCTCGTCGAGTACGTGCTCCTGGTGTCGCTCATCGCACTGGTGTGCCTCGCCGCCATGACCTACTTCGGGAGCGAGAGCGGGAACAGCCTCGACAGCTCGAAGGACGCGATCCTCGGCGCCGGCTAGCCGGCTCAAGACCCACGACGGAGGGGGGCGGCACCCACGGGTGCCGCCCCCCTCCCGCGTGTGGACGCCCCGTCGCCACGGCGACCGCTCACGAGGGCGGCGGCGGTGCGGTCAGCAGGTGGCTCGGTCTAGGGGGCCGGGCACTGCCCGGGCCGGCCCGGGCCGGCGCTGGGGCAGGCGACGAGCCAGTCGTCGTCGCGGTAGACGACTCCCCAGTCGTCCGCCTCCTCGAGCCACGCGCCGAAGGGCGACTTCCGATCCCACAGCACGACGCCGGCCTCGTGGCGGTCCAGGACCGCGCCGGGGTCGAGGCCGCGCACGAGCGCGATGTAGTCCTGGGAGATCTCCGACGGGAACATGTCGTAGCGGTCGTCCATGAACACCCGGACGTCGTCGCCCTCGGTGGCCTCGAGGTAGTTGCCGACGTAGTCACGGCTCACCAGCCGGGTCTCGGTGCCGAGCAGTCCCCCGTCGTCGAGCCACGTCACCGCGTCGACCGGGTACGAGTCGAGGTCGAAGTTCTCCTGGCCCACTTGGGCGAGCACCACCATCAGGGCGAGCACGCCGACGGCGACCCCGGCCAGGCCGGTGGCGAACGATCGTCGAGCGCCGTCGAGCGACCCGAGCCCGGTCGCACCCACCGCCATGCCGGCGACCATGACCAGGCTGGCCACGGGGATGTTGCGGAGCCCGAGCAACGCGGCGGCGGTGAACACGACCAGCGGGAGCGCCACGCGGTAGGTGGGACGGCGGACCAGCAACAGCACCGCGGCCACCACCTGCAGCAGGAAGAGGCGCTGGCCCATCGTGTCGAACGTCGGCGCCTTCCACTCCGTGATGTTCCGCAGCGTCTCCTGCTCGCTCAGCAGCTCGACCGGGAAGGTGAGCGCCCTCAGCCCGAGGGGCCCGATCACCCCCAGCATGGTGCCCAGCGAGGCCCAGGCGAGGAGCCGCAGCTCGACCCGAGGCGACTCGCCGTCGAGGTGCCGACCGAGGGCGAGCAGGGTCACCGCCACCAGGCCGAGGGGAAACGAGCCGTGGACGTTCACCCAAACCCACATCATGGGGACAGCCCAACGCGGGTCCCACTTCTCGTTCGCGGCGAGGACGAGCAGAGCGAGGAACAGCAGCCCGAACAGCAGCGGCCGCTCGGACCAGAACTCGCTGGCGACGCCCATGGCCACGCCGGCGACGGCCAGACGGGGCAACAAGGTGGCGGCCGGCCGGGTGAGGCGCCAGACGCACGCGCCGATGGCCATCGTCAGCGCGCCCATGAGCAGGCGCAGGGCGGTCCCTCCCCACACCTCGTCGGCGAGGCCGTAGAGCAACGAGGCCAGCCAGCTCTGCACGACCCAGGGGTGGCCCTGGGCGGTGAACGAGTAGGGGTCCGAGGTGGGGATCCCCTGGTCGAGGATGAGCCGGCCGGTGGCCAGGTGGGTCAGGAAGCTGTTGTCGACGAGCGGCGCGATCCCGATCAGCAGGCCCCAGACGGCCACCGCCAGGCCGAGCACCCCGGCCAGCGACGGCGGCCAGCCCCGCGCCCACCGAGCACCGCCGTCCGCGGTGCTGATGGTGCCGCCCGCCTCGTCCCCAGCGGCGGTCGCGGCGCCCTGGCCGTGTCTCGGATCGTCGCCCTCGTGGGCCCCGTCGTTGCGGGGCCCGACCACTGTCGCCATGTCGCTCTCCCAGGTCGTCGGGGGCACGGCGACCCGGTCGCCGGACTCCTCGTGTACCTGTCGGCCGCGGTGGCCCGGGATTTCAGAAGTTGTTGCGGATGCGGATGGCCGCGGGGCCGATGACCACCACGAACAGGGCCGGGAAGATGCAGAACACCATCGGGATCAGCATCTTCACCGGGGCTTTCTGGGCCTTCTCCTGGGCGATCTGACGGCGCTTGATGCGCATCTCGTCGGCCTGCGCCCGCAGCACCCGTCCGATCGACACGCCGAAGGTGTCCGCCTGGAGGATGGCGAGCACGAACGAGCGGATCTCCGGGACCTTGGTGCGTCCCTCCAAGGACCGCATCGCGTCGCTGCGGGAGGAGCCGGCCCGGGTCTCGCCGAGCATGCGGGCGAACTCGTCCGACAGCGCCCCCGGGACCGCCTGCACCGTGCGGTCGAGGGCCTGCTCGAAGCCGAGGCCGG
>CAZYPY010000292.1:0-2860 GCA_964649545.1 uncultured Microthrixaceae bacterium | reverse complement strand
CAGAACGCCTGACTTTGGATCAGGAGGTTGGAGGTTCGATCCCTCCCCCGCCAGCGAGGACCAGTGTTCTTCCTGGTCAGAGGCCAAGCCGGCGCCGGGCTATCGGCGTTCTGGCTCGGCACCGGCTGTACTCGAGTCCGACGCCATCCGCCCGATGCTCTCCCCTCCTGCCGCCGGGGGATCGAGGCCGGCATCGAGGGCCTGGACGCGCATTGGTTCCGCCGCACCGTTCCTCCACGCCGGCGGCCAAGAAGGCGACCTCATGAAGATGACGGGTTGGCGCGCCCGCCAGATGGTCGATCGAGACGGGGCGTAGATCGCCACCGACCGTGACCTGAGAGCCATCGACAGTCCGGACCCGCTGACCCGCTCTGACCCGGCGATCCCAACTCGGGCGGCGGGACGCAGATGACCCGGTCGTTGACGGCGAACTCCGAGCTTGCCCGGCTTGCTCACACGTAGTGCAGCGGGATGGTCCGCTCATCCGTGGTCGAAACCGCCGGGAAGCACGCAACTCGCTCTTCCCGAATGGAGTTCTGATCGTCGTGCGGAGGAACGCCGAGTTGGACGACAGCAGAAGGCCACTGTTGCGGACGCTGGTCGCGACGACGTGGCTGGCCGTCGCCCTGGTTGCTGGGGTGACCGCCTGTGGCAGCAGCGGAAGCGGCGATGACGGACACCACGACGACGACCTCGGCGCTGGCCGAGACCGCGACCACTGCGGCGTCCGCCGACGACGAGGACGTTGGCACCGGCAACGAGGACCTCGGCACCTACTGCGAGAGCGTGTCCGACCTCGCCACCGAGTTCGAGGCCAGTGGGTCCGTGGACCCGGAGGCCTACTCCGGTCTCCTGGTGACTTCCGAAGCCATCGCCCAGGACGCCACCATCCAGGGGGACGAGGAGCTGAGCGCGGTCGCCGAGGAGTGCCTGGCCGCCTTCGGTGAGGTCCCTGCGGACACCAACCGCCCCGAGGCCGTCACCTCGTCGCCGTGCGACCAAGCCGAGGAGCTCATGAACGGCTTCGACCGGGTCTCGACCCCCGACGAGTATGTCGCCCTCGACGAGCAGGCCACGGCCCTCGGCGAGGCGGTGGCCAGCGCGGTCGAGCAGTGCCCCGAGCAGCAGGAGACGCTCTCGACGTGCACGGACGCGGTGCGGGTGCCCAGCGACGAAGCCGCCTCACGCTTCGCGGTCGACACTCCGGCCGACTGATCTGCGGTGCGGTAGGACGCACCCGAGAGCACGCTCAGCGAGCCCTCAGCTCAGTACACGAAGAGCGGTATCGCGCCGTCGCAGTCGCTGACGAACAACCCCTTGCGGTCGAGGCGTGCAGCCACGCGCCACTCGACCCTCCCAGTGGTGTTCGCCGTCGACGGACCGCTGTCCGGCACGACGAGCGAGAAGGGGAACCGCTCCAGCGATCCCGCGCTGAAGTCGCGGTCGATCGACAGCTCGACCGTGGCCCGCGGTGACCAGGCGCCGATCTCGTCCACCCCCACGTCCATGAAGTCGGCGATCGTGTTGCCGAGGCTCGGCGCGAACTCCGACACCGCCAGCGGACCGTCGGGAAGGAGGTGCATGTCCTCGCGCGCTCCTGCGAGCGTCACGACCCGTCGCTCCAGGCTGACGGTAAGGTCCTTGGCCCGGGCGTCCTCGGCCAACGTGATCGCCACGTGCCCCGTCACCGCGTCGCCCGGGCGCACCGAGACCGCGGCGCCCTCGATCACGACACCCGTTTCGCCCGGCTGCGGCGCCCGCTCGGTCGGCACCCTTTCACCACCCAGGCGGACCAAGACGTCGACCCGCTGCTGCTCGTCCGTGCCGAACCCCCGCATCATGCGGACGTAGGCCTGCCACGACACGCAGTCGGCCGATGACGGCGGGGCCCAGGTGGGGAGGGTGAACACCTCCTGGCCCGGCCCGAGCGCGGGCGCGAACTGACGGGGTTCGACGTGGAGGAAGTACGGCGCAGACACCGTGTGCGTGTGGGGACGTCCGTCGTGGTCGATGGTGGTCTCGTTCTTCCGATGGAAGGCGGTGCCCTCGAGGGCGACGATCAGCGCCGAGCACTTGTCGTCCAGTTCCCCGGTGACCTCGTAGCGCACGGTCACGTCGCCACCCGGCAGGACCTGCGGTGGCTCGACCGCGATCGTCAGATCGACCTGCTCCCCGCCCAAGCCGACCCGATCGAGGAATCCCATGGATGTACCGCCTTCCGGTAGCGCTCGGTCCCAGAACCGTAGGGCGCCGATCAGCTTCGTGTGGGGCCGCTCGCCCCGGACCTCACCGGTCGCCCCGTCGATGAACACCTGAGACGCCCTGCCGTCGAATTGCGGGTCCTACTTCCGTCACCTGCGACCCCGGCGTGCACCAACGCCCTTGGGCTGCTTGATCCAACGATCGGCCGCCGCTTCTGCTGCGGACGCGTCGAGCACGAACGGCCGCCCTCGATGGACACCCGCCTCGGCTCGCGGTCTTGCCTCGAGCCCCTCGACCGCAGCCCCGAAGGCCTCACCGGGTTCATCGCTCAGGCCCCACAGAACTCGTCGACCGCCGCGGTTGCGTCCTGGAACTCCTGCGTGGCGAAGCCCGCGGGATCGCCGGCCGCGACCGCTTCTGCGCCACCAACGACGAGATCGCCGCCCTCTTCGGTGATGCCGAGGAGCCGCACGGCGAAGAGCTCCTCGGGAGCGGAAGCGAGGAGGTCCGGGGTCAGCGCCAGCGACGCCGACGATCCACCGGCGACGACGCGTCGAGGTGATCGTGACCGCGACCGAACCTCAGGTGACGAGGGGGCGGCCTTCGTCCGAACTACACGCTCCGAGGCCGAGCGCCAGGATGGTCACGAACACACGGC
>CAZYPY010000291.1:0-2879 GCA_964649545.1 uncultured Microthrixaceae bacterium | reverse complement strand
GGTCAGGAACGTGTCGTCGTCGCACACGATCGTGGTGCCCAACGTGGGCGCCGCACCCTTCCCGGCGTGCGCCCTCGACGCCCGGGCCATCTCCACCAGCGCGTCGGCCCGGCGCTGCGCCGGGGTGCGGGCCAGGTCCCGCTTGGTCGCCGCGTCACCGAAACGGGCGCGGGCGTCGGCCCAGTCCTGTTCGAACAGCCGGCGCTCGTGGCGCTCGAGCTCGTCGAGGAACTCGCGGTACGACAGCGGGTCGAGCCAGGAGTCGACCCGGCCCATCCCCCCGAAGGTCTCCGACGCGAACAACTGCCGCGACTCGACCTGGGACTGCGCCCGCTCCTCGGCGTCGGCCGGGACGTGCACGTCACGCCAATCCTGGACCTTGGCCGAGAACTCCTTGTACGGCAGGTCCCGCGCCCAGCCCACCATGCGCTCCTCGTCGAGCGCGAACCGCACCGCCAACGACGGCACCCGCGCCTTCGACAGCGCCTCGACGTGGTCCAACGTGATCTCACCGGCGGCGAACGCCGCCTCGGTGTGGGGCATGCCCCGCAGCACCGTGCCCGCATGGCACCGACGACCGATCGTCTCCTTGCGGCCCCCGGTCAGGTGCGCGACCCACATCGCCGCCGAGCCGGCACCCGACGCCTTCCACTCCTTCGACGCCTCGTACGCCGCCAACGCCTCGCACTCCGCCGCCTCGACCATCGCCCGCGTCCGGGCCAGGTGCACCACCGCCTCCTCGAGCGTCGCCACCGGCTCGTTCGCCCACGTGACGGTCCGGGTCTTCTCGGCGCCCTCCCGCAACTGCACCAACTCCGCAACGACCACGGCCTTCTCCCACGAACACGACACGACGACAGGAAGAGGCAGCCAGCACAGGCGCCCCTGCCGAAACGGCGGGGCCGGACCGGTGCTTCGGTCTGCGACGCCTCAACGGCGCCGATCAGGGCTGCGAACTGATGTTCGATCACCCTAGTCGGCCGACCAGGGCGGCGCAAGGGATTCCATCGCGCATTCTGCAGGACCCCGGTGCGCCGGACGGCTCCCCGCCACCTCCTCCAACCGCCGTCACCAGGTCCTGCGACGGCTTCACCCAGACCGTCAGCGGGAACGCCGGTGGCACTCCGCGACCGGTGGTCCAGGACGTGTTCGGCCCCTGCTACCGGGACGACGTCCCCCGTCCTCCGTCCGGCGAGCGGTCGCAGGCGACGACCCCATGAGCACGCCCGCCACGGCATCGACATCGCCAAAGGGACGCCCGACACCCGGCGCCCGTCTGGCGAGCACGGTCCGCCTGGGATGAGCGGGACGGACAGCAATCGGTACGGCGACGCGGTGCGCAGCGACACGACGGCAACGACCATCCTGGGGCGGCGCGACAGCGACTGCCAGACGGTGTGTGGCGCCGCCCCGGGGTCAGCCGCGGCGTGGGCCGCTCGAGCCCTGGCCGCCGGATCCCTGCCGCCGTGCGGCGGCGTCGCGGATCTCGGCGGCCCGGAACCGGACGATGTCCGCGACGACATCGGTCGGGATCGGCTGCGCCGGATCGAACCGGACGACGGTGTTCGAGACGTCGAGCCCGGCCAGGCCGGCCGCGAACGCGTCGAGGGCGTCGCCGTACATGACGTAGAGGCTGACGTGTCGGCGGGCGGCGCCGATGCTGACCAGTTGCCGGCCGTCGAGCAGGAAGGCCGGCACGCCCCGACGCATCGCCTCCTGGCCGTCCGGTTCGGCGCTGATGATGGCGGCGCGCAGCTCGAGCAGTGCACGGCGATGAGGCTCCGGTTGGCGCCCGACGTACGCCTCGTGGTCGGTCATCGGCCTGTCAGTGCGGCTTGGAGGTACGGACCGCGCCGACCGCATCGGCCACCTCGGCGCGGATCGGGGTGCCGTCAGGGGAGACGACGGCCGGCTGCAGCATGGGTGGACTCCTCCGTGATCGGCGTACCGGCACGCTACGAGCGGCGGCGCCGGACGGAGCGCCACACCTTGGCCCCGCCGGCGCGTGCCGGCCCATCGCCTACCTTGGCGCCGTGAGCGACACGGCGGCAACGACCATCCCGGGGCGGCGCTACAGCGACCGTCAGACGGTGCTCGAGGAGGACCCGCGGCTCTGGCGGCGCACGTGGCTGCTGGTGGCGAGCACCGACCACGTGGCCCGGCCCGGCGATGTGATCGAAGCTCGCTACGGGCTCGCGCCCACCATGGTCGTGCGGGGCGACGACGGCCGCCTGCGGGGCTTCGAGAACCAGTGCCCCCACCAGGGCGCCCCGCTGTGCCTCGGCGCCAACGAGGGCTGGAGCGAGATCAAGTGCAACAACCACCAGTGGACGTGGGACCTCGCCGGTCGCCTCCAGGCCGTCGACTTCGGCGCGCCGGTGACCCCTGGCCAGGAGATCCCCCTCCGTCCCCTCGTCGTCGAGACCTGGGGCCCGCTGGTGTTCGCCCACTTCGACGCCGGCGCCCCGCCCGTCACCGACGCCATCACCGACCTGGCCGCCACCGTCGAGGGCGCCGGCATCGACCCCGACGGCCTTCGCTGCCGCTCGCTCGTGCAGGTGCTCACCGGCGGCAACTGGAAGTCGCTCGTCGACGGCGCCACCGCCGTCGGCCCGATCCCCGACCTCGGCACCCGCCAACTCCCCAACCTGGCCGTCCGCGCCGACGGCGCCACCGGCACCGTGACGATCGTGCGGGCCCGGCCCTACGTCTCGGTCGACCGGGCCATGTTCGACGTGATGGTGCTCGAGCCGCGCCCTGGCGGCGAGGCACCCGGCGACCACCGCCCCCTGGACGTGAACCTGAAGAAGGACGACGACGTGCCCGCCGAGGCCGGCGTCGACCCCGAGCTCATCGCCTTCGCCCGGGCGCAGCTCGGC
>CAZYPY010000290.1:0-2904 GCA_964649545.1 uncultured Microthrixaceae bacterium | reverse complement strand
CTCGCTGGGTAGGAGGCGCCCGGCCGCGAACTCGCCCGCTTCGACCCGCCGTCCGAGGTCGTCGGCGATCTGCTGGTACCGATGTGCGCGCACTTGTCTTCTACTTGTATCATGTCGGGCGAGCACCGACACGAGAGGAACCCCACCATGGCCGACACCACCGTCACCCCCACCACCCCGGTCGAGCTCGTGGAAGGGGTCTACGCCACCCTCGAGGAGCGGGTGGCCATCGGCCGCCGCCGCCTCGGCCGCCCGCTCACGCTGGCCGAGAAGATCCTGATCAACCACCTGCGCGACCCCGAGGGCCAGGAGCTCGAGCGGGGCCGCAGCTACGCCGACCTCCAGCCCGACCGCGTGGCCATGCAGGACGCCACCGCCCAGATGGCGCTGCTGCAGTTCATGACCGCCGGCCTCCCCCAGGCCGCCGTGCCGTCGACGGTCCACTGCGACCACCTCATCCAGGCCCGAGAGGACGGCAAGGTCGACCTGATGGCGGCGCTCGACAGCAACGCCGAGGTCTACGACTTCCTCGAGTCGGTCTCCGCCAAGTACGGCCTCGGCTTCTGGAAGCCGGGCTCGGGCATCATCCACCAGGTCGTGCTCGAGCAGTACGCGTTCCCCGGCGGGATGATGATCGGCACCGACAGCCACACGCCCAACGCCGGCGGCCTCGGCATGATCGCCATCGGCGTGGGCGGCGCCGACGCCGTCGACGTGATGACCGGCCACCCGTTCAACGTGCGCTGGCCCAAGCTCATCGGCGTCCACCTCACCGGCTCGCTCAACGGGTGGACGGCACCGAAGGACGTCATCTTGAAGGTCGCCGAGATCCTCACCGTGAAGGGCGGCACCGGCGCCATCGTCGAGTACTTCGGCCCCGGCGCGAACTCCATCTCGTGCACCGGCAAGGCCACCATCTGCAACATGGGCGCCGAGATCGGGGCCACCACCTCGGTGTTCGGCTACGACGACGCGATGGCCCGCTACCTCAAGGCCACCGGCCGTGAGGCCATCGCCGACCTGGCCAACGCCCACGCCCACGACCTGCGGGCCGACGACGAGGTGCTGGCCGACCCGAGCCGCTTCTTCGACGAGGTCATTGAGATCGACCTCGACACGCTCGAGCCGCTCATCAACGGCCCCCACACCCCCGATCTGGCCCGCCCGGTGTCGCAGGTGGGCGACGACGCCCGTGCCAACGGCTGGCCCACCGAGATCAGCGCCGCCCTCGTCGGGTCGTGCACCAACTCGTCCTACGAGGACATCACCCGCGCCGCCAGCATCGCCCGCCAGGCCTCGGCCGCCGGCCTCACGGCCAAGACCGATCTCATGATCACGCCGGGGTCCGAGCAGGTGCGGGCCACGATCGAGCGCGACGGCCTGTTGGCCGACTTCGAGGCCATCGGCGCCACCGTGCTCGCCAACGCCTGCGGCCCCTGCATCGGCCAGTGGGCCCGTGACGACGTGCAGGAGGGTGACGTCAACACGATCGTCACCTCGTACAACCGCAACTTCCCGAAGCGAAACGACGGCTTCTCCACCACCTACGCGTTCGTCACCTCACCCGAGACGGTCGTGGCCCTCGCGCTGGCCGGCAACCTCGACTTCAACCCGGTCACCGACGCCCTGACCAACGCCGCCGGCGAGGAGATCCGCCTCGAGGTGCCCGTGGGCGAGGAGCTCCCCGACCAGGGCTTCGACCCGGGCGAGAGCGGCTTCATCGCCCCGCCGGCCGACCGGTCCGGGGTGGAGGTCGTGGTCTCGCCGACCAGCACGCGCCTCCAGTTGCTCGAGCCCTTCCCGGCCTGGGACGGTCAGGACTTCGTGGCCCTGCCCGTGCTGGTGAAGGCCAAGGGCAAGTGCACCACCGACCACATCTCCGCCGCCGGCCCGTGGCTGCGCTTCCGCGGCCACCTCGAGAACATCTCGGGCAACCTCTTCCTCGGCGCGGTCAACGCCTTCACGGGCGAGACCGGCACCGGGAAGGACCAGCTCGACGGCGAGACCAAGTCGTTCCCCGACATCGCCAAGCACTACCACGAGGCCGGCCAGCCGTGGGTCGCCATCGGCGACGAGAACTACGGCGAGGGGTCGTCGCGCGAGCACGCGGCCATGGAGCCCCGCTTCCGGGGTTGCCGGGCCGTGCTCAGCCGCTCGTTCGCCCGCATCGCCGAGACCAACCTGAAGAAGCAGGGCGTCGTCCCGCTCTGGTTCGCCGACCCCGCCACCTACGACCTGATCGAGGAGGACGACCGCGTCTCGGTGCTGGGCCTGGCCGACCTGGCCCCCGACGTTCCGGTGCGCTGCCAGATCGTGAAGCCCGACGGCTCGACGGTCGACTTCGAGGCCACCCAGACCTACTCGCCGGAGCAGATCGAGTGGTTCAAGGCCGGCTCCGCCCTCAACATCATCCGCCAGGCCCAGGCCGGCTGACCCCTCTTCGTTCCGGCTCCCGATTTCGGTGCCCTGGCACCGAAATCGGGAGCCAGTTCGAGCGGGTGGGACGGAGCGGTTGCGCCCGGAACGGTCAGTCGGTGCCGGGGCGGCGGTCGTCCTCGGCCTCGGGGTCGCCCGAGTAGCCGGGCGGGAAGGTGAGGCGCAGCTCCTCGGGCGTCGGCGTGCGCCGCTCACGCGCCTCGGCGGGGAGCAGGTCGACGATGGCCGCCATGATCGCCCTGGTGTCGGCGTCGAGGTCCTCGTGGCCGAGCTCGACCGGCTCGCCGACGCGCACGCGGATGGTGGGCGGGTCGGTGAGGTTGAGCACGTTGGGGAGGCGGGCCGAGCGGGGCCACACCTTCTCGGTGCCCCAGAGGCCGACGGGGATGACGGGCGCGCCGCTCAGCTGGGCGAGCTTGGCCGCACCCCAGCGGGCCTTGAGCTCGGGCTCGAAGAAGGCCTTGCCCC
>CAZYPY010000289.1:0-2908 GCA_964649545.1 uncultured Microthrixaceae bacterium | reverse complement strand
CCGGCTCTGGCGATCGCTCATGGAGCTGGCCACGATCGGTGCGTACACCGACGAGCGGACCGGCCTCGTCGGCGTCAACCGGCTGGCGCTCACCGACGCCGACGCCGCCGCCCGCCGGCAGGTGATCGCGTGGATGGAGGAGCTCGGACTCGCCGTGCGGGTCGACGCCATCGGCAACGTCTACGGCCACCGAACGGGCACCGACCCCGACGCCGCACCCGTCATCCTCGGCTCGCACATCGACTCGGTGGCCACCGCCGGCGCGTTCGACGGCTGCCTCGGCGTGCTCGGCGGCCTCGAGGTCGTCCGCCGCCTCGACGAGCTCGGCATCGCCACCACCCACCCGGTCGAGGTGGCCTTCTTCACCGAGGAGGAGGGCGTCCGCTTCCGCACCGACATGCTCGGCAGCGCGGTCGCCGCCGGGCGGGTCGCCCTCGGCGACGCACTCGCGCTCACCGACCGGGACGGCGTCACCCTCGGCGCCGAGCTGGCCCGCCACGGCTTCGACGGTCCCGACGACCCCGTGCTCGCCCCACCGCACGCCTACCTCGAGTGCCACATCGAGCAGGGCCCGGTGCTGGCGGCCGGCGGCGAGCAGATCGGGGTCGTGACCGGCGTGCAGGGCATCTCCTGGCAGGAGGTCACCATCGACGGACGCTTCGGCCACGCCGGTGCCACCCCCACCGACCGACGGGCCGACGCCGGCCTGGCCGCGGCCCGGGCGGTGGTCCACCTGCGGGCCATGGTCGACTCGGGTGACTTCGGCTCGCTGCGCGCCACGGTCGGCGACCTGCGTCTCCACCCAGGGCTCCCGAACGTGGTGCCCGGGCGGGCGACGTTCACCGTCGACCTCCGCAACCCCGACGACGCGGCCATGGACCAGGCCGAGGCCGAGCTCGAACGATTTCTCCACGACCTCGGGGCCGAGCACGACGGCGGGCTCACCGCGACCGTCCAGCGCCTGGCCCTCACCCGGGCGGTCGACTTCGACGACGGCCTCCAGGCGGCGATCGCCGCCGCCGCCGACGACCTCGGCTACTCCCACCGCTCGCTGCGGTCCGGCGCCGGCCACGACGCCCAGGAGCTCGCCCACCTCGGTCGGGCGGCCATGATCTTCGTCCCCGGGGAGCACGAGGGCATCAGCCACAACCCCCGGGAGTACTCGACCCCCGAGGCGTGTCGCCGCGGCATCGACGTCCTCGCCACCGTCACCGCCCGCCTGGCTCGCTGACCGGAATTGAAACGCGTTACAATTAGGGCCGTTGGACCCTAGGGAGCCGCGATCGTCCGTGCGATGGTCGGCGACGCCCGGCCGCGGTGCGGGCGGGCGCACGTCTGGTTCCCGTCGACCGGAGAGATGCCCCCATGACGCAGCCCGAGCCCGGCCCCGCCCCGTCGCTGGAGGAGGCGCGCGAGCGCTATCAGCGGGAGCGGGCCAAGCGGATCCGCCCCGAGGGCCTCGCCCAGTTCCAGGAGCTCACCGGCCAGTTCGAGAAGTTCGACGTCGACCCCTTCGTCGAGGGCGACGTCACCCGGGATCCGGTCGACGAGGAGGTCGAGGTCCTCGTGCTGGGGGCCGGCTTCGCCGGGATGCTCACCAGCATCAACCTGAAGGCCAACGGCGTCGACGACCTGCGCATCATCGACATCGCCGGCGACTTCGGCGGCACCTGGTACTGGAACCGCTACCCCGGCTGCATGTGCGACGTCGAGTCGTACACCTACCTCCCGCTGCTGGAGGAGACGGGCTACATGCCCACCGAGAAGTACGCGAGCGCGTCGGAGATCTTCGCCTACTGCCAGCTCATGGGGCGCCACTTCGACCTGTACCGCCACGCGCTGTTCCACACCGAGATCGAGGCGGCCGAGTGGGACGACGACGCCCTCCGCTGGCACGTCACCACCAACCGCGGCGACCACATCCGGGCCCGCTTCTTCGTCACCGCCGGCGGCATCCTGGCCAAGCCCAAGCTGCCCGGCATCCCCGGCATCGGCGAGTACCGGGGCGAGGCCTTCCACACCAGCCGCTGGAACTACTCGGTCACCGGCGGCGGGCCCACCGAGCGCATGGACAAGCTGGCCGACAAGCGGGTCGGCATCATCGGCACCGGCGCCACGGCCGTCCAGGTGGTCCCCCAGCTGGCCACCACCGCCAAGGAGGTGTTCGTCTTCCAGCGGACCCCGTCGGCCGTCGGCGAGCGCAACAACGGCCCGACCGACGTCGAGTGGTTCAAGAGCCTGAAGCCGGGCTGGCAGGCCGAGCGCATCCGCAACTTCACCCAGGCGGTCACCGGGGCCAAGCCCGCGGTCGACCTCGTCAAGGACGGCTGGACCGAGTACATGTGGGAGGACACCCACGTGAAGACCGACGACCCGGAGGAGGCCGCCGCCCTCGAGCGCTCGGACTTCGAGAGCATGGAGAAGCTCCGCCGGCGGGTCGACGAGATCGTCGAGGATCCCGAGACCGCGGCCAAGCTGAAGCCCTGGTACGCCAAGCACTGCAAGCGCATGTGCTTCCACGACGAGTACCTGCCGTCGTTCAACCGTCCCAACGTCCACCTCGTCGACACCGACGGCAAGGGCGTCGAGCGCATCACCGCCGCAGGCGTGGTGGTCGACGGCGAGGAGTACCCCGTCGACGTGCTCGTGTTCGCCTCGGGCTACGAGGTCAACACCGAGCTCACCGCCCGCCTGGGCTTCGACCCCCGGGGACGCGGCGGCCTCACCCTGTCCGAGCGATGGTCGGACGGTCCCCACACGCTCCACGGCGTGCTGTCCGCCGAGTTCCCGAACATGTTCATGATCGGGATCGTGCAGGCCGGCTTCGGCACCAACTTCCTGCACTTCCTCTCCGAGTCGGCCAAGCACGTGGCGTGGACCATCGCCACCTGCGAGAAGGACGGCGTGG
>CAZYPY010000288.1:0-2932 GCA_964649545.1 uncultured Microthrixaceae bacterium | reverse complement strand
TGCTGCTCGCGCCCGCACTCGCCGCCGCGCTCGTCGGCGCCGCCTGCACCGAGACCGTCCAGCGGGCGGCCAGCGGCCCGGCGCCGACCGCGGCCACCGGCGACACCGTTCCGAGCACGGCACCCGACGGGCCGGTGATCGAGGAGTACGCCGGCGCCGAGGCCAGCTTCGGCACCATCCCCGACGAGGCGGTCGAGGCCACCGGCACCCCCATCCGCATCGGCATGATCAACCAGGAGGACACGCCCCTCGGGTCCTTCCCCGAGCTGCGCCTCGCGGTCGAGGCCGGCGTCGAGTGGATCAACACCGAGCTCGGCGGGGTCGACGGTCACCCGCTCGAACTGCGGCCCTGCATCACCAACTTCTCGGTCGAGCGCAGCCAGTCGTGCGCCCAGCAGATGGTGAGCGACGAGGTCGTCGCCGTGGTCGGCGGCCTCGACATCACCTCGAACGGCTCGATCCCCGTCCTCGAGCAGAACGACCTCCCGTACGTCGGAGGCATCCCCATCAACCTCGACGAGGAGCGCAGCCCGATCTCGTTCCAGTTCAGCGGGGGCACGCCGGGGGCGTTCACCGCGTTCGCCTGGTACGCGGCCGAGGAGCTCGAGGCCGAGCACGTCGCGGTCGTCTACGCCGAGTACCCGCCGATCCAGACCGCGGCACAGGAGTACGGCGTGGCCGTGGCCGAGGGCCTCGGCGTCGACGAGGTGAGCGAGGTGGCGTTCGGGCTCTCGACCACCGACTTCCTGCCGGTGCTGCGCCAGGCTGCTCAGGGCGACCCCGACGCCATCCTGTTCGGGGCGGCCGACACCTCGTGCGTGCCCGTCATGCAGGGGGCGCACGACCTGGGCATCACCGTCCCCCTCTTCCTCGTGGGCTCGTGCGCGGCACCCTCGATCATCGCCGAGGCGGGGCCGGCCGCCAGCGAGGGTCGCATCTTCAACATCGAGGGTCGCATCGAGGCCCAGCCCGACAGCACCGAGGCGGTGGACGGCCCGCTCTACAACCTGGCGATCCTGAAGTACGGCGACGGCCTGGCCCCCGCCGGCGCCGGCACCGTGTCGTTCCGGGGCCTGATGAACCTGTACGCGGTGATGACCCGCATCGGTGCGGAGGACCTCTCGCCGGCCACCGTCATCGACGCCTTCCGATCGTCGGTCGACGTGCCCAGCTTCAACGGCTACCCGTACACGTGCGCCACCCCGCAGGTGCCCGGGCTGCCGGCGCTGTGCGCGCCCGAGCAGGTGCTCGTCGAGCAGCGCGACGGTGCGCTCACCGAGGTCTCCGACGGCTGGGTGCCGGTGCCCGAGATCCTCGCGGAGGTGGGCGCCGGTGGGTGAGCAGCTCCTCCTCGGCCTCGGCACCGGCGCGGTCATCGCCAGCCTCGCCCTCGGCCTCGTCGTCGCCTACCGGGCGTCGGGGGTGGTCAACTTCGCCCACGCCGCCCTCGGCATGTACGTCGCCTTCGCCTACTTCGAGCTGCGCCGCACCGGCGACCTGGTGCTGCCCATCCTCGGCCTGCCCGACAAGGTCACCCTGTTCCCGGTCGAGACGGACCCCGCCACGGGCCTGGCCACCCACGTGCCCACCGAGCTCACCGCCCTGGCCATCTGCCTGGTGCTCGGCGCCGGCGCCGGCCTCATCGTCTACCTGCTGATCTTCCGGCCGCTCCGCCACGCGCCTGCTCTGGCGCGCGTCGTCGCGTCGCTCGGGCTGTTGCTGTACCTGCTGGCGCTGGCGGGCATCCGCTTCGGCGGCTCCGGGGCGGCGACGGGCCGGGCCACCGAGCACGTCCTGCCGTCGAGCGCCGTCCACCTCTTCGGCACGACCATCCCGCAGGACCGCTTCTGGCTCCTCGGGCTCACCGTCGTCGCCACCACCGGGCTCTGGGCCCTCTACCAGTGGACCCGCTTCGGGCTCAGCACCCGGGCGGCCTCGGAGAACGAGAAGGGCGCGGTGCTGCTCGGCGTGTCCCCCGACTGGATCGGGTCGCTCAACTGGATGATCGCCGGGGCGCTGGCCGGCGGCGCGGTGATCCTCGTCTCGGGCGCCGGTGTCGTGCGCCTCTCCCCCGCCGAGGTGGCGTTCCTCATCGTCCCCGCGGTGGCCGCCGCGCTGGTCGGGGGCTTCGAGTCGTTCGTCGTGACCGCGGCCGCAGGCATCGCCATCGGGCTCGCCCAGTCCGCCATGGTCAAGCTGCAGGGCGACTGGACGTGGCTGCCGGACGTGGGCCTCCAGGCCGGACTGCCCTTCGTGGTGATCCTCGTGACCATGGCGGTGCGAGGCCAGACCCTGCCGACGCGCGGGACCCTCACCGTCGGGCGCTTCCCCCGCTCGCCCCGACCCCGGCGGGTCGGCACCACCACGGCGGTGCTGGTGGCCCTCGCCGCCGCGGGCCTGCTCACCCTCGACAGCGACTGGCGCCTGGCCATCATCACCACGACCATCGCCGCCCTGGTCGCCCTCTCGATCGTCGTGCTCACCGGCTACGTCGGCCAGATCTCGCTGGCGCCCCTGGCCTTCGCCGGCGTGGCCGCGTTCACCATGGTCAAGCTCACCGAGGACTTCGGCGTGCCGTTCCCGATCGCGCCCCTGCTCGGCGCCCTGGTCGCCGCGGCGGTGGGCCTGCTCGCCGGGCTTCCCGCCGTGCGCGTACGCGGCCTCAACCTGGCCATCGTCACCCTCGCCGCCGCGGTCGCGATCGAGGAGCTGGCGTTCAAGTGGAGCTGGTTCACCGGCGGCCTCGGCGGGACCGACGTGCCCGAGCCCACCCTGTTCGGCGTGGACCTCGGCATCTCCGCCCGGGGCGACGCCTTCCCCCGCCCCGCCTTCGGGCTGCTCTGCCTCGTGGTCGTCGGGGCGTGCGGGCTGTTCGTCGCCAACCTGCGCCGCAGCCCCACCGGCCTGCGCTGGCTGGCGGTGCGGGCCAACG
>CAZYPY010000287.1:0-2953 GCA_964649545.1 uncultured Microthrixaceae bacterium | reverse complement strand
GGGGACAGCATCAAGATCGTGTGGTACCTCGCCCCCGACGAGGACCCCATCATCGACTTCATCACCGAGGGCGTCTCGGACGACACCGCGGCCGACACCCGGGCCACGGTCGAGGGGTTCAACGAGTTCTTCGCCCACTTCGCCGAGACCTACGGGCGTGAGGTCGACCTCGAGTTCTACGAGGCCACCGGAACCGCCGACGACGAGATCGCGGCGCGGGCGGATGCCGTGGCCATCGCCGAGGACGTGCAGCCGTTCATGGTGATGAACGGACCGTCGCTCACCAGCGCCTTCGAGGAGGAGCTCGCCGCCCGGGGGGTGTCGTGCATCCAGTGCGGCCCGACCCAGCCCCAGGCCTTCTACGAGGAGGCCGACCCGAGCCTGCTCACCATCAGCATGAGCTCGGAGCAGGGGCAGTTCCACACCGCGGCGTTCCTCGGTCGCCAGCTCGCCGACAAGCCGGCGGCGTTCGCGGGCGACGAGCTGGCCGACGAGGAGCGGGTCTTCGGGCTCGTGTACCTGAACTCGGTCGAGAACGCCGAGGAGGTGCAGGACCAGTTCGAGGACCGCTTGGCCGAACAGGGGGTGACCCTCGCGGAGAGCGTCGGCTACGACAGCCCGATCACCCTGCAGACGACGGCGCCGAACGTCATCGCCAAGCTGAAGGACGCCGGCGTGACCACCGTGCTGTTCGCCGGTGACCCGGTGGCGCCGCGTGAGCTCACGCGGGAGGCGACCGCCCAGGACTGGTTCCCCGAGTGGGTGGTCACCCCCTCGTCGATCCTGGTCGACACCAACGTGTTCTCCCGCACCTACGACCAGCAACAGTGGGCCCACGCCTTCGGTGTCAGCACCACGGCGGCCCGCGTCGACCCCTCGACCCAGGGCTCGGCGTTCCTGTACGAGTGGTTCTTCGGCGAGGAGCCTCCGGCCGACGACAGCGTGGCGTTGCTCTCGGCCCAGCTCAACACCTTCTACAACGTCGTCCAAGGGGTGGGCCCGAACCTCACGCGCCAGGCCTTCCGGGACACGATCTTCGCGGCCGAGCCGACGCCGTCCGCGGTCACCCAGCCGTCGCTGAGCTGGGGGGACAAGGGCATCTGGCCCGAGACCGACTGGCTCGGCATCGACGACGCCACCCTGGTGTGGTGGAACCCCGACGCCGAGGGACCCGACGAGCGGGGCGACGTGGGGGCCGGCATGTGGGAATTCGTCGACGGGGGCGAGCGCTACCTGCCCGACGAGTGGCCCGAGGGGGACCCCGCCCTGTTCGACCCCGAGGGCGCGGTCACGATCTACGAGCAGCCGCCCGAGGGCGAGGCACCACCGGACTACCCGTCACCGGCGGGCTGACCGGGGCGCGGCCCGGCTCAGCCGCCCTGCTCGCGCAGGAACTGCTCGAGCTCGGCGGCGAGCTCGTCGCCGCTCGCCGGCTCGAGTGGTGCGTCGTCGCCCGGGACCGACTCGCCGCGGAGCTGGGCGTCGACGTGGGCTTCGAGCTGCGCCACCAGCTCCTGGTGCTCGTGGCTGTCGGCCACCAGCTCGTCGAGGCGGGTGCGGGTCGCCACCGCCTCGTCGTGCAGCGCCTGGCTCTCGAGGACCACGCCTCCCACGTCGCGCAGCCCGTCGATCAGCGCGGCCGCGGCCGCCGGGAAGGGCATGGCCGCCGCGTAGTGCGGCACCTGCGCCCACAGCCCCATGGCGGGCAGGCCGACCTCGGCGCACTGGCGCTCGATGGCGGCCTGGACCCCGGCGGGGACGCTCACGCTCACCCCGGGGCCGCCGACCAGCCGGGCCAGCTCGGGCGTCGTCGCGGTCGACGACAGCATCGTGGGCCGGGTGTGGGGCACCGGCGCCGGGTACGCGCCGAGGCCGAGGACGAGGCGGGTCCCGTAGTCGAGCGCGAGGTCCACGGCGGCCGCCGAGAACGCCCGCCAGGAGTGGTCGGGCTCGGCGCCGAGGAGCAGCAGCAGGTCGTTGCCGGCCTCGTCGCTCGCCGCCCGGAGCTCGATCGTGGGCCAGACGAGGCCGGTGTTGACCCCGTCGACCAGCTCCATGACGGGGCGTCGGGCCCGGTGGTCCAGCAAGGCGTCCGTGTCGAAGGACGCCAGCAGCACCGTGTCGAGCTGCTCGGTGAGGGCGCTCGTCGCCCGGGCCGCGCCCGCCCCGGCGTCGATCCAGCCGTCGAGCGCCATGACGAGCAGCGGCGCCTCGAGGTCGACCCGCTCGTGGACGTCGTAGAGCGCCATCAGGCCGACCGCTCGAGGGCCGCGGCCGCCGCCCGGGCCAGCATCTCGACCTGCTGGGCGAACACGTCGAACTCCGGGCCGCTGCGCTCGCGGCCCATGGCCCCGCCCACGTACCGGGCGTAGACACCCTCGACGATGCAGGCGAGCTTCCAGTAGCCGAAGGCCACGTAGTAGTCGATGCGGCTCACGTCGAGGCCCGAGGCGCCGGCGTAGCGGTCGAGCACCTCCGCCCGTGAGGGGAACCCGCCGACCGCGGTGGGGGCGTTCGCCGGGATCTGGTGCTCGTCGTCGGGCTCGGACCAGTAGACGAGCAGGAGGCCGGCGTCGGCGAGGGGGTCGCCCAGCGTGCAGATCTCCCAGTCGAGCACGGCGACGACGGCGCCGTCGCGGCCCACCAGGCAGTTGTCGAGCCGGTAGTCGCCGTGGACGATCGTGCTCGCCTGCTGCTCGGGCACGGCGGCGAGGAGCCCGGCGTGGACCTCCTCGACGATGGGCAGCTCTCGGGTCTTGGACTTCTCCCACTGCCCGTGCCACCGCTTGAGTTGGCGGACCAGGTAGTCCTCGCGGCGACCGAGGTCGCCGAGCCCCACGGCGTCGACGTCCACGGCGTGGATGCGCGCCAGGACGTCCACGATCGACCGGCCCGCGGTGGCCCGCTGCTCCTCGGTGAGGCCACGGGCCAGGTCGCCGTTGCGGATCACCTG
>CAZYPY010000286.1:0-2963 GCA_964649545.1 uncultured Microthrixaceae bacterium | reverse complement strand
CAGTCGACCATCGGCGAGCAGCGCGAGACGAACTACGCCCTCGCCCCGATGACCGAGGCCGAGTTCGTCGCGGTCGTGACCGAGGGCCAGCCCACGGCACCGGGGTACTTCGTGTTCGACGCCACCCTCAACCGCAAGCAACGGGAGCTGCTCGACGAGACCGAGCCGCCCACGCCCCTCACCCTCGACGAGGTGCTCGCCCGCCAGGCCGACGGCGCGGTGGTGCTCGACACCCGGGAGGCCAACGAGTTCTCGATCGGCCACCTCCGGGGCTCGCTCAACGTCGGTGCCGGCGGCCGCTTCGCCGAGTACGCGGGGAGCGTGGTCGACCACGACACCCCGATCGTGCTGGTCACCGACCCCGACGGCGAGCTCGAGGCCAGGGTGCGGCTGGCCCGCATCGGGTTCGACACGGTCGTCGGCGTGCTGGCCGACCCCCTCGCCGCGTTCCTCGCCCGACCCGACGTGGTCGACACGAGCACGCGGGTGACCGCGGTCGAGCTTGAGGCCGAGCTGGGCGACGTGACCGTCGTCGACGTCCGGAACCCGGGTGAGGTGGCGCTGGGCATGATCGACGGCGCCCGCCACATCCCGGTGGCCCAGCTTCGGGCCCGCCTCGACGAGCTGGACCCGGCTGCCCCCACGGTCGTCTATTGCGCCGGCGGCTACCGGTCGATCCTCGCGGCGAGCGTGCTGCGGCCAGCGGGCTTCGCCGAGGTTTCCGACTTGCTGGGCGGCTACGGGGCCTGGACGGCGCACGTCAGCCGTGACGTCGCCGGCGCCGGGTCCGCCCCGTGAGGGGGCTGCTGGCGTCGCCGCTCGGCTTCCTGATCGGGCTCTCCCTCGGGGCGCTCGGCGGGGGCGGCTCGATCCTGGCCGTCCCCGTGCTGGTGTACGTCGCCGGCGAGTCGGCTCAGGCCGCGACCACGACCTCGCTCATCGTCGTCGGCCTGGCGTCGCTCGTGGGCATGACCGAGCACCTGCGGGCGGGCCGGGTGGAGGTGCGGGCCGGGCTGCTGTTCGGCATCGCCGGCATCGGTGGCTCGTTCGCCGGTTCGGCGCTCAACCGGGGCCTCGACCCCGACGTGCTGCTCCTGGCCTTCTCGGGCCTGATCCTCGTCGCCGCCTGGCGCATGCTCACCGGCTGCCCGTCGTGCACCAAGGTCGGGGCCGACGTCGCGATCGCCGAGGGCGGTGCACCGGTGGGCCAGGGTGACCCGGTTCCCCCGGTCGGTGGTGGTGGCACCGCCGTGGTGCGGCGGGGCCTCGACCTCCGTCTCGATGCACCGACGGTGGTCAAGTTCGTGCTCGCGGGCACGGTCGTGGGCTTCTTCACCGGGCTCTTCGGCGTCGGTGGCGGGTTCGTCATCGTCCCGGCCCTCACCTTGCTGCTGGCCTTCCCGATGCCGCAGGCGGTCGGCACCTCGCTGCTGATCATCGCCATCAACTGCGCGTGGGCGCTCGTCGCCCGCGTGGGCCACCAGAGCGTGGACTGGGAGGTCACGATCCCGTTCGCGGTCGCCGCCCTCGCCGGCGTCGTGACCGGCACCCGCCTGGCGGACCGGCTGCCCGCCCAGACGCTGCTGCGCTGGTTCGCCGGCCTGCTCGTCGCCGTCGCGGTCTACACCGCCACGACCTCCCTGCTCGCGCTGACCTGACCCAGGGGTCAGCGGCGGGCGGCCTCGAGCAGCAGGCGGCGCTCGGTGGCGGCGAGGACCCGGCGGGTGGCGGGGACGGCGTCCGGGGTCACCGACACGGACGTGATCCCGAAGCGCACGAGGTGCTCGGCGAAGGCGGGGTCGTTCGACGGTGCCTGACCGCACAGCGAGCTGGTGATGCCGTGGGCCCGGGCTTCGGAGACGATGGCCTGGATGGCGGCGAGCACGGCCGCGTCGCCCGCGTCGAAGAGCTCGGCGCAGACCTCCGAGTCGCGGTCGACCCCGAGCACGAGCTGGGTGAGGTCGTTCGAGCCGATGGACACGCCGTCGATGCCCACCCGGGCGTAGTCGCCGATGCGGTAGACGACCGAAGGAACCTCCGCCATCACCCATCGGTGCAGGCCCCGTTGGCGACCGAGCGGGCTGGCGTCGACCAGCTCGAGGCACGCCTCCAGCTCCCAGAGCGTCCGCACAAAGGGGAGCATCAGGTGCAGGTTCGGGGTCTCCTCCCGCACGCGAGCCAGCACCTCCAGCTCCATGGCGAACACGTCGGGCTCGCGGACGTAGCGGTAGCAGCCGCGGTACCCGATCATCGGGTTGCTCTCCTCGGGCTCGTACTCGGCGCCACCCTCGAGGCCCCGGAACTCGTTGGTGCGGAAGTCCATGGCCCGGTAGACCACCGGCCGGGGGGCGAAGTCCCGGGTCACCTGGGACAGCGAGTCGACCATGTCGTCGACGAAGGTCGAGCGCCGGCCGTCGGCCAGCAGCTTCTTCGGGTGCACGCCGCCCAGGGCGTCGGTGATCATGAACTCCGCCCGCAGCAGTCCCACGCCGTCGACCGGCAGGGCGGCGGCCTCCTCCGCCCGGGCGGCCATGGCCAGGTTCACGTAGAGGCGGGTGGCGAGCGGCTCGTCGGCGGCGGGCGGCGCGGCCGCGGCCACGCCGGTCGGGGATGCGGTGGCGGACGGGGCCGCCGCGGCCCGCACGTCGCCCGCCCACACCTCGCCCGTGCCGCCGTCGAGGGTGATCAGCTCGCCGTCACGCAGGGCCGTCGTGGCCGTGCGGGCGCCCACGACGGCCGGGACCCGCAGCTCGCGGCTGACGATGGCGGCGTGGCAGGTCATGCCCCCGCCGTCGGTCACCAGGCCGGCGGCTCGCCGGATCGTCGGCACCCAGTCGGGGTTGGTCATGGGGGCGACGAGGATCTCGCCGTCCGCCAGGCGCCGCCCCTCCTCGACCGAGCGCAGCACGCGCGCCCGTCCCACCGCCACGCCCGGGGCCGCCGCCAGCCCCCGGACCACCACG
>CAZYPY010000285.1:0-2993 GCA_964649545.1 uncultured Microthrixaceae bacterium | reverse complement strand
CGGTCGGCGAGGATGCCGCCGTGGATCTTGGGGTGGAGGGTCTTGACCCGGCCGCCCAGCATCTCCGGCGACCCCGTGACCTGCTCGACGGCCAGCACCTCGAGACCGGCGTCGGCCAGTGCGGAGGCGGTGCCCCCGCTCGAGACCAGCTCCCATCCCAGGTCGGCGAGGCCCTGGGCGAACTCGACCAGCCCCGTCTTGTCGTACACCGAGAGCAGGGCGCGGCGGGTCGGTTCGGTCGGGCTCATGAGGCGGTCCTCGTGGGGGTCAGGAGGGCGGCGTCCTCGACGACCGCCCGGATGGTGGCCGGGTAGAGCCGGCGCTCGACGTCCTTGATGCGCTCGTGCAGGGTGTCGACCGTGTCGCCGGGCAGCACGGGGACGGCCTCCTGGGCGAGGATCGGGCCTTCGTCGACCTCCAGCGTGGCCAGGTGCACCGTGCAGCCGGTGACCTTCACCCCGTAGTCAAGCGCGGCCTGCACGGCGTGCCAGCCCTTGAACGAGGGCAGCAGGGCGGGATGGGTGTTGAGGATCCGGCCGCCGTAGGCGGCGTGGACGGGCTCGGCGAGCACCGTGCCGAAACCCGCCATGACCACGAGGTCGATGCCGTGGACGGCCAGGGCGTCGACGACCCGCTGCGTGTAGGCGACCCGGTCGAACTCGGGGCCGAAGTCGTCCCGCTCGACGAGCACGGCGGTCAGGCCGTGGGCCTCGGCCACCTCGGTGGCCCGGCAGGGCCGGTCGACGACGACCACCACCACGGGCAGGTCGGCGCCGAGGATGGCCTCGAGGATCGTCCCACTGCCCGATGCCAGCACCCCGATGCGCACGGCCCGAACCTACCAGCGCCCCGGCGGCGGCCCTGCGGCCGCGAGGCCCCTGTCCGGTAGCTTGTCGGCGCCGTCGCCCTGCACCGGCCGGGCGCCCGGGGAGGAGACCGATGGAGCAGAAGCAGCTCGGCGTGCCCGAGGTCGTCGCCCTGGTCTCGCTCGTCGTCTTCTTCCTCGCTACGTGGCTCCCGTGGTTCGGGGTGACCGTGGGTGGCGACGCCTCGGCGCTGGCCCCCGCGATCGACCTCGGCACCGCCAACGGTTGGGACACCGGTCTGCTCTGGTCGTTCGTGCCGCTGCTCCTCGGCGCCGGGCTCGTGGCCCTCCTGCTGGCGCCGGTCGTTCGCCCTCGGGCGGCGCTCCCCGAGCTCCCGCCGTTCCTTCCGCTCGCGCTCGGAGGGACCGCCGCCGCGCTCGTCGCGATCAAGCTGCTGGTCGGCACCGGCGTGCGCGGGGCCGAGGCCGCCGAGGCGTTCGGCCTCGACATCGACGTCCAGCGCGAGTTCGGGCTCTTCGTCGCCCTCCTGGCGACGCTGGGGATGCTGGCCGCCGGGGTGCTGGCGTTCCGGCGCGACGACGGCCCACCGACCCACGGCTCGACCCCGCCGCAGCCCTTCTGAGGGCGGGCCGGCGATGGCGAGCGACCCGGCCGGGAACGCCCCGAAGGATTCGCGCAACCCGCGCAACCCGCGCGATCCGAACGAGCCGAGCGAGGCGATCGGCACCCCGAGCGGTGCCGACCCGAGCGGACCGCCGACTCGGTCCCGCCTGGCCGGCAGCGCCGCGGCCGTCGCCCGGCACCCTGCGCGCAGCGCCGCGCTGCTGGCCGTCCTCGTCCTCGGCCGCGCCCTCGTCTACGCGGCCGGCGGGGTGGACTTCGTGCTCGACGACTGGAGCTTCGCCGGGTACCGGGCCGCCAACGGGGCCATGACGGACGCCTTCCTGCGCAGCCGCCCCGGGACCTGGGTGGTCCAGTCGGTGCTGTACGGGATCGCCGGCGACCACCCCCTCGTGCTGTTCGCGCTGGTCACCGCGCTCTTCCTGGGCGTCACCCTCCTGCTGCACCGGGTGCTGCTGCGGTTCGTGGCCCCGACCCTCGCCCTGGCCACCGCCGCGGTGTGGGTGCTCATGCCGAACCACAACACGATCGCCCTGTGGGGGGCGACCATGCCGACGCTCGTCGCCCTGGGCCTGCTCCTCGGCGCGGTGCTGCTCCTGGCGGACGGGCGCTGGCTGCCGGCCGCGGTGCTGCTCGCCCTCTCGGTGGTGACCTACGAGCTCTTCGTGCCCCTGTGCCTCGTCGCCCCCTTCGTGGTGCCCGGCCCGCTCCAGGCCGCGGTGCCGGTGCGCACCGTGCGGCCGGTGCACCGCGTCGTCGTCGCCGGCGCCGCCCTCGCCGCCGCGGCCTACGTCGCCGCCCGCCCGATCTACCCACGCGACCTCCGCGTCCCCGACCCGGTCGTGTTCTGGTCGGGGCACTTCGGCACCGGCCTGTTCGCCACCGCCGACCCGCCGGCCGGGCTGCGCCTGGCCGTCGCCGGCGTGGTCGCCGTCGCCGTGGTCGTCTGCCTCGTGGCCTGGCTCCGCGGGGCCCGGGGTCGCGACGACGGCCCGGCGCTGGTCGTCGCCGGCCTGGTGATCATGGCCCTGTCGGCCTGGGTGGGATTCACGCTCCCGCTCGGCGCCTTCGGCCAGAACGACCGCCTCTACGCCTCCTCGTCGATCGGTGCCGCGCTCGTGGTCGTCGGGGTCGTGCGCCACGCCTGGCTCCGCCTGGGGGCGGGCGACCCGGCGCGCCGAGGTGCCCGAGTCGCGGTCGGCACCGGTGTGGGCGCGTTCGTCCTGCTGTGCCTCGTGGGCCAGCGCATCTCGCTGCAGTCGTGGCTGCGGGCGGGCGACGACGCCGTGGCGGTGGTGGCCTACGTCCGGGCCAACGCCGAGGGGGACCCCGGCGCCAGCCACTTCGTGATCGGACCCGAACGGATCTACCGCAACGCGGTCACCGGCATCCAGAGCGGCGACGCGAAGTGGGTCTTCCGCCTGACCTTCGGCAACGACGCCACCGGCACCCTCCGGGTCGCCGACACCCCCGCGGACTTCGTGCCGCAGACCGACGACGAGGTGCTCGTCGAGTGGGCCGACGTCGTCCCCGACGCGCCACCTG
>CAZYPY010000284.1:0-3000 GCA_964649545.1 uncultured Microthrixaceae bacterium | reverse complement strand
GGGTGTCCCCACCCGCGACGAGGGCTACGGCTTCGTCTACGTGCACCCCTGACGGGGACGGCGGCACCGCGGGTGATCGTTGGAGGGAATAGCCCCCGGAATCCGGGGGCTATTCCCTCCAACGGCTTCGTTTGCGTGGCGTGGCGCCGGGGGCCCGTCCGTCCGTGGCGGCTGTCAGCTCTGGAAGTGGGCGAGGACCTGCTGGAGCTCGTCGCTCAGGCTGGCCGGGGTGATGTAGCCCTCCTCACTGCGGATCTCGTCCCAGTGGTCGCGCACGTCCTCAACCGTGAGCTCGGGGTTGTAGTAGCCGTGGGTGAGGCCGATGAACATGCGGGCGATGCGTCCACCGGCGGCGGAGTAGATCTCGCCGCTCACGTCGCAGTCCTCGTGGGCCAGGAAGGCCACGAGGGGCGACACCAGGCTGGGGTCGAGCTTCTCGGCGAGGGGGCCGAGCAGTTCCTCGGTCATCCGGGTGCGGGCGATGGGGGCGATGGCGTTGGCCTTGATGTTGTTTCGGGCGCCCTCCACCGCGAGCACGCGGGTGAAGCCCACGAGGCCCATCTTGGCGGCGCCGTAGTTGGTCTGGCCGAAGTTGCCGAGGATGCCGGCGTTCGACGAGGTGTTGATCACCCGGCCGTAGTTCTGCTCGCGCATGAGCTTCCACGCCGGGCGGGTCACGTAGAAGGCGCCCTTGAGGTGCACGTCGAGCACCGGCTCGAGCAGGTCGGGCGTCATGTTGTGGAACGCCTTGTCGCGCAGGATGCCGGCGTTGTTGATGACGATGTCGACCTTGCCGAAGTTGTCGACCGCGGTCTGGACGATGGCCTCGCCGCCCTCGGGCGTCGCCACGCTGTCGGTGTTGGCCACGGCCACGCCGCCCAGGTCGTTGATCTCCTTGGCGGTGGTGTGGGCGGGGCCCTCGGTGCCCTCACCCGAGCCGTCGACGGTGCCGCCGAGGTCGTTGATGACGATCTGGGCGCCACGGGACGCGAGGAGCAGGGCGTGCTCGCGACCCAGGCCGCCGCCGGCGCCCGTGATGATCGCGACCTTGTTGTCGAAGCCGATGTCAGCCATGGGGACGGACGGTAGTCAGCCCGCTCCCGGGCCGGTAAATCGGCCCGGCCGGCCCGGCATGGCGCCGCCCCGATGCTTCTGGCTCCCGATTCGATCGCTGGGACGATCGAATCGGGAGCCAGTTCGTTTGTCGTCCCCCGGGTTCCTCAGGCGTCGATGCCGAGCGTCTCCGTGGCCTCGCGCTTGAGGCGCTTGTAGTCGACCTTGCCGTTGGGGGCGCGACCGATGGTGTCGATGGTGAGCACCCGCTTCGGGGCCTTGTAGTGGGCCAGCTGGCCCTTCACGTGGGCGATGACCTCGGCCTCGTCGACGGCGGCGTCGGGCAGGGGCTCGACCCAGGCGGTGATGGCCTCGCCGAACTTGTCGTCGGGCACGCCCACGACGACCGCGTCGGCGATGGCCGGGTGCTCCTTCAGCACCTCCTCGACCTCCTCGGGGAAGACCTTCTCGCCGCCGGTGTTGATGCACACCGAGCCGCGGCCGAGCAGCACGAGGCCGCCGTCGGCGTCGACCTGGGCGTAGTCGCCGGGGATGGAGTAGCGCTCGCCGTCGATCTCCACGAACGTCGCCGCCGACTTGGCCTCGTCCTTGTAGTAGCCGAGCGGGGTGAAGCCCTTGACCGCGACGCGGCCGATCTGGCCCGAGCCGGGCTCGACGTCGTTGCCGTCCTCGTCGATCACCCGGGCGTTGTCGCCGAGCAGGAACTTGGCAGTGCCCGACGTGCCGCCGGCGCTCGACACCGACTGGCCCATGCCGAGGGCCTCCGACGACGAGAAGGCGTCGATGAGCATCATCCCGGCGTGGTGGCCGAGCAGTCCCTGCTTGACCGGCTCGCTCCACATGACGCCTGACGAGATCACCAGGAACAGCGACGAGATGTCCCAGCGGTCGGGCTCGGCGTCGAGGGCCCGCAGCATCGGCTTGGCGAAGGCGTCGCCCACGATCACGACCATCTGGACGCCCTCGCGCTCGATGGTGTCGAACAGCTCGGGGATGTCGAGGTGGCGGGACTCGAGGGTCACGACCGAGCCGCCGGTGCTGAGGTTCTGCAGCATCATGAACCAGCCCGTGCCGTGCATGAGCGGGCAGGCGGGCATGGCCACGGGGCGGCCGGGCTGGGCGACGAGCTCGCGCACGGCGTCGAGGTCCTGCGTGTCGCCGTAGGTCGGGACGGTGGCGGCGGTGATGGCCACGAACAGGTCGCGTTGGCGCCACATCACGCCCTTCGGCATGCCGGTGGTGCCGCCCGTGTAGAGCATGAGGATGTGGTCGCCGCTGCGGCCCCACGGGGCCACGACGCGGTCGGTGGGGGTGGCGGCGGCCTGCTCGTAGGGCGTTGCCCACTCGGGGCACGGGCCGCTGCCGTCGTCGACCCAGAGCCAGAGGCGCACGCCCGGCACCTGGTCGCGGATGCCGGCGACGCGGTCCGCGAACGTGCCGTGGAAGACGACCGCGACGGCGTCGGCGTTGTCCCAGAGGTAGGTCAGCTCGGCGTCGGCGTAGCGGTAGTTGGTGTTGACCGGGACCAGGCCGGCCTTGAAGGCGGCGAAGACGGTCTCGAGGTACTCGGGGCAGTTGTGGACGTAGAGCGCGACCTTGTCCTGCTCCTGGGTGGGGCGCTCGCCGGCGCCCGAGTCGAGGATCGCGCGGGCGATCCCGTCGGCCCGGCGGTCCATCTCCCCCCAGGTGATGACCCGGTCCCCCTGGCGCTGCGCCGGCGCGTCCGGGATGGTGTCGGCCACCGTCTCCCACACATCCGCGAAGTTCCAGCCGGCCATGACGATCCCCCTGTGGTCGAGCCCCAGCGGGGCGGTCGGGCGTCCGGGCAGTGTAGGGACCTCTACGCTGCGCAGCGGAGCGGAGCAGCCGCACCGGCGAACCGGATCCCGAAGGGGTGCCGACGAAGGAGGCACAAAGCAGATGGAC
>CAZYPY010000283.1:0-3018 GCA_964649545.1 uncultured Microthrixaceae bacterium | reverse complement strand
CACCGCCTCGGCGCCCTCGCGAGCGCTGTCGTACGGGCGCACCGAGCTGGCCTGGAAGCGGATCACCGCCACGGCGAGGGCCTCGTCGCTGAACGTCCGCCGCAACCACAGCGGCTGGCGACGGTCCTCGGCGGCGACCGCGGCGGCGTCGGTGGCCTCGAGCGCGACCACGAGCCGCCAGCCGGGCAGCTCGCCGACCACGCCGGCGACGGTCGCCTCGGCGGGCCCGTCGTGCCAGGTGACCGACCGCTCGTCGTCGACGGTGAACGCGGTGCCCGGAAGGTCCCGGCCCAGCGCCGCCTCCACGGCCTCGCGCACCTCCGGCCACGGGCGCTTGGCGCCCCCGATCCGAAGCAGCCGGGCCATCGCCTCACCCTACGCGCCACCGGTGCCGGACCGGCCTGCTCGGGAGCGGGCGATCCGGCACCGGGGCGGAGGGACCGGGAAGGACGTCGGTCAGGCGGCGGCGGGGACCTCGGGGGCGGCGTCGCCCTCGTCGGCCTCGCCGTCGCCGGCCGGTGCCGACAGGGCCAGGGCGAGGACCTCGGTGACGTCGCTGACGAGGTGCAGGGTCATCGACTCGCGGACGTCGTCGGGGAGGTCGT
The DNA here is from genome assembly GCA_964649545.1 of uncultured Microthrixaceae bacterium. Classification (GTDB taxonomy): domain Bacteria; phylum Actinomycetota; class Acidimicrobiia; order Acidimicrobiales; family DATDAH01; genus JAEUJM01. The sequence goes on along the minus strand of CAZYPY010000283.1, from coordinate 2,413 downwards.
CGAGGTCGGGGCCGTTCCTGGCGGGCAGGATCACCGTGGTGAGCCCGGCCCGCTGGGCGGCCAGCACCTTCTGCTTGACCCCGCCGATGGGCAGCACCCGGCCCTGGAGGGTGACCTCGCCGGTCATGCCCACCTCGGAGCGGACCGGGCGACCGGTGAGCAGGCTCACCAGCGCGGTGGTCATGGTCACGCCGGCGGAGGGGCCGTCCTTGGGGACGGCACCGGCCGGGACGTGCAGGTGGAAGCGGCGCTGGTCGGCGCCCTCGGCGATGCCGAGCTCGGCCCGGTTGGCCCGCACGTAGGTGAAGGCGATGTCGGCGGACTCGGACATGACGTCGCCGAGCTGGCCGGTCACCTTGAGTCCGGTCTCGCCGTCGAGGGCGGTGGCCTCGACCGACAGCACGTCGCCGCCGGCGCCGGTGACGGCCAGGCCGGTGGCCACGCCGGGGCCGTGGTCGCGGTCGTGGTCGTCGCGGGGGAAGCGGGGCCGGCCCAGCGCGGGGCGCAGGTCGTCCACGCCGATCACCACCGCGGCGCGCTCGGCACCATCGGGCGCTCCCGCCTCGTCCGCGGCGTCGGCCTCGCCGGCGGCGATGCGGGTGGCGGCCTTGCGCAGGACCTTGCCGAGCTGGCGCTCGAGGTCCCGGACGCCGGGCTCCATGGTGTAGTCGCCGACGACGGTGCGCAGGGCGTCCTCGTCGAACACCACCTCGTCGGGGTGCAGGCCGTTGCGCTCGAGCTGGCGGGCCACGAGGTGGTCCCGGGCGATGGCGACCTTCTCGTCCTCGGTGTAGCCGTCGAGGCGCACGACCTCGACCCGGTCCAGCAGGGGCCCGGGGATGGTGTCGAGCACGTTGGCGGTGGCGATGAAGAGCACGTCGGACAGGTCGAGGTCGACCTCGAGGTAGTGATCCCGGAACGAATGGTTCTGGGCCGGGTCGAGCACCTCGAGCAGGGCCGAGGAGGGATCGCCCCGCCAGTCCGAGCCGACCTTGTCGATCTCGTCCAGCAGGAACACCGGGTTCATGGTCCCGGCCTCCTCGAGGGCTCGCACGATGCGGCCCGGCTGGGCGCCCACGTACGTGCGCCGGTGGCCGCGGATCTCGGCCTCGTCGCGCACACCGCCGAGGGCGACCCGCACGAAGGAACGGCCGAGGGCGCGGGCGATGGACTCGCCGAGCGAGGTCTTGCCCACGCCGGGCGGGCCCACGAGGGCGATGATGGCGCCGGCCCGGCGGCCGCCCTCGGCCTCGGCGGTGCCGCGCTCGGCCCGCAGCTTGCGCACGGCGAGGAACTCGACGATGCGCTGCTTCACGTCGTCGAGGCCGGTGTGGTCGGCGTCGAGCACGGCCCGGGCCGCAGCCAGGTCGAGGTGGTCGTCGGAGCGCTCGCCCCAGGGCAGCTCGGCCAGCGTGTCGAGCCAGGCGCGGATCCAGCCGTACTCGGCGCTCTGGGCGCTGGTGCGCTCGAGCTTGGCCAGCTCGCGGTCGACCGCGGCGGCCACGTCGGCGGGCAGGTCCCGGCCGTCGAAGCGCTCGCGGTAGTCGGCCACGGGATCGTCGTCGCCGTCCTCGCCCAGCTCCTTGCGGATGGCGGCGAGCTGCTGGCGCAGCAGGAACTCCCGCTGGGTCTTCTCCATGCCCTCGGTGACGTCGGTGCGGATGCGCTCGGCCAGCTCCAGCTCGGCCAGGGCCTCCTTGGCCCAGCCCAGGGCCAGTGCGATGCGGGCCTCAGGGTCGACCGTCTCCAGGAGCTCGACCTTGCGGTCGAGGGCCAGGTCGGGGATCCAGCCGGCGGTGTCGGCCAGCGCGCCAGGGTCCTCGACGTCGCCGAGGACCGAGCCGATGCGGCGGCCGCCGCCCAGCTGCTCGAGCAGGGCGCGGGCGGCGGCCCGGTACTCCCGGGCCAGCTCGACGGCGCGCTCGGACGGCGCCTCCGCGGCGACGACCTCGGCCTCGACCCAGAGGGCCTCACCGGTGCCGACGACCCCGCCACCGACGTGGGCGCGGGACTCGCCCCGAACGACCAGCGCGGCCTGGCCGTTGGGCAGGGTGAGCCGGCTCTCGACCTCGGCCACCGTGCCGACGCGGCCGTAACGGCCGTCGAGGCGGGGCACGAGGAGGAGGCGGCCGTCGCTGGCGGCCTCGACTGCGGCGCGGGCCTCGTCGGACTCCACGGCGATGGTGACCACCATTTGCGGGAACACGACGCCCGTGGTGAGCGGCAGGACGGGCAGGGTGAGGGTGGAGAGGTCGTTCACGGTGTGCTCCCTCGGGGGTCGCTGCTTCGGGGGGGTCCAGGGTAAGCCCGATCACGGGATTACACGATTACAGGCCCGACAACCCCGACCCGGGTCGCGGCATTCCCGCCCGGTACCGTCGCCCCTGTGACCGTGCGCGTCGGCTTCCTCGGG
>CAZYPY010000282.1:0-3034 GCA_964649545.1 uncultured Microthrixaceae bacterium | reverse complement strand
CGTCGTCGGGGAAGGGGAACCAGCGGAGGTGCTCGAAGTCGGGGGTGACCTCGGGGCGCGGCAGCGGCTCGGGGCGGTCCTCGGCGGCGCGGGCGAGGAGGCGACGGCCCTCGGCGAGGAGGGCGTCGAAGTCGACCTCGGCGCCGGCGTGGGGGTGTCGGGGGAAGGTCATCGCCCCGGTGGCGTAGGACACGTCGTGCAGGCTGAGCGGCGGAGCGCCCTGGCCGAGGCGGTGGCGCCACAGGCCGGTGTCGGGCTCGAAGCGGTACCACGGCAGCAGGTGGTGGCCCTCGTCGGCGACGAGGTGGACGGCGTCGAGCAGGTACCGGAAGGTGTCGTCGTCGATGAAGTAGTTGAAGTTCACTCGGGTCCAGCCCGGCTTGATGCCCTCGCAACCCCGGTCGATCTCCCGCTCGAACTCGTGGCTGCGGTCGAGGTCGATGCCGAGGAGGCGGTGGCCGTACGGGCCGGCGCACGAGCACCCGCCGCGTGCCTGGATGCCGAACAGGTCGTTCAACACCGCCACCACGAAGTTGTGGTGCAGATACGTCTGCTCGTCGTGGCGCACCACGAAGCTGACGATGGAGAGGCGCTCGGCCTTGTGGTTGCCCAGCACCTCGATGCGCTCGTTCGCCGCCCACGACTCGATGGCGAGCTGCACGAAGCGCTCCTCGCGGGCCCGGATCTCGTCGATGCCCACCGCCTCCTTGAGCTGGAAGACCAGCCCGGCGCGGATGGAGTCGACGATGGCGGGCGTGCCGCCCTCCTCCCGGTGCTCGACGTCGTCGAGGTAGTCGTGCTCGCTCGGGTTGACGAAGCGCACAGTGCCGCCGCCGGGCACGTCGGGCACCCGGTTGGTGAACAGCTCCTTGCGGGCGACCAGCAGGCCGGGGGTGCCCGGGCCCCCGATGAGCTTGTGGGGCGAGATGAACACCGCGTCGAGGTAGGCCGGCCCGTCGGCGGGTGCACCCATGGCGATGTCGACGTAGGGGGCCGCCGCGGCGTAGTCCCAGAACGACAGGGCGCCGTGGTGGTGCAGCAGGCTCGACACCGCCACCGTGTCGGTCATGATCCCGGTCACGTTGGAGGCGGCCGAGAACGAGCCGATCTTCAGGGGCCGGTCGGCGTGGCGGACGAGCTCGGCCTCGAGGTGGGCCAGGTCCACGTGGCCGTCGGCGTCCTCGCCGATGGTGACCACGTCGGCGATGCTCTCCCGCCAGGGCAGCTCGTTGGAGTGGTGCTCGAAGGGCCCCACGAACACGACCGGGCGCTCGTCCGCAGGGATGTGCTCGGACAGGTGGTAGCGGTCCTCGAGCTGGCACGGTAGGCGCAGGCCGAGCACGCCGATCATCCGGTCGATGGCGTAGGTGGAACCGCTGCCGCAGAACAGCACCGCGTGCTCGTCGGTGGCGCCCACGCAGCGGCGGATGATGTCGCGGGCCTCCTCCCGGAAGCGGGTGGTCTGCAGGCCGGTGCCGGACGACTCGGTGTGGGTGTTGGCGTACAGCGGCAGGACGACCGAGCGCAGGTGGTCCTCGAGGAACGACAGCGACCGCCCCGACGCGGTGTAGTCGGCGTAGATCACCGGACGCGGCCCGAAGGGCCCGTCGACCACCTCGTCCAGGCCGATGACCGAGTCGCGGATGTAGGCGATGAGGTCGTCGGCGGCCACGCCCCCAGGCTATGGCGTGCCGCGCGCGACCCTGGTGGCGTGCCCCGCCTGCTCCTCGTGCACCACACGCCGTCGCCGGCCATGCAGTCGCTGCTGGAGAAGGCCCGTGAGGGCGCCTCGCACCCCGACCTCGGCGACGTCGAGCTGGTGGTGCGGCCCGCCCTCGGCGCCACCGTGGTGGACGTGCTGGATGCGGACGGCTACCTGCTCGGGACGCCCGCCAACTTCGGGTACATGAGCGGGGCGCTCAAGCACTTCTTCGACACCGTGTACTACCCCTGCCTCGACGCCACCGTGCGCCGGCCGTACGGGCTCTACGTGCACGGCAACGACGACACCGCCGGGGCCGTGCGGGCGGTGGCCACCATCACCACCGGCCTGCGCTGGGAGCGGGCCCAGCCCGTCCAGGAGGTCACGGGTACGCCCGACGGTGCCGCGCTGGAGGCGGCGTGGGAGCTCGGCGCCGCCCTCGGCGCCACGGTGGCGACGGCCGGCGGGTGAGGCCGCTTCGGTACCATCGCCTCGTGCCCCGGGGCCCCCGACGAACGACCGGCCGCCGGCCCCCGGCGATCACCGCCGGGCTGCTCGCCTGTGCCCTCGCCCTCTCGGTCGCCGGGTGCGGGCACGCCGACCGTCCCGATCTCGACGCGGAGGCGGCGCCCGCCACCACCGAGGCGCCCACCACGACGACCGCGGCGCCCGCGGGGAACGCCACCGTGGTGACCACCCCGGCGACCTCGGTCGAGGTGTTCGCCCAGCCGAACGACCCCCAGCCGGTCCTCACGGTGGACAAGCCGGGGCCCGGTCTCCAGGCCCCGGCCGACCCGCTGGCGTTCGTGGTGGAGGACGAGCGCGACGGCTGGGTCGAGGTGCAGCTCCCCATCCGCCCCAACGGCAGCACCGGCTGGATCGAGGCCGACGGCCTCCAGGAGTCGACCACCGACCTGCACATCGAGGTGAGCCTGTCCTGGTACCGGCTCAAGCTCTTCGACGGCGACGAGCTCGTCCTCGACGTCCCCGTCGCGGTCGGCGCCGAGGAGACCCCCACCCCGACCGGCACGTTCTTCACCACCACGCTGATGCAGGGCTACGCCCAGCCGAGCCCCTACGGCGTGGCCGCCATCGGGCTGTCGGGCTTCTCCGAGGTGCTCGAGACCTTCGGCGGGGGCCCGCCGCAGATCGCCATCCACGGCACCTACCAGGACGAGCTCATCGGTTCGCGGGTCAGCAACGGCTGCATCCGCCTCAGCAACGCCGACGTCACCGCGCTCGTCGCCGCCCTCCCCCAGCACCTCGGCGTCCCCGTCACCATCGCCGCCTGAGGCCGATCGTCCGAACTGGCTCCCGATTTCGGTGCCATGG
>CAZYPY010000281.1:0-3054 GCA_964649545.1 uncultured Microthrixaceae bacterium | reverse complement strand
CCAGTCAGAGCGGTCGCCGCCGACGCCCGAGCGCCTCCGCCCCGACACGAGGGCCGTAGGACCAGTGTGGCGGTCGGCCCCTGGCGGTCTACCGCGAACCACCCGCACACACCCTGCGGCACAACCGATGGGCACCTGGTGGTGAGATCGCGCGCGGCGCGTCACCGGATGCACGACCACGGGCCCCGTCAGGCCGTGAACGCCAGCACACGCTCCGGGTCGACCCCACCGGCGCAGCCACCCCGACCCTGTCGCCGCTACATCGAGCTGGCGTAGCGGCGGCTGTCGAGGTCGGCCTCGATGCGGTCGAAGCGGGCGAGGGTCTGGCGCTCCTTCCAGGGCAACGCGACGGAGTAGCCGATCCAGCCGACCGCAGCGAACAGGGCCACCGGTGATCGATCGAGGACGGCGACCACGCTCGCCGCCACTGCGACCAGCGCTTCGCGGCGGTGAGCCGCCGGCGGGCGTCGTCGATGCGGGCGCGGACCGCGGGGCCAGGGGCAGCACCCAGTGGTGAAGGATTCGGGGCCTAGCCCCGGACTAGCCCTGGCCTAGCCCCGTCGTTCGCCGGGAGGCCACCCGCTTCGGCCGGCCGCCGTCCCGCACCCAGTCGCCGGCGACGAGCAGGAGGAAGGACACGACGAACAACGTCAGCAGCGTTCCCGGCCAACCCATCTCGCCCGTGTCCGCACCGACGACGGGTCAACCGCCGAGGGCGAAGGCGGCGGCGGCCTCGGCGTGGAGGCGGGTCGTGGGGAAGTAGGGGACGGCGACGTCGTCCGGGCCCAGCAAGAGCTCAATCTCCGTGCAGCCGGCGATGACGCCCTCCGCACCTCGGTCGGCCAGGCGGGCCACGACGTCCTGGAACGCGGCTCGGGAGTCGGGCGAGATGATCCCCTGGACGAGCTCGTCGTAGATCACCCGGTGCACGAGGTCACGGTCCGCCGCCCCGGGCACGACGACGTCGAGGCCGCGCTCGTCGCGCAGGCGGCCGACGTAGAAGTCCTGCTCCATGGTGAAGCGGGTGCCGAGCAGGCCCACCGAGGTCACGCCGGCGGCCTGCACCGCCGCGGCGGTGGCGTCGGCGATGTGCAGCACGGGCACCGGCGTCACCGCGGCGGCGACGGCGCCGAAGACCCGGTGCATCGTGTTCGTGCAGATCACGATCGCCTCGGCGCCGCCGGCCACGAGCACCCGGGCGGCGTTGGCGAGCAGCACGCCGGCAGCGTCCCAACGGCCGGCGGCCTGGAGAGCCTCGACCTCGGCGAAGTCGAACGACCGCACCAGCAGGTCGGCCGAGGCCACCCCGCCCCGGGCCGCCCGCACCGCCTGGTTGATCAACCGCTCGTACTCGACCGACGACTCCCACGACATCCCCCCGAGCAGCCCGAGCCGTCGCACCACCGCAGTCTCGCGCCGTGCCCGCCGCCCACCCCGCTGCGCCACTTCAACCCGGCGCAACCAACCGCACCGCAGCCGGCGCGATGCGCCGAGAACAGGTCGGCGCAGCGCAGAAACCCCCACCGGGCAAGTCCCCGGGAGGTCCCAGGGGGTCCTGAGGAAGCTCCAAGGGTGCGGCTCGACCATGGCGTCATGGAACAGCACCCCGCCTCCAACGCCAACGGCTCCACCCCCCGCAACGACGCCGCCGCCGAGGACCTCTGGGCGGCCGCCGACCTCCCCCCGGCCCGCAGCGCCCGTCCCGCCGGCGCCCGCCCGGCCGCTGCCCCCGCCGCTGCGGCCACGGGCCGCTCCACCCCGCCCACCCGGCGCAAGCGCCGGCACCCCGCCAAGCGGGCCCGCCGCGTCGCCACCGTGGTGAGCGCCGGCGCCGCCGTCGTCATGGTCGGCGGGATGGCCTACGGCGCCACCGCGGTCGAGAGCGCCGACAGCGCCGCCACGGCCTCGAGCACCGACGCCTCGACCGTGAGCGTGTCGGACACCAGCGCGAGCTCCGACGGCAGCGACAGCTCGGCAGCGGCGGACACCAGCTCGACCGACACGAGCTCGTCGAGCAGCGCCACCTCGTCGACCGGCGGCAACGGCTTCAGCGACACCAGCTCGTCGGACACCAGCTCGTCGGACACGAGCTCGAGCACCGCGACCGCCACCGCGGCCACGCCGTCGGACACGGCCCAGACCTCCACCGCCGGCAGCTGAGCCCGCCGCCCTCGTGACCCCCCGACACCGGTCCCCGTCCGCAGCCCCCCGCTCGACAGGACCGACCGACCCCCGATCCGGGTGGGTCACGAGCCCTGCGCCGACCGATCCACCCGCCCCGCCAACCGGACCTGCGACCCCCGACCCGACCGAGCCCCGAGGACACCCACCGATGACCCTGACCGACGCACCCCCCGTCCTCGCACCGGAGGACCTCGACGACACCGGCGGGGCCCCGTCCGGCCACTCCGGCGGCGCCCGCCGCGGCGACCACCTCGACGCGCCGCCACCCTCGGACCCCGTGCCCCCCACCGCCGAGGGCTCGCCGTGGCGCGATCGCTTCCACGTCCCGACCCGGTCGGGCTGGATCACCCTCGCCATCGCCGCCCTCGCCGCCGGCCTCTACACCTGGGGCCTGGCCGAGGCCGGGGTGGCGAACAGCTACTACACCGCCGCGGTGAAGTCGATGAGCGAGAGCTGGAAGGCCTTCTTCTACGGCTCGATCGACGCCGGCAGCTTCATCACCGTCGACAAGCCCCCCGCCGCCCTCTGGCTCATGGCCCTGTCGGCCCGCCTCTTCGGCTTCAGCACCTGGTCGATGCTGCTCCCCCAGGCCGCCGCCGGCGTGGGCTCGGTGCTGATCCTGCACCGGCTCGTCCGGGAGTGGATGGGCGACGTGGCCGCCCACCTGGCCGCCCTCGCCTTGGCCGTCACTCCCGTGGCGGTGGTGATGTTCCGCTACAACAACCCCGACGCGCTGCTGACCCTGCTCTGCCTCGGCGCGGCCTGGGCGCTGTGGGCAGCGCTGAAGGACGGTCGCACCCGCTGGCTGGTGCTGTCCATGGCCCTGATCGGCCTGGCCTTCAACACCAAGATGATGCAGGCCTTCGTCGT
>CAZYPY010000280.1:0-3071 GCA_964649545.1 uncultured Microthrixaceae bacterium | reverse complement strand
ATGCCGTCCTCGGCCGGCGAGCGGCGCGCCCCGCCGCGGCCACGCCCCCGACCGATGCCGTGGCGGGAGGCGCCCCACGCCCCGCCGGCCCCACGGGCGCCGAGACCGAAGACGAGCCGTCGGGCCCGTCGGCCGCCCGGCGGGCGCTCACCGCCCTCGGCCGGGTCCCGGGCCTCGTCACGAGCGGCTGGGTCGCCACCGGCTTCGCCCTCGTCGCGGTCGTGGCGGTGGTCGCCATGGGGCTGAGCTGGGCCTCGTCGTCGCGGTCCTACGAGGCCCAGGAGGCCTGGCAGGAGCGGGCCGAGGTCTGGGAGGAACGGGCGGGCGAGCACGCCGACGAGCGAGACGAGGCCATCGCCCAGGTGGGCCAGACCCGCCAGCGCAACCGGACCCTCACCGAGGACATCGCCGAGCTCGAGGACCAGATCGAGGGCCTCGCCGCCGACAACGCCTCCCTCCAGGACGAGAACCGCCTGTTGCGCGACGCGCTCGCCGACCTCGGCTACCGCCTGGCACCGTGACCCGTCGACCCCGTCGAGCCACGGGCCTCGAGCGGCTCGAAACCGGCGCCCGCCCGGGTCGGCCCCGTGTCAGGACGGTGGTCGCACACCGTGTCCTCGCCGGGTCGCTCGCACTGACGCTGGGGCTCGCCGCCATGACGACCGCGTGCGCCGACCTGCCCCCGCCGCTGCCGCCGCCCGACGAGCCCTTCGCCCACCCGCCCCCGCTCACCCAACGACAGGCGGCCCGCGCCGGGCGGAACGTCACCGTGCGCATCCGCAACATCCCCTGCGCCGGCGGCCTCGGGGTCGGCACCGGCTTCCTGCTCGACGAGCACACCCTCGTGACGAACCGCCACGTCGTCGAGGGGTTCGGCGAGCTGGAGCTCGAGACGTGGGACGGCCGGCGCCTCTCCCCCGAGATCGTGGACGTCGGGACCACCGCAGACCTCTCGATCGTCCGCATCGACAGCGGCGTCGGGGAGGCCATCGAGATGGCGGCCGACGACCCGGACCCGGGCGAGGAGGTCCAGGCCGTCGGCTACGCCCTCGGTGGGCCCCAGGCGGTCACCGAGGGCGAGGTGATCGACTACGTCGAGGACCCGCGACTCGGCATGGAGGGCAAGATCATGCGGGTCGACGTCAGCGTGCAGCCGGGGAACTCCGGCGGCCCGCTCATCGACCGAAACGGCCTCGTCGTCGGCGTCGTCTACGCCATCGAGATCGCCACCGACTACGGACTCGTGGTGCCCGTCAGCACGCTCCGCAGCCACCTCGACACCCAGGGAGCGCTGTCCACCAGCGGCCGCTGCTGAGGCTCCCGGCGTCTCAGCTCCCCACCCGTGCGGCGTGTTGGGCAGGCCGGCGTCGACGAGCTCGATGCGCCGGCGGTCGACGACCCGGTGGTCCTCGTCGGCGGTGACCGCGATGGCCCAGCCCAGATGGTGCGCGACCCCGATCCGCACCACACCAGTCTGGCGTGGCCCGGCGCCTCAGACCGCGTCGTCGACGAAGAGGTCGGAGCCCTCATGGGCGCCGGCCCAGCTCAGCAGGGCGAGAGGCAGGGTGACGACGGCCAGGAACGGGGCGTGCAGGCGCCGGCGCTGCCGGGGCCCGTGGGCGAGGTGCCAGGACACCGAGTCGCAGCGGGGGCACCAGTCGTAGCCGCGGCGGTTCTCCCACCGGCACCCGAGGAGGCGGCAACGCAACGCAGCGACGGACATGGTCATCCGTTACCCGGTGGCCACGGGACGAGAACGCCCAACGTGGGGCCGCCGGCATCGACGGGACCGACAGCATTGGACTTCAGCGGTGGAACGACTCGGGCCCCGAGGGGGCCCGGGCGACCTACTCGCAGGGGGCATCGGTCGCCCCGACGGCGTGCGGGTGAGCGCCGGCACCGGGGCCGGATTGTTTGGTCAGCCGCCCAGGGACTCGACGAGGAAGTCCAGCGTCGGCTGGAGCTGCTCGCTGTCGAAGGCGGGGTCCATGTGGTCGGCGCCGGGCAGCACCACGTAGGTGACGTCGGCACCAGCGGCCTCGAGCGCGTCGGCCAGCTCGGTGGACTGCCCGCCCGGGACGTTGCAGTCCGCGTCGCCATGGGCGAGGTACCACGCCGGCAGGGTCGAGGCGTCGTCCAGGTAGGCGCTGATGTCGGTCTGCTCGGCCAGGGCCGAGGTGGCGACAGGCGCTCCCAGCCATGCCGACTCGGGCGAGTCGGCCGTGCCGTGCACCTGGGACTGGCCGGCGCATTGCGAGTCCGCTGCCTGCTCGTCCATGGTGGTGAAGTCGGTTGGCCCGAACCAGGAGGCGACGGCCTGGACCTCGCTCGACTGGTCCTCGTTCCCGAGGTCCCCGTCGTCGAAGACAGTGGCCTGGTCACCCGTCGCCCCGAGCATGTTGGCCATCCACCCGCCGGCAGACTGCCCCCAGGCACCGATGTGGTCGGGGTCGAGCCCGTAGGTGGCGGCGTTGGCCCGCAGCCAGCGGACGGCGGCCTTGACGTCTTGGGCGCCCGCCGGGAAGGTGGCCTCGCCCGAGAGGCGGTAGTTGATCGACGCGGCCGCGGTGCCCCGGTCGACGAGCTCCTGCGCGTAGGCCGTCTCCATCGAGGAGTCCCCCATGCGGAACGCGCCACCGTGGATCAGCACCACGACGGGCACGGGCGCGCTCCCGTCGCTGACCGGGAGGTAGAGGTCGAGCGTCTGGCTCGGCGACCTTTCGGCGTAGGCGACGCCCTGCTCGGTCACCGCCGTGTCCCGGGCCACCCCAGCCGCCCGCGCTCCGGCGGTGGTCGTCGTGGGCGGGTCGACGGGGTCGGAGGTCGGCGCCGACGCCGTGCTGGCGGGCGCGCCTGCCTCGCTGCCGCCCCCGGAGCCACAGGCGGCGAGCACCACGAGGGCGGCGACGATGACGATCCCGACGACGACGGGCCGGGTGGGGACGGTGGGGCGCATGGCGGGCTCGATCACGGTGTAGGCGGTCGGTTGCAGACGTGACCACTCTGGCCCGACAACCTCAGGATCCTCTCAAAGGACCCTGGGAATCGGGAGCGGGCGGCGGCGCCAGCCG
>CAZYPY010000279.1:0-3094 GCA_964649545.1 uncultured Microthrixaceae bacterium | reverse complement strand
TGTGGCCCGCCACGCTGGATGAGGACGGCGCCGACACGTTGTGTGAGGACGAGGGTCTGTTCGTGTTGCCGTGATCGTGCTCGTGGTGACGCCAGTGGGTGGTCGGGTTGTCGTCATTCGGCGGTGACTTCGGTGACGGCGGCGCGTGTGGAGGCTTCGTCGACGATGCTGCGGCTGGTGGCGTAGGCGGCGACGAGGGCCTGGATGGCGAGGTTGTTCACGGCGCGGGGTAGCCCTCGGGCGACTTGGTGGATGAGGGCGACGGCGTCGTCGGAGAAGAGGGTGTCGGTGCGGCCGGCGAGGCTGAGGTGGTGGGCGATGTAGGTGCCGGTCTCTTCGGGGGTCATGCCGGGCATGGCGTAGCGCAGAGCGATGCGCTGGTCGAGGGCGGCGAAGGTGCCGAGCTTGATGCGCCTGCGCAGGGTGGGTTGGCCGATGAGGAGGCACGCGAACGGCGAGCGGCTGTCCATGTCGGCGTTGAGGAGCAGGCGGAGCTCTTCGAGCTGGTCGGCGTCGAGGAGGTGGGCTTCGTCGACGACCACGATCGGCTTCTTGCCTCGTTCGTCGCGCTCGGCGGCGAGCAAGCCTTGGGCTTGGGGGATGAGGGCGGCTTTGTGGAACCGGGGGACACCGCCGAGCGCGGCGATGATGGCGGCGTAGAGCCCGCGGGCCCCGACGGCGGGGTTCCCGAGGTAGATGACGGTGTGGCGCGACGCGTCGAGGCCGGCGAGCGCGGCTCGGGCGGCGACGGTCTTGCCGGCGCCGACCTCGCCGGTGACGACTCCGAGGGCGTCTTCGGTGACACACCAGCCGATGCGGGCGACGGCTTCGTTGTGGGCGCCGGTGGCGGCGAGCATGGAGGGGGCCAGGTTCTTGGCGAACGGCATGCGCTCGAAGCCCCAGTGGGCGCGGAGACGGTCGATGCTCACCGCTGGGGCTCCTCGCCGGTGACGGCTTGGTCGTCGGGGAGGGCGAGCTGGTGGAACTCGATCCCGCCGGCGGCGGCGACATCGGCGTCGCGTTGGGCTTCGACGAGGCGCAGGTAGTCGATCCCGGTCGCCGGCGGCGGCGCGGTGGTGGGGTCGGGACGGGCTGCGGGGTGGGCGTGGCGGCCGATGCGCTGGGGGACCGCGGTGCCCATGGCCCGGTCGTCGAGGCGGACCTCTATCTGGGTGAGGTCGAACGGGTCGAACACCAGCTCGACGCGGCGCCCGACCAGGGCGGCGTCGACCTGGTAGTGGTTCCCGTGAAGCGACACGGTCGCGACCTTGGTGACGGTGCGGGTCTCGGACCACAAGAACGCTTCGCGCAGCTCCGCCGGCGCCGGGTAGCGGACGACACTGGTGTCGAAGCGGTCAAGGGGCGCCTCGCCGGTCTCGGAGTGCGGTCGGCGGTGATAGATGGTCTCGACCCACGCCGCGAAGAGCCGGTTCAGCTCGGCCAGATCGGCGATCGCGGCGGGCTCGAGTTCGACGAGGAACTGGTCGCGGACGGTGCGGAAGAACCGTTCGATCTTCCCGCGGCCCTCCGGGCGGCGCGGGGTCGAGTGGGTCAGGCGGATCCCGAGGCTCGCGCACGCCCTCAGCAGCGGCTTGGACGCGAACGCGGAGCCGTTGTCGACGTAGATCCCGGCGGGGATCCCCCGCGCGGCGAGCCCGGCCCGCAGGGCCGCTTCGAGGCGCACGGTGTCTTCGGTGTGGCACCACCGATAGCCGACCAGCAGCCGGGAGTGGTCATCGATGAACGCCAACAGGTAGGTCTTGCGGCTGGCGATGATCGGGCCGTGGAGGGCGTCGCCGGTCCACAACGCGTTGGTCACCTCGGCCTCGAACCGGCCGAACGCCTCCGGGACCGAACCGTCGGGGCGCCGGTTCAGGCCCTCGCGGGCAAAGTGCCGTTGGATCGTCCGTGGTGACGGCGCCCAGCCCCGTTCCGCGGCGATGACCCGGCACACCTGAGCGGCGGTTCGCCCCGGCCGCTCCAACTTCAACGCCACCGCCAGGTCCAGCACCTCGGTCGGGGTGACCGGCTCCGCCGCCCTCGCTTCGGGGACCAGGGCGTCGAACCCGCCGGCACGCCACGCCCGGATCCAGCGGTCCAACGTCGAGCGGCCCACCCGCACCCGCTCACCGTTCGGACCGGCGTGGTCGCGGGCGGCGAGATAACGGACCAGGCGGCCCCGTTCCGCGGCGCTCAACGCCGGGTCCGCCGCTTCGCGGATCAATGAATACCTGAACAACGCGATGTCTCGATGACGGTCCTGCATCTGTGCCTCCTCGGCCTCGGGAACAACAAGCCGCCGAGGCTGGCCGCTCAGCGCGGCGCCAACCAGAGGCAACTCGTGTTGGCCAACAACCCGCCGCCGCACAACCGGCTGGCCACCACCCACACCGGCCCCGGACCGAACCGCACCACCGCTGCCCGCGTCGCCACCCCGACGGCCTCAACCGCGTCAGCGACCGCGCTCCCGGTCGCCGCCGGCGGGTCCGAGCCCGGCGCCAACACCAGCGCCCACCTCGTGAAGAACGCGGCGATCACCACGGCGCAGGCCCGGAACCGACGCAACCAGCCCCGCACCGTCGCCGCCGGCACCCCCAGACGCCCCGCGATCGTTCGGTGACCGACCCCTCCCGCATGCGCGACTAGCGCCGCGCCGATCACCTCGACCCCGTCGCGGCGACGCCACAACAACCCGTCCGGCAACAACACGTGCGTCGCCCCGCACCCCACACACCGCGCCCGCCGCGGCTGCACACGGACCTCACCGCCGGCCACCCGCACGCTCCGCACTCTCGCCCAACCCCACCTGGCCAGCCGGTCCCCGCACCCCGGGCACGCCACACGGCCCGCCGCCAACTCACTCTCGACCCGCTCGAGGTCGCCACTTACCATGAGCACCGATGCCTCCGGCATCACTCAGGAAGGGCCCCCTCGATCGTCGTCCAAGAAGAGCGAGGGGGTCCTTGCGCGTGCAAGACCTCCTCACCCTGACGCACCCCCCTCCGCCACCACCAACGCCACGCCCCGCCTTGGCATGCTCACGCTCGCTGACGCAACCCCACCTCCGCGTACTCAGCTACCGCGGCGTCCTACA
>CAZYPY010000278.1:0-3116 GCA_964649545.1 uncultured Microthrixaceae bacterium | reverse complement strand
CCGAGCCGGCCAGGTCAGTCGGTGCTGCGGAGGAGGCGGCCGGCGAGGGCGCCGGTGTGCTCACCGGCCTCGAGGAAGGGCCGGCCGTTCACGATGGTGTGCTCGATGCCGTGGGCCCGCTGGACGAAGCGGGGCACGCCGCCGGGGAAGTCGTGGGCGATCTCGGGCAGGCCGAGGCCGAGGGCGTCGAGGTCGATCACGTTGAGGTCGGCGAACGCGCCCTCGGCGACCCGACCCCGGTCGCGGTAGCCGATGAAGTCGGCGGTGTCGGAGGTGAGTCGCCGCACCGCCTCCTCGACCGAGAGGACCTGACGGTCGCGGGCCCAGTGGGACAGCAGGTAGGTGGGCTGGCTGGCGTCCATGATCTGGGTGGCGTGGGCGCCGGCGTCGGCCAGGCCGAGGATCGTGGTCGTCGAGGTGAGCTGCTCCTCGATGGCCGACTCGTCCTGGTTCATCACCGGCCAGTTCACGATGGCCCGGCCGTCGGAGGCGTCCATGGCGTCGAGGTACGCCTCGACCGGCGTGACCCCGGCCGCCCGGGCGATGGCGGCGATCGAGTCCGCCTCGGTGTAGGCGTAGCGGACGTCGTCGGGGCGGACGAGGTACATGCGCTCGAACGGGTCGACCGCCTTGCCGGCGCCCTCCTCGGCGAGCCGGGCCCGCACGTCCGGGTCGCGGATGGCGGCGAGGCGGCCGCCGAGGTCGAGGTCCCTCAGCGGGGCGAACGACGGGAGGTCGTCGACGAGGGTGTTGGCCGCGAAGCTGAAGAGCACACCGACGCTGCGAGGCGTGATCTGGGGGCGCAGGCGGGCGCCGTTGCGGTTGGCCTCCTCGCTGAGGGCGATGACCTGGCGGTAGTGGTCGCCGAGGGAGGCGATCTGCTGGAGGTTGAAGCTGAAGGGCCGGCCGGTGCGGCGGCTCAGCTCGGCCATCCACGCCAGCTCCTCCTCCACCCGGGAGCCGTGGCCGTTCTCCTCGTTGTAGCGGGGCGCGGACTCGAGCACGCCCCGACCGAGCTCGCCGAGGGGGCCGGCGATGGCGAAGAACTCCTCGGGGGCGCTCCAGGTGCCGGGCACGTTGCGGCCGTCGGGGACCCGGTGGAACAGGCTGCGGGAGACCGAGTAGCCGAGGGCCCCGGCGGCGATGGCGTCACGGACGATGGCGGCCATGGTGGTCAGCTGCTCGTCGCTGGCGGCGAAGTCGGGCTCGCAGGCGGCCTCGCCGCAGACGTAGGTGCGGATGGCGACGTCGCCCACGTAGCCGCCGGCGTTGATGCCGAGGGGCAGCGACCCCACGGCGTCGAGGTACTCGCCGTAGCTCTCCCACTCCCAGTTCAGGCCGTCGAGGATGCAGGCGGCCGGGATGTCCTCGACCGACTCCATCATGGTGGCGAGGGTCTCGGCCTGGCCGGGGCGCACGGGGGCGAAGGTCATGCCGCAGTTGCCCATGACCACCGAGGTCACGCCGTGCCAGCACGACGAGGACATGAGCGGGTCCCAGCCCACCTGGGCGTCGAGGTGGGAGTGCAGGTCGACGAAGCCAGGGGTGACGAGGCGTCCTTCCGCGTCGATGACCCGCCCGGCACCGCCGGCGTCGACGTCGCCGACCGCGGTGATGCGATCGCCGTCGACGGCCACGTCGGCCCGGCGGGCCGGGGCCCCCGTGCCGTCGACGACCGTTCCCCCGGTGATGACCAGCTCGTGCGCCATGGGCGGAGCGTACGACGCCCAGCGTGGTGGCGCGGGCGGCGGCGGCCGGTAGACAGGGCCGGTGAGCGAGACCGCGAGGGGGGACGCGGCGCCGGACGGCGCGGCCGGCGGTCCCGACGACGCGCTCGCCGCCGGCGAGCGGGCCGTCGCGGAACTTCCCGTCGAGGACGGGCCCGAGCTGCTGGCGGTGGCCCTGGCGGGCGACGCCGAGATCGAGGAGCCCGCCGATCTCCCGGCGCCGCCAGGCGAGTCCCGCAAGCCCGGCCTGCGCGACGCCGCCACCGCGTTCCGGTACCGCAACTTCACCCTCTTCTGGTCCGGGGCGCTGCTGTCGAACACCGGTAGCTGGGTGCAGAACGTCACCGTGCCCTTCGTGGTGTTCAAGCTGACGGGCTCCGCCGGTTGGCTCGGCGTCGCGGCCTTCGCCCAGTTGTTCCCGGCGTGGCTGATGGGGCCGGCGGGTGGCGTGATCGCCGACCGGTTCCCACGGCGCACCGTGCTGCTGGTCACCCAGGCGGCCATGGCCGTGCTCGCCCTCGCCGAGGCCGTGGTCTGGGCGGCGGGGGTGCGCAGCGCGGCGGTGATCGTCGGCATCGTCGCCCTCTCCGGAGTGGTGACCGGCCTCAACATCCCGAGCTGGCAGGCCTTCGTGACCGAGCTCGTGCCGCGTGAGCACCTGCTCAACGCGGTGACCCTCAACTCCGCGCAGTTCAACGCCTCCCGCGCCTTCGGGCCGGCGCTCGGGGGCCTCGTGCTGGCCGGCCTCGGGGTCACCTGGGCCTTCCTGATCAACGCCCTGTCGTTCCTTGCGGTCATCGGGGCGCTGCTGCTCGTCACCGTGCCTGTGATCACCACCAAGGCGTCGGGGAAGCCGCGGGTCCTGGCGGAGTTCCGCGAGACGATCCGCTACACCCGGACCAAGCCGGGGATCGTCACCTGCATCCTCGTGGTGATCGCCCTGGGTCTGTTCGGCAGCCCGGTGTTCACCCTCCTCGTGGTGTTCGCCGACGACGTCTACGAGGTCGGCCGTGGCCTGTACGGGTTGCTCGGCGCCGCGCTGGGCCTCGGCGCCATCCTCGGGACGCCGGTGGTCGCCGGGTGGGGGAGCGGCCTCCTTCGCAGCCGGCTCATGTCGGGCGCACTCGTGGTCTACGGCGCGGCGCTGGCCGGGTTCGCCCTCTCGCCGGGCTACTGGTGGGGGATCGTCGCGCTCCTCGTCGCCGGCGCCGGCTACCTCGCCGTGGCCTCGACCCTCAACACCACCCTGCAGCTGCTGGTCGACGAGCACATGCGGGGCAAGGTGATCGCCCTCTACCTGATGGGGCTGACCGGGACCGTGCCGCTCGGCAACCTGATCCAGGGGTGGACCACCGAGGTGGTGGGCCCGCGGATCACCGTGCTGGCCGG
>CAZYPY010000277.1:0-3119 GCA_964649545.1 uncultured Microthrixaceae bacterium | reverse complement strand
CGCTCGGCACCCTGCGCGCGTCTCGTCGGCAGCGCTCGTGACGCTCCCGCTCGTCCCGGGGCCTGGCGCCCCCTTCGCGGGGCACGGCCCGCTGAGCGCGCACGACGTCGCCGCTCACCGTCCGCGCGTAACCTTTTCCTCTGTGGAGGCGTCGGAACCCCTGATGGGCACCTTGGTGGACGCGGCGCGGCGGGGGGACCGGGAGGCGTTCGAGGAGCTCGTGCGCAGCACCATGGCGGGGACGTGGACGTTGGCGCGGCGGCTGTGCGGGAACGACGACGATGCCGCCGACGTGGTGCAGGAGGCGTACCTGCGGGCCTACCGGTCGATCCGGCGGTTCCGGGGGGATGCGGCGTTCACCACCTGGCTCTACCGGATCACCGCCAACTGCGCCGCCGACCAGCTCGAGCGGCGGGCGCGGCACCGCCACGACGACATCACCGACGAGACGCCCCAGGTCGACCTGCGCGCCGACGTCGACCCGGTGGAGCGGGCGGACAACGACGAGCTGCGGCGGGAGCTGGTGGCCGCGCTCGACGGGCTGCCCCCGAAGCTGCGGGCGGTCGTGGTGCTCCGCGACGTCTACGACCTGCCCCACGAGGCGATCGCCGACGAGCTGGGCATCTCGGAGTCGGCGGCCAAGGTGCGTCTGCACCGGGCGCGGCGCAAGCTGCGCGAGGTGCTCTACCCGCTCCCCGGTGAGGGCGAGCACGAGGAGGCGGTGTGACACGGTTCGACTCCCCCACCTGTGACGTGGTCGCCGACGAGCTGGCGGCGGCGGGCGGTCGCACGGCGATGCTGGCACCTTCGGTGCGACGCCACGTGGACCAGTGCCTGCGCTGCCAGGCCGAGGCCGCCCAGCAGCGCAAGCTGGCGCGAGCCTTCGAGGGCCTCGGCCAGGACGTGCTCGTACCGCCCGCCGGCCTGGTCGACGAGGTGCTGCTCGCCCTCGACGAGGCCGAGCGCGAGGCCCGGGTGCTCGACCACGTCCGCCACCACCGGGCCGCGTACCTCGGGGGCTTGGCCGCCGGCGTCGCGAGCGTGGCGGGCGTCGCCGGCGCCATCGTGCTGGCCCGATCGCGCCGCGCCGTGGGACGGGCCGCCTGAGTCCGAGCGCTCCGGCTCGCACCACCGGTGGGCCGAATAGGGGTCCGGCGGGGGCTCTGGTAGGCTTGCTCGTTCGCAGGACCCCCCAAGGGCAGTAGCTCAATTGGTAGAGCACTGGTCTCCAAAACCAGCGGTTGGGGGTTCGAGTCCCTCCTGCCCTGCTCCCCACGTCTGACCGTTCGCGACACGAGGTTGGCCCCATGGCCATGAACCGAGAACAAAAGAGGATGCTCCAGCGTCAGGGCCAGGTCGGCCCCGACGGCGAGCCGATCGCGAAGCAACGCAAGCGCCCCGCGCCCCAGCCCAAGGCCAAGGCCAAGGAACAGCGCACCACGCCGATGCAGTTCGTCCGCGAGGTGCGCACCGAGCTGCGGAAGGTCGCGTGGCCGACCCGGTCCGAGGTCATCAACTACTCGATCATCGTGCTCGTGACCGTGGTGATCCTCACCACCCTGATCGCCCTGCTCGACATCGCCTTCTCCGAGTGGGTGCTCAAGCTCCTCAACGTCGAATAGATCGCCATGACTGACTTCTCCGACCCCACCCCCGAACCCGCGGCCGACGAGCCCACCGACGCGCCCGAGGCCGCCGTGCTCACCGACGAGCCCGTCACCTTCGAGGGCGCGAGCGACGAGGGCGTGATCGACGCCGACGACCTGCTCGACGAGGCCGAGCTCGCCCCGCCGATCGAGAGCCCCTACGACCGCCCGGGCCGCTGGTACGTCGTGCACACCCAGTCGGGCTACGAGAAGAAGGTCAAGCAGAACCTCGAGGCCCGGACGTCCTCGATGAACATGGAGCACTCGATCTACGAGGTCGTGATCCCCATGGAAGACGTCATGGAGTTCAAGAACGGCAAGAAGGTCGTCGTCCAGAAGAAGGTCTTCCCCGGCTACCTGCTCGTGCGCTGCGACCTCACCGACGACTCCTGGTACGTCATCCGCAACACCCCCGGCATCACCGGCTTCGTCGGGTCGGGGGCCAAGCCCTCGCCGTTGCCCCGCAAGGACGTGGAGTCGTTCCTCCAGGTCAAGCCCGAGGGCGAAGAGGTCCAGAAGCGGGGCAAGCCGCGCCTCGAGTACGAGATCAACGAGAACGTCCGGGTGAAGGAAGGCCCCTTCGCCGACTTCACCGGCCAGATCGTCGAGATCAACGAGGACCAGCTCAAGGTCAAGGTCCTCGTCAACATCTTCGGCCGGGAGACCCCGGTCGAGCTCGAGTTCAGCCAGGTGGCCAAGCTCTAGGCGACTGCCGGGCCGGCCCACCACCGAGACACAGGAAAGACGAAGAAGCAATGGCGAAGAAGAAGGTCCTCGCGATCGTCAAGATCCAGATCCCCGCGGGGCAGGCCACCCCGGCGCCCCCGGTGGGCACCGCCCTCGGCCCGCACGGCGTGGCCATCATGGACTTCTGCAAGGCCTACAACGAGAAGACCGAGGGCCAGCGCGGCTCGATCGTCCCCGCGGAGATCACCATCTTCGAGGACCGGTCCTTCACGTTCATCACCAAGACGTCGCCGACCTCGACGCTGCTGCGCAGCGCCGCCGGTCTCGACAAGGCCGCCGAGAACCCGGGCCGCGAGACCGTGGGCAAGATCACCGAGGCCCAGCTGGTCGAGATCGCGCAGACCAAGATGCCCGACCTCAACGCCAACGACCTCGAGGCGGCCAAGCTCCAGGTCGCCGGCACCGCCCGGTCCATGGGCATCGAGATCGTCTGATCCACCCCACGGTGCGGGCGCCCGCCCGCGCCGACAACCTGCGCGCCGGGACGACCTCGCCCGGCCGCCCGAGCCAGTGAGGGAGCCAGCGATGGCGAAGAGCAAGAAGCAGGTCGAGGCCGCCAAGGCCTTCGACCCCGAGCACCTGTACAGCCCGGGCGAGGCCATCGAGCTCGTCCAGAAGCTGGCCACGGCCAAATTCGACGAGACCGTCGAGCTGGCGGTGCGGCTGGGCGTCGACCCCCGCAAGGCCGACCAGATGGTCCGCGGCACCGTGGCCCTGCCCTCGGGC
>CAZYPY010000276.1:0-3124 GCA_964649545.1 uncultured Microthrixaceae bacterium | reverse complement strand
GACCCACCCCGCCTCGACCCCACCTCGGCCCGCGGCTACTGGTCCGCCTACCCGGCGCGGTTCTGACCCCGCCGCCCGCGGTCGCCCGCCCATGATCGACCTGCACGCCCACGTGGTGCTCGAGGCGACGCTCGGTGCCGCCGGGCCGCTCGGCCCCGAGCTCGACGACGGCGACGCGGTCACGGGTCGGCTGCCCTGCTTCCGGGTCGGTGGCTACGAGCTGGTGGGCGTGCGCTACCGGGACACCCCGTTCATGGACGTGGGCGCCCGGCTGGCCGCGATGGACGCCGCCGACATCGACCTCCAGGTGCTCTCCCCCAACCCCCTCACCTTCCTCGCCCACGTGGACGCCGACCTCGCGACGGCCTTCGCCCGCCGCCACAACGACGGGCTCGCCGCGCTGGTCGTCACCGCCCCCGACCGCCTGGCCGGCCTGGCCCAGCTCCCGATGCAGGACCCGCCGCGGGCGGCCGACGAGCTGCGCCGGGCGGTCGGCGAGCTCGGGCTGCTCGGTGCCTACGTCGGCACCGACCTCGGTCGACCGCTCGACGACCCGGCCTTCGCCGCCGTGTGGTCGGCCGCCGAGCAGCTCGACGTCCCCGTCCTCGTCCACCCGGCGCCCGACGGCATCGACCGGCCCCGCCGCGACGAGCGCCTCACCCGCTTCGACGCCGACCTGTGGCTCGGGTTCCTCTACGAGGAGACCCTGGCCGTGGCCACGCTGGTGCTCGGCGGGGTGCTCGACCGCCACCCGGGCCTCGACGTGTGCGTCAGCCACGGCGGCGGGGCCACGGCCTGGCTGGCCGAGCGCATGGAGCACGCCGCCCGCACCCGGCCCTGGGGGCCCGTGGCGCTGGCCCCGAGCGGCGCGGTGGCCGAGCGCCTCGGTCGCCTGTGGTGGGACGCCCACGTGGGCGGCCCGACCGCGCTCACCGCGCTGCTCGCCGCCTTCGGGCCGGACCACGTGGTGGCCGGCACCAACCTGGCCGGCTGGGACCAGTCGCTCGACCCCGCCCACGGCGACGCCGACCTGGCCGAGACCTTCGACGCCAACGCCCGCCGCCTGCTCCGCCTCGACCGCCGGCGCTGACCGGTGTGGCCCCGGGGCCCGGGCGCGCGGCGGCCCCGGTCCCGAGGGACCGGGGCCGTCGCGACCCAGGGGGACCTGAGCGGTGAGCGTCGACCGGGGAGGGTCAGCCGGCGCTCGGGGGGACCATCACCGCGTCGATGAGGAAGACGGTGGCGTTGGCGGTCTCGATGTCGGGCACCTGGACCGTCGACTGACCGTCGTTCAGCGAGATGGTGTCGCCGTCGACCTCGATGGGCAGCGTCTCACCGGTGAAGGTGGTCAGCTCGGT
This sequence comes from uncultured Microthrixaceae bacterium, assembly GCA_964649545.1. Taxonomy (GTDB): domain Bacteria; phylum Actinomycetota; class Acidimicrobiia; order Acidimicrobiales; family DATDAH01; genus JAEUJM01. The sequence goes on along the minus strand of CAZYPY010000276.1, from coordinate 1,766 downwards.
CATGCCGGCCAGGTCGTCCGACGAGAGGCGCTCGGGGATCACGTGGAAGCCGAGCACGGTGGTGAGCAGGCCGGTCGGGTCGGCCAGGGCCGCCTCGAGGGTGGCCTGGTCGAACTCGGCGAAGGCGCAGTCGGTCGGGGCGAACACCGTCAGGGCCTCGGCGCTGTTCAGGGTGTCGACCAGCTCGGCCTCGGACACCGCCGTGACCAGGGTGGTGAGCACCGGGTTGCTGGAGGCGGCGGTGCCGACGGGGTCGTCGGTCATGCCCGCGAGGGTGCCCTCCTCGGGACCGGACTCGACCGCCTCGACCAGGCCGTCGGTGTCGCAGATCTCGGCCGAGTCGACCGCCTCGGCGGCGGTGTCGTCGGTCGCCATGGTGTCGTCGGACGAGCCCTCCGACGAGTCGTCGGCGACGGTCGTCTCGGTGGGCTCACCGGACGACGCGGCGTCGCCGCCGTCGTCGTCGCTGCTGCAGGCGGCGCCGATGAGCACCAGGGCGAGGAACAGCCCGAGGATGCGGGCCACGTTGGATCGGAGCATGGGGGGTCTCCTTCTTTCTCTTGGTTGGGGTTGGGGTTGGGGGGATCGGGAGCGGGGCGAGCGGGGAGAGGAGGCTCAGGCGGCGGCCTGGACGATGACGACCTTCGACTGCCAGCCGCTGGCGCCGTCGGGGAGCGGCTCGCTGCGGGCCTCGGGCATGAGCTCGCCGGTGCCGTCGGTGGCCCGGCAGGCGAGGCGGGCGGTGCCGGCGGCCGGGTCCCACGGCAGGCGCCACTGGCGCCAGGTCTCGTCGTTGAGGGCCGGCGCCAGCTCGGCCTCCTGCCACGGGCCGTCGTCGACCCGCACCTCGACCTTGGCGATGCCGCGGGTCTGGGCCCACGCCACGCCGGCGATGTACTGGGGGCCGGCCGGCACCGGCGTCCCCGTGCGGGGCACGTCGATCCGGCACTGGGTCTTGATCGGGGCCTGCGCGGCGTAGCCCCGCGGCACCCAGTAGGCCTCGAAGTCGTCGAAGGTGGTGAGCTCGATCTCGGACAGCCACTTGGTGGCCGACACGTAGCCGTAGAGGCCGGCGGTGACGAGGCGGGCGGGGAACCCGTGCTCGAGCGGCAGGGGCTCGCCGTTCATGCCCACCGCGACGAGGCACGTGCGCCCGTCGCCCGCCGCGCTGACGGGGAAGCCGCAGGTGTAGCCGTCGACCGAGCGGCCCACGAGCTGGTCGGCGGCCGGGTCGACCCCGGCCTCGTCGAGGAGACGTTGGACGGGGACTCCGAGCCAGCGAGCGTTGCCCATCAGGTCGCCGCCGACGCGGTTGGACACGCAGGTCATGGTCACGTCGGCCTCCACGAGGCCGAGGGCGCAGAGCTCGTCGAAGCTCAACGTGAGGTCGCGATCGACCATCCCCTTGACGTCGAGGGTCCAACCCTCGACCGGCACCTGGGGGACGGTGAGGGCCGTGTCGATGCGGTAGAAGTCGTCGTTCGAGGTGCGGAACGGGGTCATGCCCTCGACGTCGACGCCGTAGCGGTCGGCCAGCGGCGGCAGCGGCTCGTCGGCCGCGGGCAGGACCAGGTCGCGGCGGGAGGTCACGGCGCTGAACCGCTCGCGCAGGGCCCGTCCCCCGGCGGCGGCGACGCCGGCGACGACCACGAGGCCGCCCGCCAGGGTGAGGAACCGTCGGCGGTCCAGACCCGACCCGGCGCCGGCGATGCGCGCGCCGAGCGCCGGGTCGGGTGCCGGACCCCCCGGGCTGACCGGCTTCTCCC
>CAZYPY010000275.1:0-3158 GCA_964649545.1 uncultured Microthrixaceae bacterium | reverse complement strand
GTCCGCCTCCGCGGCATCATCGACCGGCTCGAGCTCGACGAGGACGGGGGCCTGGTCGTCACCGACTACAAGACCGGTCGGGCCCCGTCCGTGCAGACCGAGCAGGCCCGCCTCGGCGGCGTGCAGGTCTACGCCTACCTCTGCGAGCAGTTCCTCGGCGTCCGCCCGGCCCGCATCCAGCTCCTGCACCTGGCCGAGCCCGTGCGCATCGTCGCCGTCCCCACCGAGCAGTCCACGCGAGGGCTGGCCCGTCGCATCGAGGCGATCTGGGCCGCGGTCGAGCAGGCCTGCCACACCGAGGACTTCCGCCCCCGGCCCGGTCGGGGCTGCTCGTGGTGCAGCTTCCATGCCTACTGCCCGGCGCAGGGTGGCGACCCCGGCCTCGTGCCCCTCGGCGAGCGCCGCGCCGCCACGCGGGTGCCGGATCCCGTGCCGGTGGCCTCGTGACCGACCCCCTGCCCCCGACCGACGAGCCCGTCGACCCCTCGGCCGTGCTCGGCCCCGAGGACCCGGGCGTCGCCGAGGTCGCGCCCTCACCTGCGGACTCGTTCGCCGCGGTCGCCGCGTTCGACGCCACGGTCGACCGGGCCTTCGACCACCTCCGGGGCCGGCCCGTCGCCGACCGGGTCATGTACGCGGCCTCGGCCCTCGGCGACTTCAGCCTCGTCTGGGCCCTGCTGGGCTCGGCCAAGAGCCTGCGCTCGGCACGCGACGAGCAGGCCTTCCTCCGCCTCCTCGTCGGCCTCGCCGCCGAGTCCGTGCTCGTGAACCAGGGCATCAAGCGCCTGTTCCGCCGCACCCGCCCACTGCCCGAGGGCGAGCGGCCGCACCACCTGCGCACCCCGCTCACCACCAGCTTCCCGAGCGGGCACGCCAGCAGCGGGGCCTTCGCCGCGACCCTGCTCTCCGACGGCTCGAAGGCGCCCATCGCCTGGTGGGCGGTCGCCCTGGTCGTGGCGAGCAGCCGGGTGCACGTGCGCATCCACCACGCCAGCGACATCGTGGCCGGCGCCGCCCTCGGCACCGTGCTCGGCCTGGTGGTCCGGCGCCTCTGGCGCCTTCCCCCCCGCGGCTGACGGCGGTCACCGGGTGGTGAGCGGAATGTGCCCCTTCCCGCGAGCGTTGGCGGGGCCATGAGCACCTCGTTCGCCGTCACCTGGGACTACCGCTGCCCCTTCGCCCGCATCGGCCACCTCCACGTGATCGAGGGGCTCCGCTCCGGTGCCGACTGGGACGTCACCTTCACGCCGTTCTCGTTGGGCCAGATGCACCTCGCGGAGGGCGCTCCCGACGTGTGGGACGACCCTGCCGCCGAACCGGGCCGCCTGCCCACCCAGGTCGGCCTCGTCGTGCGCGACCACTACCCGGAGTCGTTCCTCGACGTGCACGAGGCCCTGTTCGACGCCCGCCACGTGCACGGCGGCGACCTCCGTGACGAGGGCCTCCTGCGCGAGGTGGTCGCCACCCACGGCCTCGACGCCGACGTGGTGCTCGACGCGGCCCGCAGCAAGGGCCTCGACCTGCTGCGCCACGAGCACCAGCGGGCCGCCGCCGACCACGACGTCTGGGGGGTCCCCACCTTCATCGCCGACGACCAGGCGGTGTTCGTCCGCCTCATGGAGGGCCCCGACCACGACGGCGAGGTGGCGATCCGCACGGTGGAGCGGGTGCTGGACCTCCTCACCGGCTGGCCCCAGCTCAACGAGTTCAAGCACACGAGCATCCCCCACTGAGCATGGGCGGCGGGGGCCGTCGTAGCATCACCGCATGGCGGAGCGAGAACGGGAGGTCCGGGCCGATCGACGCATGAGCGACCTCGAGGCGCTCATGTGGAACATCGAGAAGGACCCGCACCTCAGCTCGACCATCGCCAACGTCACCCTGCTCGACCGACCCGCCGACCTCGAGCGGTTCCGCGCCCGCATGACCGAGGCGGTGCGTCGCATCCCCCGCCTCCGCCAACGGGTCGTCCCGGGCCTCGGTCGCCTGGCCCCGCCGATGTGGCAGGACGACCCGAGCTTCGACATCGACTTCCACGTCCGTCGCGACGGCCTCCCCGCGGGTGCCACCGACCGGGACCTCCTGAACTTCGCCACCCGGTACTGGCAGGCGCCGTTCGACCGCACCCGGCCGCTCTGGGCCTTCACCCTGGTCGACGGCCTCCCGGGGGGGCGTGGGGCCATCGTCCAGAAGATGCACCACACCATCACCGACGGCATCGGGGCGATGCGCATGTCGGAGCAGTTCATCGACCTCGAGCGCGATCCGCCCGACGCCGCCGGGCGCCGGGGCCCCGCCCGCAAGGGCCGCCGGACCGACGACGACCACCCCGACCACGAGCTCGAGCCGCCCACCGACCCCGGCCCCACCAACTTCTTCGCGACGGTGGCCGACACCGCCGCCCACGTCGCCCGCCGCTCGGCGGGCGCGGCCCAGCGCGGCGTCACCGAGACCGCCCACGTGCTGGCCCACCCCTCCGACTGGGGCGCGGTCGGGAGCGCCGGCATCGAGACCGCCCGCTCCGTCGTGCGCCAGGGCCTCATCAGCGACCGGGCCCACTCGCCGCTCTGGACCGAGCGCACCCTGTGGCGACGCATGGAGGTCCTGTCGGTGCCGATGGACGACGCCAAGCGCATGGCCAAGGCCCACGACGGCTCCATCAACGACTTCTTCGTCACCGGTGCAGCCCGCGGCGCCGGCGCCTACCACCGGGCCAAGGGTGCCGCGGTCGACGAGTTGCGCATGGCCATGCCCGTCAGCACCCGGGCCGACACGTCCGCGGCCGGCAACTCGTTCGCCCCGTCCCGCGTGCTCGTCCCCGTCGACATCGACGACCCCATCGAGCAGTTCGAGGCGGTGAAGGCGCGCCTGGCCCGCACGAAGACCGAGCGGGCGTTCTCGGTGCTCGAGGGCCTGGCCGGGCTCATGAACGTGCTGCCCACGTCGGTGCTCGTGCGCATGGCCCGCCAGCAGACCGAGACCATCGACTTCACCACGTCGAACGTGCGCGGCGGCCCGCTGCCGCTCTACATCGCCGGCGCGCTCATCGAGGCCAACTACCCCCTCGGCCCCCTCGCGGGCACGGCGTTCAACCTCACCCTCCTGTCGTACGACGGCGCCCTGAACATGGGCCTCGCCATCGACACGGGCGCGGTCGA
>CAZYPY010000274.1:0-3162 GCA_964649545.1 uncultured Microthrixaceae bacterium | reverse complement strand
GCCGCCTGCCCGATCACGACGGTGCCGTCGGCCCCGACCCACACCACCGACGGGATGGCGGCGGTTCGGTAGTCGAGCGACGAGATCTCCACCCGGCCGCCGCGCGCGACGGCGGCGGCGGTGAAGGTCGTGCCCAGGTCGACGCCGAGTTGGTAGCTCACCGTGATCCCCTCAAGACCGTCGACCTTACCCTCGCCGCAAGGCAATACCCTTGCCCACTGATCCGAGGGGGCTCATGCAGCAGACGCGCGGAAACCTGGGGGCGGCCATCGACATCGCCGGCCGGCGCGCCCGGGCAGACCTCGTCGAACGACTCGAGCACGCGGACCGCCACCGGCGTGACACCACGACGCGGGTGGTCGTGGTCGGCGACTTCAAGTCGGGCAAGAGCTCGCTCGTCAACGCGCTGGTGGGCACCGTGGCCTGTCCCGTCGACGACGACCTCGCCACCGCGGTCATGACCTCGGTGAGCCACGCCGCCGAGCCCCGCGCCCGGGTCTCGTACAAGGGCGAGCAGGGCGAGCCGGTCGCCGGCGCCGAGGTGGCCCTCGACGAGCTGGTGGCGCTCGTCGCCCACGGCACCCACGACGGCCGTGCCGTGGCCTCGATCTCGGTCGGCGTGCCGAGCCCCTTCCTCGCCGGGGGCCTCGAGCTCATCGACACCCCGGTCGTCGGGGGCCTCGACTCCCCGGAGGCGGCGGCCACCCTGATGGGCCTGCCCTTCGTCGACGCCCTCCTGTTCGTCTCCGACACGAGCCAGGAGTACACCGCACCCGAGCTGGCCTACCTCCGAGACGCGGTGGCCTCGGGGACGCGGGTGATCGCGGTCATGAGCAAGGTCGACCTCCACCCGCACTGGCGGCGGGTCCTCGAGATCGACCACGGCCACCTCCGCGCCGCGGGGCTCGAGGTCCCGCTCCTCGCCACCTCGGTGCGGCTCCACGAGCTGGCGGCCACCTTCGGCGACGACAGCTACGCCGTCGAGTCGGGCATCCCGGCGCTCCGCGAGCACCTGATCCGCGACGTCGTCATCCCGGCCAACGCGACCCGCGAGCGGGTGGCGCTGGCCGAGGTCGTCGGGGTGCTCGACCAGATCGAGAGCGTGCTGCGCGCCGAGCAGGCCGCCCTGCGCGACGACGGCAGCGCCGCGTCGGTGACCGACCTGCGGGCCTCGTACGAGCGGGCCACCGACCTGCTCGGCGATGGCGCCCGGTGGCGTCAGCTGCTCGCCGACGGGGTCGAGGACCTGCGCCACGACGCACAGCACGAGCTCACGGTGCGCCTCCGTGAGCTGGTCCACGCCGCCGGCGAGCGGGTGGACGCGAGCGATCCCACCACCCAGGAGGAGCAGCTCTCGGCGTGGGTGTCGCGAGGGGCGGCCGCCGTGGTGAGCGACTGCTTCCAGCTGGTGGCTCGGCGCGGCGAGGTGCTCGCCGACGAGGTCGTGGCCGAGCTGACCGCCGCCACCGCGGGGTTGTTGGTGTCGCTCGAGGTCGCGCTGGCCAACGAACCCGCCGACCAGCTGTCGTTCACGTCGCACTCGTCGTCCGGCGGCGACGAGGAGGACAAGGTGCTCGTGGCCATCGGCGGGGCCTGGGGTGGGATGGAGCCGCTGCTCGGCGTGGCCGGGATGATCGGCCTCGGCGTCGGCGGCGTCGTGGCCGCACCGGTGCTGCTGGCGGTGGCCGGGGTGGCCGGTGTCCTGACGGTCGGGCGTGCCTTCCGTCAGGAGAAGCGCAAGGCCGTGACCGCCGAGCGCCAGCGGCTCCGCGACGAGTACCGCGACTACGTCGACGAGGTGCAGGTGCGCTTCACCAAGGCCCTCGACGACGCGGTCCGCAGCCTCCAGCGCCAGGTGCGCGACGGCGCCACCACCCGACTGGGGGAGCTGCAGCGGTCCGCACGCGCCGCGCTCGAGGCCACCGAGCGGGCGCCGACCGTCGAGCACGCCGCACGCGAGGCCCAGATCGCGGAGCTCGACCGTGAGCTCGAAGCCATTCGGTCGCTGCGGGAGCAGACACGCGACGAGGTACGCGCGACGATGGCGGCCATGCCCGGCGGGTCCGGAGAAGGGTGACGTGAGCGATGGCTGACGACAAGGTGGACGTCAAGGTCCCGGGGGTGGGGTCGTTGCGGCTCGTGCGCCGCGGCGACCACAGCGCGCTCTACCGCGGGGTCCAGGAGAACTTCAACCGCGAGGTCGCGGTGAAGGTCTTCACCGTGAAGGCCCTCGACCGCGAGGCCCAGGCCCGCTTCGAGCGCGAGTGCGCCGCGATGGGCGTGATCTCCGTGCACCCCAACACCCTGACGGTGTTCGACTCGGGGGTGGCCAAGCGCAAGCCGTACATCGTCACCGAGTGGCTGAGCCGCGGCAACGAGCACGATCGACTCCTGCGCTCGGGCGCCCTCGACTGGCGGGAGGCGGTCGACATCGGGGTGAAGGTGTCCGGTGCCCTCGAGAGCGCCCACCGGGCCGGGGTGCTGCACCAGAACCTGAAGCCCCAGAACGTGTTCATCAGTGCCATGGGCGAGCCGCTCCTCGGCGACTTCGAGGTCTCACCCGCCGGGTCGTTCGTCACGCGCAGCGGCGACCCACGCGACACCCAGCTCCACGCCGCGCCCGAGCTCTTCACGGGAGGGGCGCCTTCGGTCGCCACCGACCTCTACTCGCTCGGCTCGATCATCTTCACCCTCATCCTCGGTCGCCCGCCGTTCGAGGTCGACGAGGAGGAGCCGCTCGTGCGGGTCATCGCCCGGGCCGCGGCCGAGCCGCCCCCCGACCTGCGATCGCAGAAGGTGCCGCCCGCGGTGTGCGGCGTGCTCGAGTGGGCGATGGCCAAGCAGCCGGCGGAGCGCCCGCCGACCGCCCGGGAGCTGGGCCGGTTCCTCCAGGCGGCACAGCAGGCGACCGGCCAGCCGCCGACCCGGCTCCCCCTGCTCCCCGAGACCGATCAGGACCGCACCCTCCCCATCCCGGCGGTGCCGGCCGCGCTGTTGACCCGCGGCGGCGCGCCCGTCGCGCCGCCACCGCCACCGCCCCCCGTCTCCCCGGCTCCGACGATGCCCCCGCCGCCGCCACCGCCGCCGGCACCCGCGCCGCCGCCGGCCCCGCCCGCACCACCGGTTCCCGTGCCCGGCGCGCCGCCGCCGCCCCCCCCCGCC
>CAZYPY010000273.1:0-3163 GCA_964649545.1 uncultured Microthrixaceae bacterium | reverse complement strand
GGCCGCGGGGGGCGCTGCTCGGGGCCGCGTGCGTGCTGGCCCTGGCCGTGGGCGTCTTCGTTGCCGCGTCCGGGGACCAGGGCCGGACGCAGACCGCCGACCCCGACCCGGCCATCGCCCCCGGCAACACCCTCCCGTCGGGGCACCCGTCGCTCGACGACAGCGATCAGTTCGAGGAGCTGACCCTCGAGCAGCTCGAGACCGAGGTGGCCGACGAGTCGGCGCCGGTGGCGCTGCGCCTCACCCTCGCCGAGCGCTACCTCGCCACCGGCGACCTCCAGCTGGCCCGAGACCAGGCTCGCATCGCCCGCACCCAGGCGGGCACCGACGTCGAGCAGCAGCGGGCGTTGCGCGACCTCGGGTGGGCCATCGCCCTGCTCGGCCGGCCGCAGCGGGGGGCCGAGCTGCTCGAGGAGGCCCTCGAGATCACGCCGGGCGAGCGCAACGCCACGTGGTATCTCGCCAACGTGCGCCTGGCCGGACTCGACGACCCCGACGGCGCCGCCGAGCTCTTCGCCGCGCTGCTCGCCGCCGACGACCTCAGCGCCGAGCAGCGCACCGCCGTCGAGGAGCGCCTCGCCGCCGCTCGCGCCGCTCGCTGACTGGCTCCTCCTTCGTCGGAGCGCCTTCGGCATCCGGTTCGCCATCCCGCGCTGCCCGCCTCCGGCGGTCAACGTCACCGGTGACCTGCCCCTCGGGGGAGCTCGCGGCCCGGTCGGATGTCAGGCCTCGGGGTAGGCGGTGGGACGGAAGCGGCGCAGGCGGAGGCTGTTGCTCACCACGAACACGCTGGAGAACGCCATGGCCGCGCCGGCGATCATGGGGTTGAGGAAGCCGGCGGCCGCGAGGGGCAGGGCCGCCACGTTGTAGGCGAAGGCCCAGAAGAGGTTGCCCTTGATGGTGCGCAGCGTGCGCCGGGACAGCCGGATCGCGTCGACGGCGGCCCACAGGTCGCCCCGCACGAGGGTCAGGTCGCTGGCCTCGATGGCCGCATCGGTGCCGGTGCCCATGGCCAGGCCCAGGTCGGCCTGCGCCAGGGCGGCGGCGTCGTTCACCCCGTCGCCCACCATGGCCACCACCGCACCCTCGCCCTGGAGACGGGCGACGGCGGCGACCTTGTCCTGCGGGAGCACCTCGGCGATCACGTCGGCGGCGTCGATGCCCACCTGGGCGGCGACCGCGGCGGCCGCTCGCTCGTTGTCGCCCGTGAGCAGCACCGGACGCAGCCCGAGCGCCCGCAGCCCGGCGACGGCGTCGCGGGACGTGGGCTTGGGCGTGTCGGCGACGACGAGCACGCCTCGGACCTCGCCGTCCCACGCTGCGGCGACGGCGGTGCGCCCCCGGCCCTCCGCCTCGGTGAGGACGGCCTCCAGGTCGGCGGGCAGGGCCAACGACCAGTCGGCGAGCAGGCGGGGGCGGCCGACGACGAGGGCTCGACCGTCCACGACGCCCTCGACGCCCAGGCCCTCGCGGTTGGCGAAGGACTCGACGGCGGGCAGGGCGCCGACCCGCTCGCGGGCGGCGTCGGCGACGGCCCGGGCGACCGGGTGCTCGGAGGCGTCCTCCACCCCACCCACGAGGCGCAGCAGCTCGCGCTCGTCGACGCCGTCGACAGGGTGGACGCCGACGAGGCTCATCACACCCGTCGTGACCGTGCCGGTCTTGTCGAGCACGACGGTGTCGACCTCGCGGGTCGACTCCAGGATCTCGGGACCCTTGATCAGGATGCCCAGCTGCGCGCCGCGACCCGTGCCCACGAGCAGGGCGGTGGGCGTGGCCAGTCCGAGGGCGCACGGGCAGGCGATGATCAGCACCGAGACCGCGGCCGTGACGGCGAACGTCGTCTCGGCGCCGTGGCCGAGCCAGTAGCCGAGGGTGGCGACCGCGAGGGTGATGACGACGGGGACGAACACGGCGGACACCCGGTCGGCCAGGCGCTGGACGGGCGCCTTGCCCATCTGGGCCGCCTCGACGAGCCGGGCCATCTGCGCGAGCTGGGTGTCGGCGCCGACCCGGGTGGCCCGCACCACGAGCCGGCCGCCGGCGTTGACGGTGGCCCCGGTGACCGCGTCCCCGGGTCCGACCTCGACGGGCACGCTCTCGCCGGTGAGCAGGGCGGCGTCGATGGCCGACGTGCCCTCCGCCACGACCCCGTCGGTGGCCACCTTCTCGCCGGGGCGGACGACGAAGCGGTCGCCGACCGCGAGCTGGTCGACGAGCACCCGCACCTCGACGCCGTCGCGCAGCACCGCGGCGTCCTTGGCCCCGAGCTCGAGCAACGCCCGCAGGGCCGCCCCGGAGCGGCGCTTGGCCCGGGCCTCGAAGTACCGCCCGGCCAGGATGAACACCGTGACCGCCGAGGCCACCTCGAGGTAGATCTCGTGCCGGCCCGATCCCTGGCTCGGCGTGAGGTCGAAGGCCATGGTCATGCCGGCGTCGCCGGCCTCGCCGAGGAACAGGGCGTAGAGCGACCAGCCGAAGGCCGCGATCACCCCCACCGAGATGAGGGTGTCCATGGTGGCGGCACCGTGGCGGAGGTTGGTCCACGCGGCCCGGTGGAACGGCAGCGCCCCCCAGACCACGACCGGTGCCGCCAGGGTGAGCGACAGCCACTGCCAGTGCTCGAACTGGAGCGCCGGCACCATCGCGAGCAGCACGACCGGCGCCGTGAGCAGGCTGGAGACCCACAGCCGCTGGCGCAGGGCGAGCAGTTCGGCGTCGACGTCCTCGTCGTCACCGCCGGCGACGTCCGCGGGCGCGCCCGCGACCTCGGCGGAGTAACCCGTGGCCTCGACCTGGGCCACGACCTCGTCGACGCCGACGCCCTCGGGCACGAGCACCCGTGCTTTCTCGGTGGCGAAGTTCACCTCGGCGGTCACGCCGTCGAGCTTGTTGAGCCGCTTCTCGATCCGGGCCGCGCAGGACGCGCAGGTCATGCCCCCGATGGCCAGGTCGATCTCGTGGCGCTCCGGCGCCTCGGCGTGGCTCATGACCCGTGCTCCGTCCCGTGGTCCATGTCCATCGCGGGCGACGTCGTCGACGTCGGCGTGTCGGTCGTCACGGTGGAGCCCGGCGCGTCGGAGTCCGGCTCGGTGGCGGTGCCGACGCCGAAGGCGATCGCGAAGACGGCGAGCAACACCGCGGCGAAGCCGGCGAGCTTGGC
>CAZYPY010000272.1:0-3169 GCA_964649545.1 uncultured Microthrixaceae bacterium | reverse complement strand
TGACGGACGTGCAGATCACCACCCGCAAGGACTGGTCCAGCGACCAGGAGGTCCGGTGGTGCCCGGGCTGCGGCGACTACTCGATCCTCGCCGCGGTGCAGATGCTGATGCCCGACCTCGGCGTGAACCGGGAGAACACCGTGTTCGTCTCGGGCATCGGCTGCGCGGCCCGGTTCCCGTACTACATGAACACCTACGGGATGCACAGCATCCACGGGCGCGCCCCGGCGATCGCCACCGGCCTGGCCATGGCCCGGCCCGACCTCGACGTGTGGGTGATCGGCGGTGACGGCGACAACCTGTCGATCGGCGGCAACCACCTGATCCACGCCCTGCGGCGGAACATCAACCTCACCATCTTGATGTTCAACAACCAGATCTACGGCCTGACCAAGGGCCAGTACTCACCGACGAGCGAGGTCGGCAAGGTCACCAAGTCGACGCCGTTCGGCTCGATCGACACGCCGTTCAACCCGCTCAGCGTCGCCCTCGGGGCCGAGGCCACCTTCGTGGCCCGTACCCACGACATGGACCGCGCCCACATGATCGAGACCTTCCGCCGGGCCCACGACCACAAGGGTGCGGCGTTCGTCGAGATCTACCAGAACTGCAACGTCTTCAACGACGGCGCCTTCGGCGACATCACCGACAAGGCGAACCGGGAGTCGATGCTGATCCCCCTCGAGCACGGCCAGCCCATCCGGTTCGGACCCGAGGGGTCCCTGTGCGTGACCCTCAGCTCGCAGGGCCACGCCAAGATCGCCAACGTGGCCGATGTGGGCGAGGACGCCATCCTCGTGCACGACGAGGCCCGGGACTACCCCGACCTCGCCTTCACGCTGTCGCGCCTCGCCCGCGGCCCGCACGAGCCCACGCCCATCGGCGTGTTCCGTGCGGTCGAGCACCCCGAGTACGGCTCGGCCGTGTCCGAGCAGCTCGCAGCGGCGCAGGCGGCCAAGGGCCCCGGTGACCTCGAGGCCCTGCTGCGCAGCGGTGCCACCTGGGACGTCGCCTAGCCCTTCAGACGGCCTGACCCCTGCCGGGGTCGGTCGGCGCGGCGCAGTCGCTCGACCGGGCTGATCCCACGAGCGCGGGGCGGGACGCGCCCCCGACCCCGACCTGTGATCATGGGCCCGTGGACGACGACGCCGACGCACGGGTCGAGCTGGTCACGCTCGACGACGTCTTCGCCGCCCGGCGGCGGATCGGCGACTCGCTGCGGGAGACGCCGGTGTGGCGGGCGGCCTCGCTGTCGACGCTGGTGGGTCGCGACGTCTGGGTGAAGGCCGAGAGCCTGCAGCGCACGGGGTCGTTCAAGCCCCGGGGCGCGCTCAACTTCCTGCGGGCCGATCGTGACGACCGGCGCCCCGTCGTGGCCGCGTCCGCCGGCAACCACGCGCAGGGCGTGGCCCTCGCCGCGGCCGAGTCGGGCGTGGCCGCCACCGTGTTCATGCCCCTGACCGCCTCGCTCCCGAAGGTGCGGGCCACGCAGGACTACGGCGCCGAGGTGCGCCAGGTGGGCGACACCGTGGACGACGCCATCGCCGCGGCCCGCGCCCACGCCGAGACGACGGGGGCCCGTTTCGTCAGTCCCTTCGACCACCCGCTGGTCATCGCCGGCCAGGGCACGGTCGCCCTCGAGCTGGTCGAGCAGCTCGGCGACCTCCGCGACGAGCCGGTCACCGTCCTCGTCCCGGTGGGCGGCGGTGGCCTGGTCAGCGGCGTGGGGGTGGTCGTCCGGGCGCGGGTCCCGGGCTGGCGGATCGTGGGCGTCGAGGCGGCGGGGGCGGCGTCGATGCTGGCGTCGCTGGCGGCGGGGCACCCGGTGCCGGTGGCGCACCCCGCGACCATCGCGGACGGCATCGCCCTGAAGTCGCCGTCGGCGCTCACCCTGGCCCACGTCGAGGCCCTCGTCGACCAGGTGGTGACCGTCACCGAGGAGCAGATCGCGGCCGCGCTGCTGCTCGTTCTCGAGCGGGCCCGGTGCGTGGTCGAGCCCGCCGGCGCGGTCGGCCTGGCCGCCGTGCTCGGCGACCAGGTGCCCGGCACGGCCCCGGTGGTCTGCCTGCTGAGCGGCGGCAACGTCGACCCGATGCTGCTCACCGGGCTGATCGAGCACGGCCTCACCGTGGCCGGCCGCTACCTGCGGCTGCGGGCGGTCGTCCCGGATCGGCCCGGCGCCCTGGCCCTGCTCACCCGGGTGCTCGCCGACCTCGACCTCAACGTCACCGACGTCGAGCACCACCGGGCCGGCATCACCCTCGGCGTGGACGAGGTCGAGGTGCTCGTGACGGTCGAGACCCGCGACCGTGCGCACGGCGACGAGGTCCTGGCCGCCCTGCGTGAGGCCCACATCCACGCCGAGGTCGTCGGCCGGTGCTGACCCCGGCCGGGGGTCACGGCTGGCTGTACGGGGGCGTCCCGTGCTCGGGGCAGTGTGGGCGGTGGGCTCATCGCGGTTCGGCGCCCAGCAGCCCAGGCGAGCGTTTCGCATCCCCGGCGAACCGACCACCTGCCGATGGCACATCGGGCACCGCGGCCGCTTCTCCAGGGGGTGGGGCGTCCACCAGAAGCGGCGCAACCGGTCGCAGCCCCTCGCTACACGGCCACCACGTCGAGCAGGCCGTCGAGCGCCCGGAAGTCGTCCGGGTTGCGCGTGTACAGCGGCAGCTTCTCGGCCACTGCGGTGGCGGCGATGAGCAGATCGACGGCACGGGCGCCCCTCGCCTTGCGGCCGGCGCCCACCACCGCGGCGTAGACCCGCCCGTAGGCGCGGGCGGCCTCGAGGCCGAAGGGGATCGGGTCGAAGGCCGCCTCCGCCCGTTGCAGGCGGTCCTGGCGCCGGGCGCGCTCGTCGGGATCCGAGGTTGCGTGGGGACCGGCGGCGAGCTCGGCCACGGTCACGGCGGCGATGCCGATCTCCGCCGGGAGGTCGGATGGATCGATGGCGTCGAGGTCGATGACCACCGACGTGTCGATCAGCCCGCGCAGCGCCGGCTCGTCAGGCACGAGGCGCCGCCGACGGATCGGCGATCGCATCCAGATCGGCGCGGAACCGCTCGGCGTCGACGGGCGGCGCCCCGCGGAACATGGCCACGGCGGCCACCGAGCTCACGAAGCGGTGACGGCGCAGCGGGGTCAGCTCGCCGACGGGCACCCCGTTGCGCGT
>CAZYPY010000271.1:0-3171 GCA_964649545.1 uncultured Microthrixaceae bacterium | reverse complement strand
CCCCTTACTTGCGGCGGAAGCGCTTCTTCTCGGCCTTGCCGCCCGCTTCCTCCTGGCCCCGATACCACTCCGCCATGGCGTCGGCGTCGTCGCCCTCGGGCACCGGTGGCGCCGGCGCGTTCGCGGCCTCCTCGCGGGCGAGGTCGGCCATCCAGGGGTTGTCGTCGCCGACGGCCTGGACGGGCTGGGTGGCGGGCCCGGCACCGGGCAGGTCGGCCCAGGGGTCGTCGGCCGGCGCTGGTGCCGGCGCACCGAGGCCACCGAACCCGGCGGGCTCGCCACCCCCGGGCGGCGGCGGGGGCGGCGGGGGTTGGGCGAAGTCGGCGTCCGCGGCGAAGACGTCGTCGGGGGCGGCGTCCCACGGGGAGGACGGTGCGCCCTCGGCGTCGGGTGCCGGCTCGGCGAAGGTGGGCGCCGGGGGCAGCGGTTCGAACGCGGGCGCGGCCGGCTCGGCGGCCTCGGGCGCCCGGAACACGGGTCGTTCGTCACCGGGGGTGGTCTCGGCCGCGGGGGCGGGCGGCTCGATGGCGCCGACCGGCTCGTAGCCCGCCTGCTCGAAGGCGGCCTCGGGCACGACCTCGGGGATGCCGAGGTCGGCGGCGCCGGGGGACTCGTAGTTCGGTTCGGGCTCGCGGGGCGGCACCACGGCGGAGACCGCGGGCGGCTCGAGCGGGGCCATGGCGCCGGCGGCGTCCAACAGACCCTGGAGGGTGGTCACCGTGGTCTGCAGGCGGGCCCGCTCGTCGTCGACGTGGCGCTCGAGCACCTCGACGTCGGCCATGAGCTGGTTGCGGATGCCTTCGAGCTCGTCGACCTCGGCGAGGATGCGGTTGCGGGTCTCGTCACCGGCGCGACGGATCTCGTCCTGGGACTCCTGGAGCTCGCGCTCGTGACGCGCCTGGTCCTCGGCGCGGATCCGCTCGGCCTCGTCCTGCGCGGCGCCGACGATGCGCTGGGCCTCCTCCTGGGCCTCGGCGACCGCGGCGTCGGCGGTCCGCTGGGCCAGGAGGAGGGTGCGGCGGAGGGTGTCGTCGGCCTCGGTGGGCGGCAGGACGGGCGCCGGGGGCTGCTCCGCGAGTCGGGCCTCGGCGGCCTCGGCCCGCTGGGTCACCTCGCGGAGGCGGAGCTGGAGTTGGCCGATGGCGACGCCGACCCGCTCGAGGAAGTCGTCGACCTCGTCGGGGTCGTAGCCGCCGAACTTCTTCTCGCGGAACTCGACGTCTTTCAGGAGCTGCGGGGTGACGTCCATCTGTGCAGCGTACCGAACCCCTTCCGAGACCACGGGGATCCCGTCGGGTTCCCGCGCGCCCCGCTCAGCAGCCGAGGACGGCGCTCTGGATGATCTGGATGCCGATCAACACGATGATCGGCGAGAGGTCCAGGCGGAAGCCGCCGCCTCCGACCGGGGGGATGATCCGACGCAGGGGGCCGAGCACCGGTTCGGTGATGGTGAACAGGAACTGGTAGATCGACGCCATCGCCGTCCCGGGCTCCAGCGGGAACCAGGACAGGATGATCCGGGCGAAGAGCGCGATCAGGTAGAGGTTGAGGATCGTACAGAGGATCTGCATGGGCGCTCAGGAGTCGTGCAGGCCCCGCTCCTGCAGGCGTCGGCGCTCCTCGTCGGAGACCTCGACGTCCGAGGGCGTCAGCAGGTACACCTGGTCGGCCACGCGCTCCATCTGGCCGCCGAGGCCGTAGCAGAGGCCGCTGGCGAAGTCGATGAGGCGGCGGGCCAGGTCGCGGTCGGCCCCTTGGAGGTTGACGATCACGGGTTGGTTGCCCTTGAAGCGGTCGGCGACGTCCTGGGCGTCGGTGAACGACCGCGGGGACACCACGTGGGGCTTGGCCTTGGCCACCGCGGGGATGGCGCGCACCGCGGAGCCACCGGGGTCGAGGGGGGTCACCCCGCCCATGGCGCCGCTGGGCGCAGGGGCCGGGGCCGACCCCGCCATGGGCACGTCGTTCGGGATGGGTCGGATGGCCGAGACCGACTCGTCGAGGTGGGGGTCCATGGGGGCGACGCCGTGGCGGGGCTCGGGGACCACCGGTTGCACCCGTCGCACCGGCACGGGTTGACCCACGCCCGACCCCATGGCCGGCGCGGGCTGCTGGTACCGCTCGTCGTGCGCGTCGTAGTCGTCGTATTCCTCGTCGGGACCGAGCCCGAGGTAGAGCATGGCGCGCCGCCACGTGCTGGACATGGGTTCCTCCTACGAAACCGTCAAGGGTAGTGTCGCACGCCGGCGACCGAATCGCGCGGAGCGTGGGACGCCTCCCGGGGATGCGGAAGGGGGGACACGGCGCTCACGGTCGGCGTCGCGCCTCATCCGCTGCGGGGCGGCCGCACCCCGAACAGCCCGGTGCCGACCCGCACCATGGTCGATCCCTCCTGCACGGCGACCTCGAGGTCACCGCTCATGCCCATCGAACAGATCGGCAGGCCCAGCCGGTCGACCTGGGCCCGCAGCCACCGGAAGCCCTCGCGACCGGACTCGGCGGCGCCGGCCGGAGCGACCCCCATGAGGCCCCGGACGTCGAGTCCTGCGGAGACGAGGGACTCGACGAGGGCGGGCAGCTCGTCCCGACCGCAACCGCCCTTCTGGGCCTCGCCGCTCAGGTTGACCTGCGCCAGCACCGACGCGCCGGGGGCCCGCTTGGCGATCTCGGCGCCGAGGGCCGCCCGGTCCACGCTCTGCCAGAGCGCCACCTGGGCCGCGAGGGCCCGCACCTTGTTGCGCTGGAGGTTCCCGAGGAAGTGCCAGCGGACGCCGTGGCCGGCCGCGGCCACCGCGTCGACCTTGGGGGCGAGCTCCTGGGCGTAGTTCTCGCCGAGGTCGGCGAGACCGGCCTGGGCGGCCGCGACCGCGACCTCGGCGGGGAACCCCTTGGTGACCGCCACCAGGGTCACGGCGGCCGGGTCACCGCCGGCGGCGGCGATGCGTTCCCGCACCGCAGCGGCTCGCTCGGCGATCGAGGCCGCGTCGACGGCGGTGACGGCGTCGCTCACCCGTCCACCCAGACGACCGCGGTGAGGCGGGCCGTCTCGCCGCGCGCCCGGTGCGAGTAGAAGCGGTCGGCATCGCAGGCGGTACAGGCCGGTGAGGCCGTGGCGAGGGTGGCGCCGGCCCGGGCCACCGCGGCGGCGACGGCGGCGGGGAGGTCCAGGGC
>CAZYPY010000270.1:0-3198 GCA_964649545.1 uncultured Microthrixaceae bacterium | reverse complement strand
TCGGCTACACCGACGTGTGGTCGAGCGAGGCCAACGGCGCCGACGCCTTCACGCCCCTCGCCCTCGCCTCGGTGTGGGCCCCCTCGCTGCGCCTCGGCACCGCGATCGTCCCCGCCTTCACCCGGGGCCCCGCAGGCCCAGTCGGTCGGCTCGCTGGCCCAGGCCGCGCCGGGGCGCCTGGCCTTCGGCATCGGCACGTCGTCCAACGTGATCGTCGAGGGCTGGAACGGCATCCCCTTCGAGCAGCCCTACGAGCGCACGCGGGACATGGTGCGGTTCCTGCGGGCGGCGCTCTCGGGGGAGAAGGTCACCGAGACCTACGAGACCTTCTCGGTGCGCAGCTTCAAGCTCGGGGTCGTGCCCGAGCAGCCGGTGCCGATCCTGGTGGCGGCGCTGCGCCCGGGCATGCTGCGCCTGGCCGGCCGGGAGGGTGACGGCGCCATCATCAACTGGCTCTCCGCCGACGACGTCGCCACCGTGAAGCCGCACGTCGACGCCGGCGGGCCCGACAAGGAGATCGTGGCCCGCATCTTCGTGGCCGTCTCCGACGACGCCGACACCGTGCGGGCCATGGGCCGGTTCGCCATCGCCGCCTACCTCAACGTCCCGGTCTACGCCGCCTTCCACGAGTGGCTCGGCCGGGGCGAGCAGCTCCAGCCCATGTGGGACCTGTGGAAGGCGGGGGACCGCAAGGCCGCGCTGGCGGCCATCCCCGACTCGGTGGTCGACGAGCTCATCGTCCACGGCCCCGCCGAGGCCTGCCGCGAGCACATCGCGCGCTACGTCGACAACGGCGTCACCACGCCGGCGCTGGCCCTGCTCCCCTTCGGCACCGATCCCCAGACCGCCTACCGGGCGCTGGCGCCCACCTGACCGGCGGCGGGGGCGGCGGCGCCTCCCCGTATGCGTGGCTGGTCCGTCGGCGGCGGCGGGGGTGACTCGCGGCGGTCGAAATGCCGCGAGGGAAGGGGTGCTGGGCACGCGCTCGTGCGGCTCACGGCCACGGTGCCCTTCTGCTGGTGCGCCCTCTCGTTGCGCGTCGTTGGTCGGTCGGCGGCGGGGCGTCTCGAGGCAGTCGAAAGGCCGCGAGGGACTGGGTGCGGGCATGCGCTCGTGGGGCTCACGGTCACTAGCGCTGCCTCCCGTTGCGCGTCGTTGATCTGTCGGCGGCGGCGGGGGCGACGCGTGTCGGTCGAAAGGCCGCGAGGGTGGGGGTGGTGGGCACGCGCTCGGCCTGACGAGGGTAAATCTCACGAAGCGTGATTGCTCCTCGGGTGACCTGAGTTTCTTTGGACAGTTTTCGTCGGCGGCCTCAACCGGTGTTCGCGACGAGGAGCTCGTCGAGCGCTTCGGCTGGATTCTTCCATCCGAGGGTCTTGCGGGGCCGTCCGTTGAGGCTGGCGGCGTGTCGGGCAGTCCCGCCCCCGTTGTTCGCGTCTTTTCTCGGTGCCGTGAGCGCGTGTGCCTGCGGCTTGGGCCCGGTGGGGGAGCGCTGGCTGCGGTGGCGGTCGATGTCGGCGCCGGCGTGTCGGGCGCCCCGCCCCCGTCGTCGCGTCTCTACCGGTCTTGGACCGTGTGAGCGGTCAGTCGGGCAGCCAGTTGCCGTGGGGGCCGAAGGGGACGCGGCGGGGGAGGTGGACCCGGGCCACGGGGGCGGCGCCGAGGTCGCGGGCGTCGAGGATGACGAACTCGGAGGTGTCGGCCTCGGCGTCGTAGACGAAGTTGAGCAGCCAGCCGTCGTCCTCGGCGGTGCCGTCGGGATCGGGAGCGAAGACCGCCTCGCCGCAGATGTGGTGGTCGCCGTAGCGGTGCACGGTGGAGGTGCCCGCCTCGAGGTCGTGCTTCACCACGCCGTCGAAGCGGGCGCCGGTCTGGGTGAGGGCGCCGGCGTGGGCGACGTAGCCGTACCGGTTGCGCCGGCCGGCGAGCTCGTCGTTGATGCGGGGGAAGTCGCCGGAGCGGTCGTCGAGGGCCTCCTCGGTGACGGCGCCGGTGGCGAGGTCCAGGCGCCACCGGTGCAGGTGTGGGAACTCGGGGGGCTCGCCCCCCGCTTCGTCGCCGAAGCCGATCACCAGGTCGTCGGCGCGACAGCCGTCGACCACCACGGCGTCACCGTCGTCCCAGCCGTTGAGGAAGTGGTAGGCGTAGAAGGGCTCGACCTCGAACCACCGGATGTCGGCGTTGCCGCCGTCGCGGGGCATCACCCCGATGCGGGCGCCGTGCTCCGGGGCCCATCCCACGACGGGGCCGCCGTTGAGCATCCCCTCGAGGTCGAACACCGCCGGCAGGTCGAAGAACACGGCGTGGCGGGCGGTCACGACGAAGTCGTGCATCATCACCGGCGCGGGCAGCTCGACGTCCTCGCTGGACACCATCGCCCCGGTGGCGTCGAGCTCGTAGTAGTGCAGGAACGGCGCCGCGGGGCCTGAGCCGAAGAAGCACAGCCGGCCCGTGTCGGGGTCGAGCTTGGGGTGGGCGGTCATCGAGCCGAGCAGCGCGCCCTCGAAGTCCGTCTCGCCCAGCGTGGCGAGGTCGTCGTCGAGCTCGGTGGGTCGCCCCGCCTCCCAGAGGGCGAGGAGGCGCCCCGCGTGTCGGATGATGTTGGTGTTGGCCGGGTTCTTCATCAGGCCGACCTCCGCCATCAGGTCGGCGTCGGGCAGGACGAACTCGGCCATCCCGCCGAACAGGCTGCGGCCGGCTCGAAGCTCGGCCTCGAGGCCCTTGGACCGCACCCACCGGTTCCGGTAGCGGGCGGTGCCGCCCTCGAGGCGGACGCCGTGGATCATCCCGTCGCCGTCGAACCAGTGGTAGCTCGGCCGCGGCGGCACCGCAGGGTTGAAGCCGTTGCGCAGGTACTCGCCCGTCAGCGCCGCGGGGATCTCGCCCGTGACCGGCAACGGGCCGGTGTCGAGCTCGTCGTCGACGGGGGCGAAGTTGCCCTGTAGCCAGGGGTTCACGGTGGGCTCGGCATCGACGGACACGGCGGCGCTCCCGGGTCGGTGAACGGTGTTCACGATGAGGGTAGCCCGGGCGATCGCACCCGGCGGCGGGCGGGACGCCGGTGGGCGCGGCCCTCGGCGCAGAACCATCCGGTGTCAGGCGCCAGGCGGCGGTGCCGAGGTGCCCTCGACCGGCGATGAGCCCCGGGCGGCAGGGGCCGGTGGGCCGCGGCGAGGAATCGGGGGCCCGCGGGCGCGG
>CAZYPY010000269.1:0-3217 GCA_964649545.1 uncultured Microthrixaceae bacterium | reverse complement strand
GAGAACGGCGGCGGCGACCCCCAATGGACCCGCGACGGGGTGGCCGCGTGAAGCGGACCCCGCTCGCTCGCCGGTCCGCGTTGCGCCGCAGGCATCCCGGGGCGGCGGCCGCCCAGGCGGGCGTGACCGCCCGCCTGCGCCGCACCTTCCGCGAGGAGGTCCTGGCGCATGGGGGGTGCGTGATGTGCGCGCGCCTGACCGTCCGCGAGCAGCGCGCACTCCACGGCGACACCACCCGCCTCGACGCCCACCACGTCGTCCGGGCGCAGGTGATGAAGCGCCACGGCCTGCCGCCGGAGGTCGTGTTCGACCCGGCGGCGGGCATCCCGGTCTGCCGGTTTCATCACGCAACCCACCATGCCTACAGGGAGCGCATCCCGCGCGACGTTCTCCCTGCTAACACGGTCAATTTCCTGCGTGCCGTGGGTCTCAAGAAGGCGCTCGACCGCGAGTATCCTAACCCTCAAGTCGAGCGTAAGAGTCAGCCTGAAGGCAAGGTTGAGGGTCGGAGGGAGGCGGCGTGAGCGTCGTCGGCGAGATCGAGGCGGCGCTCGACGCCGCCCACGCTGCGCTCGACGCCGCCCAGGCCCGCGTCGGGAGGCTGCAGCAGCTCCTCAGCGACGCCGTGGAGCTCGAGCTCGCCGGGGCGTTCACGAACGGGGACCGGCCGGCCGATGACCGGGTGGGGGCGGCGGACCCGGCCGGTCGCGCCGGGCCAAAGGGCGCGGCCGGTCAACGGCAGGCCGCCGCCCCCAAACCCCGGGTGAGCCCCCCCCCCGACGCGACGAGGCGCCACCAAGACGACCGAGGTGCGGGAGCGGGCGGTGCTTGACGCGATCACCGAGAACGGGGTCAGCAAGGACGACCTGATCGACGCGACCGGCCTGACCCGCGAGGCGGTGTCCTACGTGATCCAGCGGCTCGCCAAGCGGGGCTTGATCCGCTCGGAGGGGTTCACCCAGGCTCGCCGCTTCTTCCCCGCCGAGGAGGCCGCGGCGTGAGCGCGGTGTCGCAGACGGAGCGGGTCCTGGACGCGCTGCGCAAGGCGGGGCCGCGCGGCATCACCGCCGTGGACTTCGCGTTGCCGGACGTGATCGACGGCGGCCCGCCGATCATGCGCGTCGCCGCAAGGGTCATGGACCTGCGCCGGCAGGGCCACACGATCATCGCGTCCGGCCGCCGCCAGAAATGCCAGGCGTACGAGCTGGTGGTCCCGGCCCCACCGGCGGACCTGGCCTATGCGGCGGCCGCCGAGGGGGCGTTCGAGGCGCCGGCCCGGCCGGGGCCCAGGTGCGCGATCTACGACGACTGGGAGGACACGTGAGTTCGCATGTGGTGAGCTGGGTGCTGCGCCATTCGGAAGCCCGCGGCACCGATCGGCTAGTGCTGATCGTGCTCGCGGACCGCTCTGCCGGCGACAACCTGAACGCGTACCCGTCGGTCGCGACGATTGCGAAGGAGGCGCGCCTCAGTGCCCGCGCGACGAGGTATGCGCTGCGGTCGCTCGAGGCCGCAGGACACATCGAGCATGTGGGGGACGGCCCCGGTGGAACGAGGAGTTACCGGGTCGTGACAGAGGGGGCGTCAGAGCGACGCGGGGGGGGCAACAGCGTGCCCCCCGGCACGGTTTGCCCCCCGGCACGGTTTGCCCCCAAACGTACTGCAGTGTCTAAAACTGCTGAGGACTCACAGCCAACTGAGGACAACCGCTCTACGACGACAGTTGGCCAGAAACGTGCTGACGGGCTACCCAAGAAAATCGGCCGGGCCGCGACAACGAAACGGGAGCGCGACACCGCCGTCGCCGTCGTCGCGATCTGGAACGAGCTGGCCGGCACGAACGTCACGGCGAGGGCGTGGGCCGCGAAGGTCATCGGCCGCCTGCGCCACCTGACCGCCACCCGGTCGGCCGACGCGGCGCACGACCTCGCCGCGCACCGCAAGCTGATCGAGGCGGCGCTCGCCGACCCGTGGTGGACCGGCAGGCCGTCCCCGGCGGTCGTGTACGGCAACGACCGGGTGTTCGAGGCGACGGTCGAGCGCGCCAGGGACGGCGGCGGCCGTGACGAGCTCGGCATCCACCGGATGCGCCGGTGGATCGACGAGCTGGAGGCGGCATGACCGTCCGGGAGGCCGGACAGCTGATGGCGGCCCGCGCCGCGACGTGGTTCGGGCACCCCGGCGCCGCGGCCCCGGACAGCCGCGAGAGCCTCGCCGCGGTCCACCAGGTCCTCGCCGACGTGCCGCTCGACCGCGCGCTCGAGGTCCTCGCCGAGCGGCAGGCGGACGCGCATCCGCCGACGCCCGGCCAGATCGCCGCGGGCGCCCTCGACCCGCCCCGGCCGCCCGGCTGGGAGGAGGCGTGGCCCATGATCCGAAGGGCCTGCAGCCGCCACGGCGCCACGAACCGGCAGTCGGGTCTCGCTTCGCTGCCGCCGACGGTGGCGGCGTGGGCTGCCCCACGGTGGCGGGATCTCTGTCTCGCCCCGGTCGACGGGCCGGACGGCGGGTTCGTGGTCGGCCGGTGGCAGCGGGAGTGGCGGGAGTTCCGCGACGATCCGGCCGAGACCCGCCGCGTCCTCGCCGCCGCGTCCTCGCCGCCGGCGGCAGGGCTGGACGCGATCCGCCGCCACGCGCAGGAGCAGCTCGCGGCCGGGGGCGGGTCGTGAGCGCCGCCGCCCAGCCGTTGGAGGCGTTGGCGGTCGCGAACCGGGTGCGGCTGGCCCGCGCCGCCCTGCGCCGTCAGATCGGCGGGTTGTCGGCCGACCTTGGGCGTGACCGGCTCGCCGGCCTGCTCGAGGACCCCGCGTGGCGTGCCGAGGGTCCGGCCGCGACCGCGACGGTCGTGAGCGTGCTGACGTGGCCCGCGCTGGTCGGCCCGGTCCGCGCCCGCCGGCTGGTCCGCCGGTTGGGGATCAGCGACAGCAGGCTGGTGCGGGACTTGACCGGCCGTCAGGCGGCGCAGGTGGCTGCGCACTTGCGGGCCGAGCGCGGGGGCCGCTGGTGAGCGCCCACCTTCATGCGGCTGCGGCGGCGTACGCCCAGGTGCTAGCCGTCGTGGACCCGGAGCACGCCTGGCGCGTCCGTGTCGGGCCACATGGGCCGGATGCCGCGCGCAGCACCCCCACCGCGGTACGGGCTGATGAGGCCGGTCCCGGCGACCACGACACGGACCCGATCGTCGATCGGGCAGCGCTTCCCGCGACCGACCGGCCGG
>CAZYPY010000268.1:0-3221 GCA_964649545.1 uncultured Microthrixaceae bacterium | reverse complement strand
GCCCGGTGTCCGGGTCGAGGTAGCCCGGCTCGCCGGCCCGGACGGCGGCGAGGTGGGCGACCTCGACGTGCGGCGCCAGGGTGGGAACGCGCGCCGGTACGTCGTCGCGCTCGGACGGTGGGGCCACGCCGCCGACGATACGGGCGGGCCTGCCGAGTCCCGCCATCGGGCCCGGGCCGGCGTCCGCCGCGCGGGACGCGGGGTCGTGCCACCTGGGAACATGGCGCCGTGTCATGTGGACGAGCTCGGCGATCGGCCCTCGGGTCCTGCTTGGGGGCGGCGGCCGCGCTCGCGGTCGCGTTGGCGACGCTTGCGGTCGCGCCGCCGCCGGCTGCCGCCGAGCCCCCGCCCTTCCCGGCGGGAGCGCTGCCGTCGACCGATCGGTCTCCGGCCGCCATCGGAGGCGTGCCGGCCACGACCGAACGGATCGTCCGGGGGCCGCTCGACCCGGAGTTCGGCACCGAGGGCGTGGTGATGGCGAGCCCGTTGCCGGGGGTCGACTTCGCCTCCGGGGTGGTCGTCGAGCCGAGCGGGTCGATCATCGTCGCCGGAGGTGCCGGCGGGAACGGTGGTCGCTTCGGGCTCGCCCGCTTCACGGCGGACGGCGTGCTGGACCCGACGTTCGGAGCCGCCGGCACGGTCCAGACCAACTTCTCCCCGGCGGCAGACTACGCGGACGACGTGGTGCGGGCGGACGACGGTTCCCTCGTGGTGGTGGGCAGCACCCGCCTCAACCGAGGCGACGGGGACATGGCGGTGGCTCGCTACACCCCGGACGGGACGCTCGACCGTGGCTTCGGCGGCGACGGGAAGGTCACGATCGATTTCGGGGGGAGGTTCGATCAGGGTCTCGCCGTCGACGTGCAACCCGACGGCAGGGTCGTGGTCGCGGGCCTGGCCGACGACGGCGTGATCGGCCTCGCCCGCCTGAAGGCGGATGGCGCCCCGGATCGGAGCTTCAGCGGCGACGGCCGCAAGACGACGAACCTGCCCGGCTTCTTCGACGTGGCCGCCGACCTCGAGATCGACGCGACCGGTCGCATCGTGGTGGTCGGCGAGACCGTCACGATCCACCCGAGATCAGGCGCCCCGAAGGAGAACGCGGTCGCGGTTCGATACACGGCGACCGGTGCGGTCGACCGGTCGTTCGGCGCACAGGGGGTGTTCGTTGACGACGATCCGTTCCGGCGCCTCGAGTTCGCCACGTCCGTCGAGATCCGGGAGGACGGGCGGATCCTGATGGCCGGCGGCGCCAGAGGCGCATTCCTCGTCGAGGAACTGCGCCCGCACGGGGTCCTGAACCGCGGCGGGTTCGGACCCGACGCGAGGTCGGGACAGAACTTCCGCAACGACGACGACGTCGCCTGGGGTCTGGCGCTCCTCGCCGACGGAGGGGTCGTGGTCGGGGGCGTCGTCGGCGGGGCGCAAGAGGAGCTCGGCGTCGACCGGTTGGACGCCGGCGGGTCGGCCAACTCCACCTGGGTCGGTCTGAACAACGTGATCATCACCGATCTCACCCCGGGGGACGACGGCATCGCCGACGTCGCCGTCCAGCCGGACGGCAAGGTCGTGGTCGCGGGGTACGCAGCCGGGGCCTCCGCGCTGTTCGTCGCCCGCTACCTCCCCTGACCAGCGTGTGCCGGGACACGCCGGTGGGGCCGCGTGGGGGCGGCCTCCATCGGCTGATGAATTGTCAGCGGATCGTTGGTGTGGTGCGGGGGCCCGGGTCAGGGCTCGGTTCGTCGCCATCGGCGGCGGCCGGTGATGCCGCCGTTCTTCACCCTCTGGTGTTCTTTCCAGAGGTTGTGGCCGTCGCATCGGGGTTTGCCGTTGGTGGCATCGGTGGGGCCGCCGTCGATCCAGGCGAGGATGTGGTCGATCTGGCAGTGGACGGATCGGATGGGGCAGCTGGGGTCGTCGCAGGTGGGGAAGGCGATCATCTCGGCGTTTCGTTGGGGGCCGGTGAAGAACCGTTTGTCGCGGCTGTAGTTGAGGGGGTGGCCGTTCTCGTCGACGGCGAGCACCGCGATCCACCCGGCGATCGACGTCCAGACGGCTTGTTCGGGGGTGACGGGGGTGCCGTCCGCGAACTCGCAGCGCCGTTCGAACGGGTAGCGGTACTGGTTGGGGTCGTCGCCGCGGAGGGCGGCGAGGATCCGGGCGAGGGCGACGAGGTAGGTGGCGTGGTCGCAGACGATCGTCGTCCCGAGGGACCTCTCCGCGGGGATCCCGTCGCGTTCACGTGATGCTTCGGCCATGAGGCCGAGGGCGTCGTGGCGGCGCTGGCCGGGGGTGCGTTCGAGGTCGTTGACGGTGGCGGCGTCGCCGAGCCGTTCCCGGGCGTCGGCCCATTCGGCGTCGAGGAGTTGTTGGTAGCGGCGGGCCAGCTCGGTGTCGAACACGTGCCAGGTGAGCGGCTCGAGCCACCCGTCGAGCCGGCCCATCCCCTCGAAGGTCTGCGAGGCGTCGACGCGGCGTTCCTCGTAGTTCGACAGGGCGCGCTTCTCGGTGCCCTCGGGGTCGACGACCTCACGCCAACGGCGCACCTCGGCGTCGAAGTCGTCGAACCGCAACCGGCGGGCCTTGTCGACCAGCATCTCCTCGTCGCGGGCGAACTCGGCCGCGAGGGCCTTCAGGTTCACCCGGCAGAGCTGTTGGACGTGGTCGATCGAGATCTCGCCGAGCTCGAACGCCGACATCGTGTGAGGCATCGACCGCAGCTTGCGACCCAACCCCACCCGCCACCGCACGTCGGTCAACGGCCGGTGGGTGAGGTAGGCGATGCGCAGCGCGGCGGACCGGGCGCTGGTGGCCTTCCACTCCTTGGCCGCGTCGTAGGCGGCGAGCGCCTCGACCTCGGCCGCGTCGAGCATCGAGCGGACCTCGCTGATGGTCAGCAACGAGCCCTCGAGGGTGGCCGCCGGCTCGTTGGCCCACACGATGGTGCGCACCTTCTCGGTGGCGTGTCGTAGATCGCACAGCTCGGCTCGGACCACGGCCTCTCCCCACGGTGAAAGAACAGACAGGAAAGGCAGCCAGCACCAGAGGCGCCGCCCGTGGCGGTCGCTCGACATCACGCCCGTGCTGTGGACTGCGGTGCCGTTTCCGCACCGATCAGGGCTGCGAACTGATGTTCGACACCGTAGCCGCCGACCCACGGCGATTCAAGCGAAACCGCAGGTTTTCTGGGGGATCTCGGCGCTCGATCCCGGCGGGGCCGC
>CAZYPY010000267.1:0-3225 GCA_964649545.1 uncultured Microthrixaceae bacterium | reverse complement strand
CCGCCCTCGAGGCGCAGGCCCGGGCCGAGGGCTACTGGGCCGTGCGCGCCCCGGCGCCGGCGGGGCCCGACGAGGGGCCGGCGGCGTTCGCCGCCGCCGTCGGCTACCGGGCGGTCGGCGGCTGGCTCGCGCGGGAGCTCACCGGATGAGCGGGCCCGACGGGGCCGCCACCTGGGACGACGCCGGCGTGGTCGAGCGCTTCGTCGAGCGCTCGGCGGCGCCCGGGCCCCGGGACCAGGGCGAGCGCCTGCTCCTCGACCTCCTCCCGCCGGCGCCGCGACGGATCGTCGACCTCGGGTGCGGTGACGGCCGCCTCGCGGCCCGCGTGCTCGCGGCTCGCCCCGACGTCGAGGCGGTCCTCGTCATCGACCGGTCGCCGCCGATGCTCGAGCGGGCGCGCACCCGCTTCGGGGGCGATCCCCGGATCGAGGTCCGCGCCGGCGACCTCGCCGCACCGCTCGACCTGGGTGCCGCCGACGTGGTCGTGTCCGGCCTGGCGATCCACCACCTCGCCGACGGGCGCAAGCGGTCGCTCTTCGCCGAGGTCGCGGCCGCCCTGCGGCCTGGCGGGGTGTTCGCCAACCTCGACGTGGTGGCGTCGGCGACCGAGGCCCGCCACGCCGCCTTCCTCGCCGCCATCCACCGGCCCGCCGACGACCCGGAGGATCGTCTGGCGCCGGTCGAGGACCAGCTGGCCTGGCTGCGCGAGGCGGGCCTCGTGGAGGTCGACTGCCTGTGGCGCTGGCGAGGCTTCGCCCTCCTGGTGGGGGAGGCGCCGTGAGCGCCGGCGACGACGCCGTCCGGCTCGAGGTCGTGGACCCCGCCGCGGCGGACGCGCAGCGCTGCCTGCGCCACTACTTCGCAGAGCTCGACCAGCGCTTCGACGCCGGGTACGACCCGGGCGCCGCGCTCCCGCTCGAGCTCGACGAGATGCGGCCGCCCCGTGGCCGGTTCCTGCTGGCCCAATGTCGGGACGAAGCGGTGGGGTGCGGGGTGCTCAAGCTGCACGGCACCGAGCCGGCGGAGATCAAGCGCATGTGGGTGTCCCCGTCGGCACGGGGCCTCGGTCTCGGTCGTCGGCTCCTCACCGAGCTCGAACAGCTGGCCGCCGCCGAGGGCGCGCCGGCGACCCAGCTGGAGACCAACCGCAACCTGCCCGAGGCCATCGCCCTGTACCGCTCGTCGGGCTACGTCGAGGTCCCCGCCTTCAACGACGAGCCCTACGGCCATCACTGGTTCCGCAAGGTGCTCGGCGAGGCCTGAGCCCCAGCGGCGCCGTCAGCGGGGGAGCAGGCCCACGTTGCGCTTGGCCCGGTCGAGCACGACCGAGGAGACGGCCTGGGCCTTGGCGGCACCCTTGGCCAGGATCTCGACCATCGCTCCCGGGTCCTCTTCCAGCTCGTGGTAGCGGGCCTGGATCGGGCGGAGGAGCTCGACGACGGCCTCGGCGGTGTCGGCCTTGAGGGGGCCGTACTGGGTGTAGCCCTCCGCGGCCTGCTCGGGCGTCCGGCCGGTGCAGGCGGCCAGGATCGACAGCAGGTTCGACACCCCGGGCTTCGCGGCCACGTCGTAGCGCACCTCGGTCTCGGTGTCGGTGACCGCCCGCTTCACCTTCTTGGTGATCGCCGCAGGGTCGTCCAGCACGTAGATGGTGCCCCCGACGGCGTCGGACGACTTCGACATCTTGTTGGCGGGCTCCTGGAGGTCCATGACCCGGGCGCCGGCGGGGGGCACCACCGCCTCGGGCACGACGAAGGTCTCGCCGTAGTGGTGGTTGAAGCGCAGGGCCACGTCGCGGGCGAGTTCGATGTGCTGGCGCTGGTCCTCGCCGACGGGCACCTGGTCGGTGTCGTAGAGGAGGATGTCGGCGGCCTGCAGCGCCGGGTAGGTGAGCAGCGCGGTGGAGATGAAGTCCGCCCGCTCGGACTTGTCCTTGAACTGCACCATGCGCTTCATCTCCCCGTAGGAGGCGGTGCACTCCATCAGCCAGGCACCCTCGGCGTGCTCGTGGACGTGGCTCTGCACGAACAGCGTGCAGACGTCGGGGTCGAGGCCGATGGCCACCAGCAGGCGGGCCAGGCGCAGGGTGGACTCACGCAGCGCCGCGGCGTCGTGGGGCATCGTCAGGGCGTGGAGGTCGACCACGCAGTACACCGACTCGTTCTCGTGCTGGGCCCGGGCCCAGTGCACCAGCGCCCCCAGCAGGTTGCCGAGGTGGACGTCGCCGGTGGGCTGGATGCCGGAGAAGATGCGGGCCATGGGGGCCGAGGATAGGCAGCGGCCAGAGGCCGGCCCCCACCCGATTCGCATGCACCGAGCGGCTCGCCGCGGCCTCTAGAGTCGGAGGATCGTGCCCCCCACCTCGACCGACGCCCCGGCCGGCGACGCCTCCACCACCGCCTCGGGCTCGTACGAGGTCCACACACCCGTCTACGAGGGCCCGTTCGACCTGCTGCTGCACCTGATCCTGCGCGACCAGGTCGACCTCTACGAGATCACCCTCACCGAGATCGTCGACGCCTACCTGCTCGAGCTCGAGCGCATGGAGACCCTCGACCTCGAGATCGCCACCGAGTTCCTACTCATCGCCGCGACCCTGGTCGAGCTGAAGTCCCGACGCCTCCTGCCCGGCGACGACGACCTCGACCTCGACGACGAGCTCGCCCTCTGGGAGGAGCGTGACCTGCTCCTCGCCCGGCTCCTCGAGTGCAAGACGTTCAAGGACGCCTCC
Source organism: uncultured Microthrixaceae bacterium (assembly GCA_964649545.1). Taxonomy (GTDB): domain Bacteria; phylum Actinomycetota; class Acidimicrobiia; order Acidimicrobiales; family DATDAH01; genus JAEUJM01. Next base: position 494 of record CAZYPY010000267.1, on the reverse strand, counting down.
GTCGTGCTGGCCCGCCTCGCGGCCGAAGCCGGGCGCTCCTACCCGCGCACCGCAGGCATGGAGGAGCGGTTCCTCTCCGTGGCGCCCGACCTGCTCGCCGGGGTCACCGCGGCGTCGCTGCGCGACGCGTGCCTGCGCGCCCTCGCCCCCAAACCCCAGCCGCACATCGACCTCACCCACGTGGCGCCCATCCGCATGAGCGTCGCCGAGGCGGTCGAAGAGCTCATGGACGAGCTGCCCTCGATGGGCCGCGTCACGTTCCGCGCGCTGACCCGGTCGTTCGTCGACCGGGTCGAGGTGATCGTGCGGTTCCTCGCGCTGCTCGAGATGTTCAAGCAGGGTTGGGTCGACCTCGAGCAGGCCGGCAACTTCGGTGAGCTCCACATCGCCTGGCTCGGCCTCGTCGGCGAGGACGAGCCCGGTGGCGTGACCGCCCGGCTCGCGGCCATCGACGACTACGAGGGCTGAGCGGTGGCGAGCGAGCCGGCGCGTGC
>CAZYPY010000266.1:0-3262 GCA_964649545.1 uncultured Microthrixaceae bacterium | reverse complement strand
CGAGCTCGTCGGCGCGGGCGGTGGCCCGCTTCACGACGTCGGTCATGCCGATGCCGTGGGCGGTGAGGGCGTGGACCGGGTCGCGGTCACGGGTGACCAGGCCCGCGGCCAGCGCGGCCGGCCAGTAGCGGTTGCCGGGCCGGGCGAAGCCGATGCCCCGGTCGGCCGAGTAGACGCTCGGGTTGAGGCCGCACACGAGCAGGCGCATCCCCGGCCCGACGGTGTCGGGCAGGGTGCGGGCCCGGGTGGCGACCACCCGCAGGTGGCGGGTGGGTGCGTCGGGGCCGCCGGTCTCGATGTGGTCGAGGTCGAAGCCGGCGCCGGTCACGACGTCGGCGAGCCGCTGCTCCGGCCACGCCGAGAAGCGCCGGCCCGGGAAGTCGTCGTCGGGGTGCTCGGCGAGCTCGTCGTCACCCGGGAACAGCACGAGCTCGACCGGCGCGCCCACCGCGGTGACCCGGTGCAGGTCGGCGAAGGCGAGTGGGGTGGCCGACTGCGCCAGGTGCACGTAGCTGCGGTCGGCGTAGGCGCCGCCGAGCGCGCCGCGTCGGAACGGCAGGGCCGCCAGGGAGGCCCGCACCCGGGGGACACCGGGGGCCCAGCCGGGGACGAGCTCGAGCATCGAGGCGGCGTGGTCGAGCGCGATCGGGGTGACGGTCGTTCCCCCGGTCACGTCGGGGGTGAACCAGCCCGGCCCGCAGCCCAGGTCGACGACCGGTCCCGGGGGCCCGCCGGCCGCACGGGACGCCGCCACCCGGGCACCGAAGCGCCGGGCCGGGCCGTGGTCCGGCGGCTCGCGCTCGGCCTGCCAGCGCGTCGCCCCGTCCTCGTACACCGCGACGGTGGGGTCGACGGCCGTCACGTCCCGCCGGGTCGCCTCGGCCGCTGGGTTCGTCTCGGCCGGTCGGGTCGTGTCGGCCGGTGGGTGCGCGTCGGCCGGTCGGGTCGCCGCAGTTCGGCGTCGGGACGCGCGGGCCGGTGGGTTCGCGCCCGCCTCGTCCGCCCGGCGCCGACCCCTCGCCGCGGTGGGACGCGTCGGTCCGGGCGAGGCTCCGGTCACGGCTCAGCGGGCGCCGAAGCCCCCGCCGCCGCCGCCCCCGCCGCCGCCGGCCGAGAAGCCGCCGCCGGAGAACCCGGAGCTCGACGAGCTGCTGCTGGGTGGGGTGAAGCTGGTGGTGGCCTTGCTGCCGAAGTTGGAGGCGAAGGTGCCGATCGACCCCATCGAGCCGAACCCGTGGCCCATGCCCGCCGCCGAGTGGCCCACGTACCAGGTGGCGAACTGGCGCTGGTCGACCTCGGCGGGCAGCCGGGCCTGGAGGCCGGCCACCAGCTGGTCGGCGACCCCGAGGGCCACCGAGGCGACCAGGTAGCGCTCGTAGATGACCATGTCGCCCGAGACCGCCTCGTCGAGCCGGGAGAAGTCGGCGAGGAAGCGTTTGAGGCCGCTCCACTGGGCGAAGCGCTCGCCGCCGGCAGGGGTGCGCTGGCGCAGCAGCCCCGAGCAGAAGAGCAGCGCGACGGCGGAGAAGGCGGCGCCGCCCGCGACGACCGGGGCGTCGGCACCGAAGGAGAGGAACGCGAGGAAGCCGAGCACCGCGATCACCGCGAAGTGGATCAGGTAGGGCGCGGGCCGGTTGCGGGCCACGTAGTTGCGCCGGTGGTACTCGGCCTGGACCGCACTCTGGAAGCGCGTCCAGAACTTGGCCGACTGGCTCTGGTTCGCCCGGGCCCACGCGGTGAACTCGGACTGGGTGACCGACTGGCCGGTCTGGAAGAGCGTGCCGAGCAGGTCGCGCTCGAACGGCAGCAGGGCCGACGAGTCCTTGCCCTGCCAGTCGAAGCGGTACTCGGTCTTGTTGCCGAACAGCCCGCCCTCCCCGGGCGTCTCGGTGATGGTCAGGAACCCGCGCTGTGCGAGGTCGACCGTCGTCGCCGCGAACGCGGCGGGCGTGACCGAGCCCCAGTTGAGGAGCGCGACCGCGACCGCCGGCGGGTCGTCGGGCACCTCGCGCCAGTAGTCACCGAGATCGGGCGGCGGGGGCGGCTCCTTGCCCCACCGGCGCCACACCACGAAGAAGACCAGCCAGGCGGCGGCGATGGCGATGGGCGTGACGACGTTGAACACGAGCCGGACCTGGCGGTCCCGTTCGGCCTGGTCCGCCGCGGCGCGGCGCTGTGCGTTGGCGAGCTCCGCGAGGCGGGTCTCCTCGGCCACGATCTCGTCCTCGACCGGCGGCCCGACCGGCTCGACGTCGAAGCGGTCGGCGGGGACGAGCACGCGACTGTCGACGAACTGGCCGGGGGGCACGTCGGTCACCGCGAGGACGATGTGGTTGCGCTCACGGGTCAGCTCGCCGTTCAGCGGGCCGTGGGCCCAGGCGCGGACGCCCTCGCCGGGCGGTGGCACCTGGAGGTCCACGTCGAGGCGGTCGGTGCCCGGCGACGTCGTGCCGATCCAGTTCCAGTAGAGCTCGGCCACGTCCGGGTGGACGATGGCGGCGTCGGTGACGGTGTACCGCAGCTCGTACGTGTGGGTGCCGGTGGTCGACGGCGCGCCCGCGGTGTCGCCGTCGAGGTCCCACTCGTAGAGGCTGGGGGTGTCGGTGATGGTGGGGAGCGGCTCGCCATCCTCGGAGGCCTCGATGTCGACGATCTCGTACTCGAAGCCGGCGGACTCGAAGCTGCGGCTGCCGACCGAGAACTCGCCGGTGAAGTCGTACGTGGCCCGCTCGACCACGTCCATCGACCCGTCGGGGTTCAGCACCGCCTCGGTGTCGATGTGGGTGATGGTGAAGCCGCGCTCCTCGGGGAGCGAGCAGCCGGTGACGCCGACCGCGACGGCGACGAGCAGCGGGAGGGGGAGCAGGCGGCGCACGGCGCGCGGTGGGATCACAGCAACCTCATCTGTTCGGTGCGGGCGGCCCGCTCGGGGCCGGGTTCCCAGGTGGCGGCGCCACGGGGCCCGGTGGTGCGGACCTCCAGGCGCTCGAGGGGGATCGACCGGGCCGCGCCCCGACCGTCGCGCAGGCCGAGGCTGCCGTCGCGCTCGAGACGCTCGACGGTGGCCTCGTGCCAGCGGCCTCCTTCCCGGCGACGGAACCGGACGCGGTCGCCCCGGCGCAGGCCGAGCGCGGCGAGCCCGGAGTCGGGGACCGGGTCGGGCGGCCCGCTCGCCGCCGTGCGTGGACGGGCGCGGCTCACGGGCCCCCGGCGACGCGCCGCTGGAGCTTGCGCATGCCCCCCAGCCACCGGTCGTAGTCGG
>CAZYPY010000265.1:0-3278 GCA_964649545.1 uncultured Microthrixaceae bacterium | reverse complement strand
ACGGCCACGGCGCCGATTCCCGTCACAGGGGGCTGCCAGCATCGTGTGGTCGTCTCGGCGACGTCCTCGTCAGCACGGACCGAGTGCTCTCCTCGCCCCACCGATCCCGGAGGACACCCGTGCCCATGGCCGAGCCGGCCCCCACGTCTCGTATCCCTGACGATGTATGCTCATACATCGTGCGGCGCACGCAGATCTACGTCGACGAGCGTCAGGACGATCGGATCCGCGCCCGGGCCGAGGCGCTCGGCGTGACCAAGTCCGAGGTCATCCGCCTCGCGGTCGACCGCTACCTCGATGCCGAGGACGACGTCCGCCGGCTGGCCACCTTCCGGCGAGCGGTGCGGGCGTCGGCCGGTGCCGCGGAGATCGACGTCGACGCCATCGAGGCGATGCGAGGGGCCGACCGGGACCGGCTCGACGAGCTGCACCCGGAGGCGTGATGGCCGGCGTGCTCGTCGATTCGACGGTGCTCGTCGACCACCTGCGCGGCCACGAGTCGGCCACGGCGTGGCTGGCGGGGCTCGAGGCGGTGCCGCTCTGCTCGGAGGTCAGCCGGGTCGAGATCCTGACCGGGATGCGGTCCGGCGAGCGGCGGAAGGTCGAGGCGCTCTTCTCCTCGCTCGACTGGGTCCCGGTCTCCGAGGAGGTGGCCCGACGGGCGGGCGTGCTCGGACGGCGTTACCGCTCGTCGCACCGGCTCGGCGCCGCGGACCTGATCATCGCCGCCAGCGTCGAGGAGCACGGGGCACAGCTGGCGACGGGCAACGTTCGCCACTTCCCGATGTTCCCCGACCTGACGCCGCCCTACTGAGCGGCAGGCCGAGCGTCCCGGGGCGTGCTCAGGCCGACTTCACCACGCGGGGGCGCGCGGCGGCGCTCGGGGCGAGGTCGAGGTCGGGCACCGGGTCGTCGTCGGACGAGTCGACGCCGGGCCGGCCCTGCTCGAGCAGCGCCCGCCACGCGTCGGGGTCGTGGTCGGCGGCGCGGGTGGTCGCCACGAAGGTGCTGACCAGCTCGACGAAGCGCTCGGGCTCGTCGTGGTGGGGGAAGTGGCCGGCGCCCTCGAAGAGCTCGAGGCGGCTGCCCGGCATGGCCGCGTGGGCGGCGTGCGCGTGCTTCACCGGGATCACGCCGTCGCGGGTGCCCCACACGATCAGGGTCGGCATGGCCTGGGCCAGGTAGGCCCGGTCCCGGAGGGTGACGACCTGGCCCCGCCAGTCCACGCCCGAGCGCAGGGTGCGCGTGAACGCGACGCGGGCGTCGCGGTCGGGCAGGGCGTCGAACACCCGGGCGATCTGGTCGTGGTCGCGTCCGAGGTCGGTGCCGCTGAGGCGCAGCGCCTCCAACCCGAGCCGGCCGACGGGCCGGGCGAACGGGAGGCTCAGCGGGATGAGGAAGACCTCGGCCAGCGGCGCCGCCGCGATGCGCAGGAACGGCGACACCGCCTGGGCCACCCCGCCGGTGGCGACGAGCACGAGGCGCTCGCAGCGCTCGGGGTACTGGTAGGCGAACTGGGCGGCCACACCGCCGCCGAGCGAGTGGCCCACGACGGTGACCCGGTCGACGCCGAGCAGGGTGAGCAGGTCGCGCATGCCGTTGGCGTAGGCCGCCACCGAGTAGTCGGCCCGGGGGCGGGCGGACCGGCCGTGGCCGAGCAGGTCGGGGGCGATGACGGTGTGGTGCTCGGCGAGCGGGCCCAGGACGTCGAGCCAGCCGACCGAGCTGTCACCGATGCCGTGGAGCAGCAGCAGGGGCGGGCCCTCGCCGGCGATCCGGTAGGCCCGTCTGTGGCCGTGGATCGTGCGGAAGCGGACGCGCTCGGGGTCCCCCATGGCCCAAACCGTAGGCAACCGGCGTCTCCCGGGCATCACCGGCACGTGACGCGCGTGTGAACGTCCGGCCGCGCCCGCCGAGCGACCGGGTGACAAAGGTGCTGCGAGCTGGCCTCATGGGGGAGGGGTGGGCGTAGGGTGGCAGGCTGACATTCGCTGAATCACGGAAGTACGCATGACCGACACCGCCACCGACACCGACACCGACGCCGCCGAGGAGCTCGGCGACGAGGAGGTCGAGCGCACGCCCGAGGAGCAGGTGCGCCGCATGGAGCGGCTGCGCATCAACCTGCTGGCGGTGGACCCGGCGTCGCTGCGCCGGGCCCTCAAGGGCCTGCCCGCCCCGGTGCTCGACTCGGTGGCCAAGGCGGTGAACGTCCGCCCGCCCGTGCTGCGGGCCGGGTCCCCCAAGCCGCTGAAGCGTCTGCACGACGCGCTCATGCTCGACGCGGTCGCGTCGGCCGTCACCGACGACTGCCTCGAGGCGATCCGTGAGCGGTTGGGCGACGAGGCCGACGACCCGGCGCCCGCGTCGGTCCGTCGCGTGGTCGACGAGATCACCGATGCCGAGTTCCCCGTGGCCATGGTCCGCCTCACCCTCTCGGTGGTCGCCGCCGGCCACGCCGAGGCGTCCGACACCTGCAACGAGCTGCTCGACACCGACGAGCGCTTCGCCACCCCCGACGAGTCCGAGCTGGAGGCACCGCCCGCCACCGTCGTGGCCACGGCGGCGCCGAGCCTGCGCAAGGCCGACGCCGACAAGAAGGCCGCCCGCCAGGCCCGGCGCGCCGCCGAGGCCGAGCGCAAGCGCCTCCAGGCCGAGAAGAAGGCCGTCGCCGACGCCCAGCGCAAGGCGGCCCGCAAGGCCGCCACCACCGCGGGCAACGCCGCTGCGGAGGTCGAGGAGGACGAGGAGGTCGCACTGCCGACCCCGGCCGAGGTCGCGGCCACCCTCACCATCTCGGCGCCGACCCCGCCGCCCGCACCGGCCCCGAAGCCGGCCAAGGCCTCGAAGTCGACCGGGCCGATCCCCCAGCTCAAGCCCAAGGCCCCGAGCGCGCCGGTCACGCGCCGTCCGGCGGCGCTGCTCGGCGACGACGCGCGGGACTTCCCCGGTGACGACCCCCTGATCGGCTCGATCGTCATCGCCGAGATCTGGTTCGACAGCGACGAGTACCAGGGCCTCGAGGCCAAGCGCCGCCCGTGCGTGATCGTGGGCGTGAACGACAAGCAGTTCCTCGTCCGCCCCGGCTACAGCGAGGGGGGCCGCAAGGCCCGCGACTGGCAGTCCTACGAGATCGGTGACTGGCGCGAGGCCGGCCTCGACAAGCTCACCTACATCGAGGCCGAGACCCGCCGCATCGACAAGGCCCAGGCCGAGCTCCCCCCGCTGGGCAAGCTCACCGTCCTCGACTGGAACGCCCTCTGGTAGCGGCCGGCGCC
>CAZYPY010000264.1:0-3301 GCA_964649545.1 uncultured Microthrixaceae bacterium | reverse complement strand
GGCCAGTTCTGGCTGACCCGGCCGCGGGCGTTCTTGTACCAGCTGTTCACCGAGGAGGCGCCCCACGCCATGGTGGCGTTGGCCTCGTCGACCCGGCGGCCGAAGGCCTCGTGCACCTGGGGCCGGCAGTCGAGCGCCCGGTGGCCGTCGGACAGCAGGAGGTGCACGCACTCGGTGAGGTACCGCACCTCGCACTCGGAGAAGAAGATGATGCTGCCGTTGATCACGATGTTCGTGTTGGGCCCGTACAGCAGGAACAGGTTCGGGAAGCGCGGCACCGTCAGCCCGAGGTAGGCCCGGGCGTCGCCGCCCCACTGCTCGTGGAGATCGACGCCGTCACGGCCGGTGAGGCGCATGGGGGCGAGGAAATCGGAGGCGGTGAACCCGGTGCCGTAGACGATCACGTCGACGTCGTGGTCCACCCCAGCGGCGCGCACCCCCGTGGGGGTCACCGCCTCGATGGCGTCGGTGACCAGGTGCACGTGGTCGGCGGTGAGGGTGCGGGCCCACACGCCGTTGTCGCGCACGATGCGCTTGGCGATCGGCGGGTAGGTCGGCACGACCGCGGCGAGCAGGTCGGGGTGACCGGCGAACTGCTCCTGCAGGTACTCGACGAGGCCGAGGCGGACCATCTCGTTGAGCAGGCTGACCGACCCCGTAGCGGACTGGTCCCACTCGGGGTCGACCACGGCCGCCGAGGTGAGCCCCTCGTGCATGCGCCAGAACAGCCAGAGCCGGTACCAGTCGGCGTACTCGGGGAGCGCGGCCTGGAGCCAGGCGGTCTCGGGCTCGACGTCGTCGTGGTAGTCGGGCGTGGGGGCGAGCCAGTTCGGCGTGCGCTGGAAGACGACGAGCTCGGCGGCCTGCTCGGCGACCACGGGGATGAACTGGGCGGCGCTGGCGCCGGTGCCGATCACCGCCACCCGCTTGCCGGCGAGGTCGACGTCGTGATCCCAGCGGGCGGAGTGGAACCACGGGCCGGCGAAGTCCTCGATGCCCGGGATCTCGGGGAGGTGGGGCCGGTTCAACTGGCCCACCGCGCTGACCAGGGCGTTCACCTCGACGGTCTCGACGGGCCCACCCTCGCCGCCCGTCCGCACCTCGACCGTCCACGTCCGGGCGTCGTCCGACCAGGTGGCGCCGAGCACCTCGGTGCCGAACCGCACGTCGTCGCGCACGCCGGTGTCGGTGGCGAAGTCCCGGAAGTAGGCCAGCAGGGTGGCCTGGTCCGAGAAGTGCTGCGGCCAGGTGGTGTGCGCGAACGAGTAGCTGTAGAGGTGGTTGGGGACGTCGACCCGACAGCCCGGGTACGTGTTGTCGAACCAGGTGCCGCCGACCTCGTCGTTCTTCTCGAACACCACCACGTCGACGCCGACCTGGCGCAGGCGGTGGGCGGCGAGCAGGCCCGACATGCCGGCGCCCACGACGCCCACGCGGAAGTCGGTGCCGGGCGCGGCCTCGTCCACGTGCCAGGCGGGGGCGCGGCGGTCGACGCCCTCGGGGGCGAGCTCCTCGAGCAGCAGCGGCAGGTAGGCGTCGACGTGGGCGTCGCCCACGATGTGGGCGGCGAGGGGGCGCAGCGGCTCGTCGTCGACGGGCGGCTCGGCGACGCGGGTGCGCACCCCGTCGCGGAGGTCGCGCAGTGCCGCGGCGGCGAGGGCGCGGGCCTCGTCGAGCTGGTCGGGGAGCAGGCCCCCCTGCGGGTCCATGAAGTCGTCGGGGTTCGGGCGGAGGTGCACCGGGACGAGCCCGAGGTCACCGGTGACGTGGGCCAGCGCCGGCAACAGAGCGCCGAGGGCGGCCTGGTCGACCGCGGAGGCGATGAGCTGGTCGGAGGCTCCGGCGAGGAACCCCGGGACCGAGGGTCCGTCGGGGCCCGGCCGTCCGGCGGTGACGCTCACCGGTGCAGGGCCGGGTGCTGGCGGGCCAGGATCGGGAGCAGCAGGCGGCGGGGGAGCAGGTAGCCGCCGAGGGCCCCGAGCTGGTTGACCCGGCCGGGGATCACCACGCCGCGGTCCTTGTCCATCCCGTCGACCGCGTCGTCCGCGACCTTCTCGACCGGCACCCACATCACCTCGGGGAGCGAGGCGCCGGCCTCCTCGTCGCTCATGCCGGCCACCTCGGCGAAGCCGGTGCGCACCGGGCCGGGGCACAGGACGGTCACCGTGACCCCGGTGCCGACCAGCTCCTGGCGGATGCCGTGGCTGTAGGAGAGCACGAAGGCCTTCGAAGCGGCGTAGCCCGCCTGGCCGGGCAGCGGCTGGAACGCGCCGACCGACGCCACGTTGCACACCGCGCCGGCGCCGCGTTCGACCATGCCCGGCACGAAGAGGGTGCAGAGGTGCACCACGGCGTCGACGTTGGTCTTGACCATCAGCAGCTCACCCGTGGGGTCCGCGTCCTGGATGGGGCCCATGGTCGTGAAGCCGGCGTTGTTGACGAGCACGTCGGCGGCGAGGCCGAGCTCTCCGAGGCGCTCGGGGAGGCCGGCGCGGGCGTCCTCGTCGGCGAGGTCGGTGGGCAGCACCTCGGCCCGCACGCCGTGGGCGGCGTGCAGGTCGTGGGCGAGGGCGCGCAGCTCGGGCTCGCGGCGGGCGACGAGGGTGACGCCGAGGCCGCGGGCGGCCAGCACCCGGGCGATCTCGGCGCCGATCCCCGAGGAGGCGCCGGTGACGAGGCACGTCCGGTCGGCGGCGGGTGGGGGCAGGGCCATGGGCCGCGAGCGTACGCCTGCGCCCGCCGGTGTCGAGCCGGACCCGCCCGTCCGCCGCGCTCGCTAGGTTCGCCGTGTGAGCGGGTGGGAGCTGGTGGCCGTGTGCGCCGCGGTGTTCGTCGCCGCCGGCACCCAGCAGCTCTCGGGCTTCGGCTACGCGCTGATGGCCGTGCCCCTCCTGTCGCTGGTGCTCGGGACCAAGGACGCCGTGGCGCTGACGTCGCTGTCGGGGCTCGCCGGCACCGCGCTCATGGCCGTCCGGCTGCGCCACCGGGTCGACCGGCCGGTGGTGGGCCGCCTGATGGTCGGCGCGCTCGTGGGGATGCCGATCGGGATCGTGCTGCTGCGCCGGGTGCCCGCCGCCCCCCTCCAGGTCGCGGTCTCGGTGGTGGTCCTCGCCGCGGTGGTCGTGCTGGCGTCGGGATGGCGCCTGCGCGAGGAGTCGGCCCGCACCGAGGTGGGCGCCGGCTTCGTGTCCGGGATGATCAACACGAGCATCGGCGTCGGCGGCCCGCCGGTGGTCATCGTGCTGCAGGCGGCCGAGCACGAGCAGCACGCCTTCCGGGCCACGACGGTCTCGTACTTCCT
>CAZYPY010000263.1:0-3319 GCA_964649545.1 uncultured Microthrixaceae bacterium | reverse complement strand
GGCCACGCCTCGAACCACCTCTGCTACAAGCTGGAGGAGGAGCACACCCTCTTCTCCGGCGACCACGTGATGTCGGGCTCGACGGTGGTGATCCGCCCGCCCGACGGCGACATGGCCACATACCTGGCGTCGCTCGAACGGGTGAAGGGCATGCGCCTGCGCAAGATCGCGCCGGGCCACGGCCACCTCATCGAGGACCCGCAGGCCGTGCTCGACCACTACCTCGCACACCGGGCCGAGCGCGAGGCCGCGATCCTCGATGCCCTCCGTGGCGAGGGAACAGCCTCGATCGAACGCCTGGTCGAGGTGGTGTACACCGACGTCGACGTCGAGCGGCACCCCATCGCCCGCCACACGGTGCACGCGCACCTCCGCAAGCTGGCCGACGAGGGCCACGTCCGCGCCGACGACGGCGACGACCTCGACGCCGCCTGGCACGCGGACTGACGGCGGCGCACCGACACGGACGAGCCTCCGCGCCGGCGGCTCAGGAGACTCCCGACGGCGTGCGCCGGCCGATGGCAGGGCGGCGAGTCCGTCGCCAGAACCCGGTGCTGTCGACGCGACGAAGGCCAGCCGAGCGGCCGATGCCCTGGTGCGGCGCCGTCCGGCCTCAGGGAGGGGTGCCGCCCGGTGTCCGGAGCCGAAACGCCTGGACGGGCTCGTCGTAGCCCTTGACCCGGGTCGGCGGCAGCGCGGTGGTGGGGAAGGCGCCCCCCAGCAGGTCGCGCACCCCGTCGGAGACCACCACCCCGCCGGGCTCGGCCAGCTCGACCAGCCGGGAGGCGGCGTTGACCACGCGGCCGTAGTAGTCGCCGTCTCGGGTGAGCACCTCGCCCGTGGCCAGGCCCACCCGGAGCGGGGGGACGACCGGGTGGGCGGTGAACTCGGCGGCGAGGGCGAGGGCCAAGCGGCAGGCGTCGGCGGGATCGGGCAGGACGAACATGACCTCGTCGCCGATGAGCTTCACCACCCGGCCACCGTGGTCGGTGACGAGGTCGACGACCTCCCGTTCGAAGGTGCCGATGGTGGTCACCAGCTCGGCGGTGGGCAGCGAGCGGGCCATGGCCGTGTAGCCGACCATGTCGGCGAAGCCCACCACGAGGCGGGCGGTGGTCGACGTCGCCTCCTGGTCCGTGCCCCACTCCTGGAGCGCCGCCAGCGTGATGTTGCGGCGCAGCAGCACCTCGATCGCATCCAGGGCCGCAGGCAGGAGCTCGTCGGTCATCTCTCCGTAGGCGACGGTGAGGTCGGTGTACGTCCCACCCTGGGACATGATCGGCACCTCGAAGTAGAGTCGCAGGGCGGCGACCGCAGCATCCGCGATGCGGGCCACCGACGACCCCATCACGCGAAGGAGCTGCAGCGCCGTCTCGGGGTCGAGCACCGAGAAGGTGTCGATGAACGCCAGCAGCTCGGCTTCCGCCTCGGTCAGGGCGGGCTCGTCGGCCGGCGGCTCCGAGAATCCGAGCGCACGCCACGACCGGCGCGCGGCCGCCAGGTCGATCCCCTGGCGTTCGGCGGCTTCGGTGAAGGTCAGCCGCGGGCCCGCGCCGCGCAGGTTGAGATCGGCGCTGACCGCGCCGAGGTTGGTCGCGTTGCGTTCGAGGTCTTCGATCCGGGCCCCTCGCGCGAGCAGCAGCGCGCAGAGCTCGAACTTGTTCTCGGCGTCGGGCGCCCGGGGGTCGACCACCCCCCGCCGCACGAGCTCGTCGCGGTCCACCGCCGTCACCGCGACAGTGTCGCATCGAGCCGGCTTCGCCACCGGCCGGTTGCGGGCGGTACCGTCGGCACCACACCACACGGCTGATCCAGGGGGACGTGCCATGGCCGACTACCAGCTGCTCATCGACGGCGAGCTCTGCGACGCCGCCTCGGGTGAGACCTTCGCCACCCACGACCCGGCGACCGGCGAGAAGATCGCCGACGTGGCCAAGGCCGGCCGCGAGGACGCGGTGCGGGCCATCGAGGCCGCCCGCAAGGCCTTCGACGAGGGGCCGTGGCCGAAGATGAGCGGCAAGGAGCGCGCCGCCAAGGTGAACCGCATCGCCGAGCTCATCGGCGAGCATGCCGAGGAACTGGCCGAGCTCGAGGTCCGCGACAGCGGCGGCACCATCCGCAAGGCCAGCCTGGCCGACATCCCGGGTGGCAAGGGCGCCTTCGAGTGGTTCGCCAAGATGGCCGAGACCCAGCCCGACGAGGTCGCCCTCGAGGGCAGCCCGTTCCCGGCCTCGGAGAACTACGTCCGCTTCGAGCCCATGGGCGTCTGCACCGGGATCATCCCCTGGAACTTCCCCTTCATCATGGCGTCCTGGAAGATCGCCCCGGCGATCGCCGCCGGCAACACCTCGGTGATCAAGCCCGCCACCTTCACCTCGCTCACCGCGCTGCGCCTCGCCCAACTCATCCAGGAGGCCGATCTGCCGCCGGGCGTGGTCAACGTGCTCGCCGGCCCCGGCGGCACCGTCGGCGAGGAGCTCGCCGGCAGCCCGCTCGTCGACAAGACCGCCTTCACCGGCTCCACCGAGGTGGGCCGGCGGATCATGCAGCTGGCGTCGGGCACGGTGAAGCCCGTCACCCTCGAGCTCGGCGGTAAGTCGGCCAACATCGTCCTCGACGACGCCGACCTCGACCTCGCCGCCGCCGGCGTGCTCTGGGGCACGTTCATGCACGGCGGCCAGGTGTGCGAGTCCGGCACCCGCGCCCTCGTGCACCGCTCGATCTACGACGAGTTCGTCGACCTGCTCACCGACCGGGCCGGCAAGATCGCCCTCGGCAACCCCCTCGACTTCGAGACCGACCTCGGCCCGCTCGTGGACCGCAGCCAGGTGCAGACGGTCGAGCGCTACGTGGCCCTCGGCCGCGAGGAGGTGGGCGAGCCCCTCACCGGCGGCGCCAAGCCCGAGGCCCTGCCCGACGGCCTCGACACCGAGGCCTTCTTCCAGCCGACGATCTTCGCCGGCGTGGACAACAAGGCCAAGATCGCCCAGGAGGAGATCTTCGGCCCGGTGCTCTGCGTGATCCCGTTCGACACCGACGACGAGGCCGTGGCCATCGCCAACGACTCGATCTACGGGCTCGCCGGCGGCGTGCAGAGTGGTGACCTCGACCGGGCCAAGGCCGTGGCCGCCCGCATGCGCACCGGGACGGTGTGGATCAACGACTACCACCTGATCGACCCGCAGCGGCCCTTCGGCGGCTACAAGCAGTCGGGCATCGGGCGCGAGCTCGGCACCTTCGGCTTCGAGGCCTACCGCCAGGTCAAGCACGTCCACGTGAACCCCGAGACCTCGGGCCGCGACAACCACTTCCACTACCC
>CAZYPY010000262.1:0-3342 GCA_964649545.1 uncultured Microthrixaceae bacterium | reverse complement strand
GGCCAGGGCGCCAACGCCGAGCACTACTTCACCGCGGTCTACGACAAGGCCAGCCACGTCGCGTACGCGCTCGCCGTCGCCAACGGCCTGCTCGTCGACGAGGAGGCCCAGTCGGTCGGCGGTGGCGCGGGCGAGGGTGGTGGCACCGGTGGTGCCGACGGCCCCGACGCGGCCCCGTCGGAGGAAGCCACACCGGCCGCCTGAGCGGCAACCGGCTCGATGACGCGCCGGCGACGCCCGGACCGTGTGGCGCGCCCGTCGTCAGGCGTTCGTGCCGGTGCAGTCCGGGTCGGTGAACTCGAGGATCTGGCGATGGACGTAGTCAGGCCGGTTGTTGCGCGAGAACCGCAGTGCCACCTGCACGTTGAAGTCGTAGGGCCGGCTCTGCGCATCGATCGGTTCGGTGGCCGGGGTGAAGGCGACCATGCCCTTCTGGGACTTCTCGTCGCCGGACAGGGCGTCGAACGACCGTCGGAACGGGCTCCGGCCGCCGATCAGGAGTCGTCGAGCGCCGAGATGTAGGCGACGAGGGCGTCGACCTCGGCGGACGTGAGGTCGAACTCCGGCATGATGGCGGCGGCACCGTCGACCCGTTGCGCCGAGGGGTCGGTGATCGAGCGGCGGAGGTAGGCGACGTCGGCGGTCACGGTGGTGCCGTCGTCGAGGGTGACGGTGGAGCCGGCCAGACCCTGCCAGGTGGGGCCGGTGCCGTTGCCGCCGTCGGTCGAGTGGCAGTTGGTGCAACCCCGGTCGCTGGCGATCTCCTGGCCCCGCGCCGCCTCGGGCGAGAGATCGGAGGCCGCCGGCCCGCCGTCGGACCCGCACGCGACCGCGCCGGCACCGATGGCGACCACGGCGACCAGCGTCAGCGCGGCGCGGGGTCGTCCTCGAAGGTCGTGGCGACGGTGGTGGCGGGGGTGACGGGTGCGCATGCCCCAAAGGGTCGCCCGCCGGAGCCGTCTGGTTCCCCGGTGCGGTCTCGTCCTCGCGTCCCGTGTGCCGGTGCGCTCGGTCAGGCGCCGCGGGCACCCTCGTGGGTGCGGTCGTCGGCGGGGGTGACCAGACGCAGCCCCGCCGGGCGCGGTCCGGGGCTGGGGGCGGTGGCCCGGCTGCCCGCGACGGCCGCGGTCAGGCCGAGGATCCCGAGGGTCAGCAGGTGGAGCAGCTCGAACGCGGCGCTGGTGTGCGAGTGCGACTGGTCGAGGGCGCCTGCCACGGCCTGGATGAACACGCCGAGGGCGACGACCACCACCGACGGCACGGCGTAGCGCGGGCGCACCGCCGCGAGCAGGCCGGCGGCGCCGACGAACAGGCCGAGGGTGCCGTCGCGCGTCAGGTGCTCGGGCTGGATGTCGCGGTCGAGCAGGGGCGTGACGCCGACGAGCCAGGCCACCGCTAGGAGCACCTGCAGGGCGGAGATCGTGGCCAGCGCGGCGCGCAGCCAGCGCCGCGGAGCCGGCCGGTGCGCGGCCAGACCGTCGAGCACGTCGTCCGCGCTGGTGCCGTCGTCGTGGTCGAGGTCGTCGACGATGCCGGCGCACGAGGGGCAGGCGGCGATGTGGGCTTCGGCGGCACGGTACCGGTCGGCGCCACCTGCCTCACCGAGCAGGTGACCACGCAGGGCCTCGGCGCAGCGCATCAGGCGCTCCCCACCGCGCCCTCGTCGGCGGCCCGCAGCGACTCGTCCAGGGCGGCGCGCGCCCGGTGGAGCCGGGAGCGCACCGTCCCCACGGGTACTTCGAGGAGTGCGGCGGCTTCTTCGTAGTCGTAGCCGAGCCACCCGCAGAGCACGAGCACCTCGCGTTGGGGCAGGGGCAGGCCGGCGACCAGGTCGAGCACGTCGCCCGTGTGGTCGGGGGCCTGGTGGCCGAGCGCCAGCGGCTCCTCACCCGGCCGCTCCGACTCGGGCACCGGCAGACGCTGCTGGCGCTGGGCCAGGTCGATCACGCAGCGGCGGCAGATCGTGAGCAGCCAGCCCTCGAACGAGCCGGAGGACCGATAGCTGTCGAGGAACCGCCAGGCCCGCAGGAACGTCTCCTGCACCGCATCCTCGGCGAGGTGCCGGTCGGCGGTGAGGGCGCGGGCGTAGGCGGACACCGCCCGGTGGTGGGCGCGCACGAGGTCGTCGAAGCGGTCGTCGCGTCCCACGGCGCGGACGGTAGTGCCGCGGCGGTCGCCGCGAAGAAATCTCCGACCCGTGGAACTCGACCCGGTCGGGGCCGGTCTACCCCTCCGTGAGCGATGAAGCCGAGGCGGCGGCGGGCACCGGGGTCGAGCAGGGGGTGGGGCGCGAGGCGGGCCCGGACGCGGACGCGTTCGAGATCGACGAACCGGCCCTGCCCGGCGACACGCGTGCCAGCCGCCTGTGGCGCTCGCTGTGGCGCACCCACTTCTACTCCGCGTTCATCGCGATGCCCGTGCTGGTCATGCTCGCACTCACCGGCCTGGTCATCCTCTACACCGAGCCGATCCAGCAGTTCTTCAGCGCCGACCTCACGACGGTCGAGGCCCAGGGCGGTGAACGCGTCAGCCTCGACGACCAGCTCGCCGCGGTCGAGGACGCCGAGCCTGACCTCGCCTTCGTCGCGGTGACTCCGCCCAAGGAGGCCGATCTCGCCACCCGCTTCACCATGGCGAACGAGGACGGCACCTACTACGAGGTGTACGTCGACCCCTACACCGGCGAGGTGCAGGGCACCATGAAGTCGGGGGACGACATCGTCGGGTTGTCCAACCGCCTCCACGGCTTCTTCAACAACGAGAGCGTCACCGTGAGGGTGCCCACGGTGGGCGGGCTGCTCGGCCCCGAGCCCCTCATGACCGAGGTGGCGGTGGGCGACCTCGCCATCGAGGTGTTCGCCGGCTGGGCCCTCATCCTCGCCCTGTCGGGTCTCTACCTCTGGTGGCCGCGCAAGCGCGGCACCGGCAAGGCCCTGTTCGTCCCTCGGCTGGGCAAGCCGGGGCGGGCCCGGTGGCGCGACCTCCACGCCATCGGAGGCACGGTGCTCGGCGTGATGCTCGTCTTCTTCGTCGTGACCGGCCTGCCCTGGTCGGCGGCCTGGGGCTCGTCGTGGGCCTGGGTCGCCGGCGAGCTCACCCCCAACCAGGAGACCAGCTTCTGGGAGTGGGAGGGCCCCTCGTCGGCGGTCCCGGTGACCGGCGACCTGGATCGTCTGGGCAACCGCATCCCGTGGGCCGCAGGTCAGGACGAGGTCCCCGCGTCGGGCGGGGACGAGGTCTCCTCGTCGGGTGGCGGTCACCACCACGACGGGGAGGAGGACACCGGCTCGGCCGGGGGTGTGTCGGTCAACTCCCCCTCGGCCGAGCCGGCGTCCCTGCAAC
>CAZYPY010000261.1:0-3350 GCA_964649545.1 uncultured Microthrixaceae bacterium | reverse complement strand
CGGTGCTGCGCTGGGGCCACTCGATCTACTTCGGCAAGGTCGTGCCCCGCATCGGTGGCCTGCTCTCGGACCCGGCCGCCTACCGCTACCTGCCCAAGTCGGTGGCGTACCTGCCGCAGCCCCGGGCCATGCTCGACCGGCTCGCCGACGCGGGCTTCGCCGCGGTGACCCGCACCCTGCTCACCACCGGCATCAGCCAGCTGATCACCGCCACCCGGGTCTACTGAGGACACCGATGAGCGGCGACCTCTGGGGGCTGCGGGCGGTCACCCGGCGACTGGACGACGACGTCGACCTGCTGGCCGTGGCCGGCGCCCACGGCCTGCTCTTCGAGCAGCGAGGCAGCGGGTTGGCCGGTCGCGGGGAGGCGGTGCGCCTGGAGATCGCCGGCGGCACCGACCGGGCCACCTCGGTCTCCGCCGCGCAGGAGGCGCTCGCCGCGATCGCAGGGGAGGACGACGTCCTGCTGCCCGGCACCGGTCCCGTCGCGTTCGGGGCACTGCCATTCGACCCGGCGGCGGCCGGCACCCTCGTGGTGCCGGCCCTGGTCGTCGGTCGCGCCGAGGACGGCACCCGCTGGTGGACGACGGTCGGGCGCGACGACGCCGAGCACGCGGCCGCCGAAGCCCGACTGGTCGAGGCCCTCGGCGAGTCGACCGGGCCGGGTGACGCCGGCGCCGAGGCGTCCGCCTTCTCGGTGCGCCCTGACCGACCGCCCAGCGAGTGGTGCGCCTCGGTCCGGGAGGCCACCGAGCGCATGCGGGCGACCGAGCTGCACAAGGCGGTGCTGGCCCGTGAGGTCGTGATCGAGGCGGACGTCCCCCTCGACCCCGTCACCATCCTCGACCGCTTGCGCCGCACCTACCCGGGCTGCATGATCAGCTCGGTCGACGGCATGGTCGGCGCCAGCCCCGAGCTGCTCGTGTCCCGCACGGGCGACGTGGTGCGCTCGCACCCCATGGCGGGCACGACGCCCCGGGGCGGCGACCCCACCGCCGACGCCCGGCTGGCGGCCACGCTGCTGGCGTCGGCCAAGGACCGCCACGAGCACCAGCTCACCATCGACATGGTGCACGACACGCTGTTGGCGTTCTGCTCCTACCTCGACGCCGAGGCCGAGCCCTCGGTGGTGCCGGTCGCCAACGTGCAACACCTGGCCACGATGGTCGAGGGCCGCCTCTCCGCACCCGCCGCGTCCGTGCTCGAGCTGGTGGCGGCGCTGCACCCGACCCCGGCGGTGTGCGGCGTCCCCCGCGACCTCGCCCTGGCCACCATCGCCGAGCTCGAGCAGCTCGACCGAGGGCGCTACGCCGGACCGGTCGGTTGGGTCGACGGCGCCGGCAACGGGCGTTGGGCCGTGGGCCTGCGGTGCGCCGAGCTGGACGGGAACCGGGCCCGCCTCTTCGCCGGCAACGGCATCGTCGCCGACTCCGACCCCGGGACGGAGCTGGCCGAGACCCGGGCCAAGCTCCAGGCCCTCCTCGGCGCCATCCTCCGCCCCTGAGCCGCCGCCGCTCGCTGGGCGCCGGGCCCGCTGCCCACGAGGCGCACGACTCCGAATTTCCTGTTGTGAAACCCCCGAGTCCGGGGTCTCTCACCAAGAATTCCCGAGCGCGGTCGGCAGCGTCGTCAGTCGGTTCGGAAGGCGGCGGTGACGGCGTCGGCCACCGCGGTGTGGAGGTCGTCGTGGACCGCGACGTTCGCGGCGCGGTCGGTGCGCACCACGATCACGTCGGTGCCCGGCCGACCGGCGCACTCGGCCACCGCCGAGCTGACCTCGGCCTGGGTGCGCACCACTCGACACGCGAGCCCGTGGGCAGCGACGAGCGCAGGCAGGTCGACGTCGTGCGGCGTGCCGAACAGCAGCTCGAAGCGCTCGGGGTCGAGCGCGGCGGCTTGCGGAAGGAACGAGAAGATCCCACCGCCGTCGTTGTCCACGACCACGATGGTGAGGTCGACACCGCGGTCGCCGAGGCCGAGCAGGGCGTTCGAGTCGTGCAGGAAGGCGACGTCGCCGACCAGCACCGCCGTCGGCGCGTCGGTGGCGAGGGCCACGCCCACGCCGGTGGACACGACCCCGTCGATGCCGTTCGCACCCCGGTTCGACAGCACCTGCAACGCCGGTCGGGGCTCGGCGTACCACTCGACGTCGCGCACCGGCATCGAGGAGGCGACGACCAGCGCGGCCCCGTCGGGCAGGGCGGCGACGACGTCCCGCGCCACGGCGGGCTCGGTCGGCTCGGCGTGCCCGGCCATGGTGGCGGCGAGCGCGCCTGCGGCGGCCCGCTCGGCGGCGAGCCAGCGTTCGCGCCACGCTCCCTCCGAGGGCTGAACCCGCGCCGCGAGCGCGGTCAGCGCCGCCTGCGGGACGACGTGGGCGACGTCGCCGTCGGGATCGATCCAACGGCCCCGGCCACGAGCGGCCACGACGGGTTGGCCGGCGAGCCACTGGCCGAGGAGCTTGGATGCAGGGGTCTCCCCCACCCGGAGCACGACCTCCGGGCGCTCCTCGGCGAAGGCGGCGACCCGAACGAGCGCGTCGACGTGGGTGACGACCCCGGCCTCGGCGCCACGGCCCCACAGCCCGCTCGACCGGGGGGTGGCCACGATCGGCCAGCCCAGCGCGTCGGCGAGCGCCACCACCGCCCCCGGGTCGGCCACGGTCCCGCCGGCGACGAGAACCCCCTGCCGGCCCGAGAGCGCGCCCACCACCTCGTCGCCGAGGGTGCCGATCACCCCGTCGGCGGGCTCGACCGCCGTCCAGGCCCCTCCGTCGTCGCGACCGGGGGGAAGATCGCCGGGAACGCCGACGAGCGGGTCGCGGAAGCCGAGGTTCAGATGGACCGGCCCGGGGTGGGCTCCGGTGGCCTCGGCGACGGCGCGGGCGGCGAGCGGCCGCCAGGCGGCGGCGCGACGCTCGTCGGGTACCTCGGGGGCGGCGAACCAGCGCACCGACCGCCCGTAGAGGTGGACCTGGTCGACGGTCTGGGGCGCGCCGACGTCTTGGAGCTCGGGCGGCCGGTCGGCGGTGCACACGATCATCGGGACGCTCGACAGGCCCGCCTCGACCACGGCGGGGTGGAGCTCGGCCGCGGCGGTCCCGCTGGTGGTGAGGACGACCGCGGGCCGACCGGTCGCCGATCCGATGCCCAGCGCGACGAACGCCGCGGACCGCTCGTCGTGGAGCACCTCGACCGCCAGGCGCCCGTCGGCCGCGAGGGCGAGGGCCATCGGCGTCGAGCGGCTGCCCGGACAGACGATGGCGTGGCGCAGCCCGGCGCGCGCCCACTCGTCGACGAGGGTGGCGCAGAACGTCGCCGCCGCGGTCACCTCGGGCCCCAGGGTCACGG
>CAZYPY010000260.1:0-3354 GCA_964649545.1 uncultured Microthrixaceae bacterium | reverse complement strand
CTCGGCTACCTCGACTTCCTCGCCCTGGAGGCCGACGCCCGGTTGGTGCTCACCGACTCGGGCGGGATCCAGGAGGAGACCACCGTGCTCGGGGTGCCCTGCCTCACCCTGCGCGAGGAGACCGAGCGGCCCATCACCGTCACCGAGGGCACCAACGAGGTCGTCGGCACCGACCCGGCCCGCATCGTCGCCGCCGCGGCCGCGGCCCTCCAGCGGCGCCGGTCCCCCCGGCGGCCGGCCGGCTGGGACGGTCACGCCGCGACCCGGATCGCCGCCGTGCTCTGCGACGGGTGACGCTCGCCCCCGAGCCGACGGTGACGTCTACGCTGGCGCCGCCCATGGACCCCCTCGACGAGCCCGACGCGCGCGGCATCCGCCTGGCGCGCCCCGACGTCGGCGAGGACGAGCTGGCCGCCATCGCCGAGGTGTTCCGCTCCGGGGTCCTCACCGACGGCCCCGCGACCGCCGCCTTCGAGCAGGAGTTCGCCGCCTGCCACGACGTCGAGCACGCCGTGGCCTTCGCCAGTGGGACCGTCGCCCTGTCGGCCATCCACCTCGGCCTCGACATCGGTCCCGGCGACGAGGTGATCCTGCCCTCGATGACGTTCATCTCGACCGCCACCTCGGTCTGCCACGTGGGCGCCACGCCCGTGTTCGCCGACGTGTCACCCACCACCTTCGACCTCGACCCCGCCGACGTGGCGCGGCGCCTCACCTCGGCCACCCGGGCCATCGTGGCGGTGCACTACGGCGGTCAGCCCGCCGACCTCGACGGGCTGCGGGCGGTCGCGGACGACGCCGGCGTGCCCCTGATCGAGGACGCCGCGGAAGCCCACGGGGCCACCTACCGCGGCCGCCCGGTCGGCGGGTTCGGCCGGGCGGCGATGTTCAGCTTCACCCCGACCAAGAACATCACCACCGGCGAGGGCGGCATGGTGACCACCGACGACGGCGAGCTCGCGGCCCGCCTGCGCCTGCTGCGCAACCACGGCCAGCCCACCCCCGGGCGACACGTGCTCCTCGGGTACAACTGGCGCATCAGCGAGATGCAGGCGGCCATGGGGCGGGCCCAACTCGCCAAGCTGCCGGGCATCCTGGCCCGCAAGCAGGCGAACGCCCGGCGCCTCACCGAGCGGCTCGAACCGGTCCGGGGCGTCACCCCGCCGACGGTCCGCCCGGATGCCAGCCACGTGTTCATGCTCTACACGGTGCTGGTGGACGACGGTCGTGACGAGCTCCGCGACGCCCTCGCCGCCCAGCGCATCGAGACCCGCCTCTACTTCCCCCCGGCGCACCTCCAGCCGATCTTCGCCGAGAGGGGGACCCGCCTGCCGGTCACCGAAGAGCTGGCCCAGCGCATGCTGTCGCTGCCCATGCACGCCCGGCTGGCGCCCGGCGACATCGACGCGCTGGCCGCGGCGGTCGCCGAGCACCGGCGCTGAACCCTCCCCGCGGCCGCCGGCCAGGGGGAGCACGGGCTCAGGCCGAGTCCGCGGTGGTGGGGATCTCGTCGCCGCTACGGCAGAGCGCCTCGAGGCGGTCGACCAGCGCGGCACCGTCGAGGTCGAGCAGGCGCTGGACGGCGGTGGGCTCGAGCGGCGGGACCTCCACCGCAGCGATCATCGGGTGCGCACTCTGGCTCGGACGCTCGTCCTCACCGATCAGCACCTCGTGCAGCTTCTCGCCGGGACGGAGTCCGGTGTAGACGACCTCGATGTGGCGGTCCGACCGGGCCGCCATCCGGGTGGCGATGTCGGCGATGCGCACGGGCTCGCCCATGTCGAGGACGAGGGCCTCGCCCGGACCACCGATGGCCCCGGCCTGGATGATGAGCTGCACCGCCTCCTCGACCGTCATGAAGTAGCGGGTGACCTCGGGGTGGGTGACCGTGATCGGGCCGCCGGCGCGAACCTGGGCCTCGAACACCCCCATGGCCGAGCCCCGGCTGTGCAGGACGTTGCCGAAGCGCACCGACAGGAACGTGCCGCGCGCGCGTGTCGCTGCTGCGGCGGTGAGCCGCTCGGCGAGCCGCTTCGTGTAGCCGAGCACACTGGCCGGGTCCGCGGCCTTGTCCGTCGACACGTTCACGAAGCGCTCGACACCGTGGGCCAGCGCCAGCTCGAGCAGGGTCTGCGTGCCGAAGACGTTGGTCTTGACCGCCTCCGAGGGGTGGCGCTCGAGCAGCGTGAGGTGCTTCAGCGCCGCGGCGTGGAAGACCACCTCGGGGCGGTGCTCGGCGAAGATCTCCGCCAGCCGCTCGCGGTCGCGCAGGTCGGCGACGACCAGGTTGGGCGAGTCGAGCAGCGCACGTCCCTCGATCGCGAGCTGCACCGCGTGCAGGGCCGACTCGTCGCGGTCCAGCATGACCAGCTGCTCCGGGGCGAAGAGGTACAGCTGGGCGCACAGCTCGCTGCCGATCGAGCCGCCGGCACCGGTCACGAGCACCCGACGACCGGTGACGTAGCTCGAGATCGACGACACGTCGGTGTCGACCTCGTGGCGCCCGAGGAGGTCCGACTCGCTGATGGGGCGGATGTCCGCGACGCCCACGTCGCCGCCGAACAGCTCGCGCACCGGCGGGAGCACCATCACCGCCAGTCCGGCCTCCTCCGCCAGCTCCGACAGCTCGGCGATGAGGCTCGCCGCGGCACTGGGGATCGCGATGACGATGGCCGACGCGTCGAAGGTGCGGGCCACGTCGGCCATGCGGTGGCGGTCACCGCTCACCGGGACGCCGTTGATCCGCAGGTGCTGCTTGTAGGGGTGGTCGTCGAGCAGGGCCACCGGCAGGTACGGGCTCGACGGGTTGCGCAACATGGCGTTGATGACCTGCAGGCCGCCCTCGCCCGCCCCGAAGACGAGCACGCGGGTGGCGGTGTCCTCGGACGGGCGCATGCGCCGCTCGAGTACGAGCCGCCAGGCGTACCGGGCGCCGGCCATCAGCAACAGCGCGAGGCAGCCGGCGAGGATCGTGGCGCTCACCGGGATCAGGTACCCGAACAGGAACCGGTTGACGAAGGCGATCGAGACGGTGGCGACGACCACGCACCGCGTCAGCGCCGCGACCTCCTCGAAGCTGCCGAACCGCCAGCGGCCGAGGTACAGCCCGCCGGCGCTGCCCACCACGACGTGGATGACGATGGCGACCGGGACGATCAGCGCGAGACCGGCCCAGTCGATGTCCTGGTAGTCGAACTCGTAGCGGAGCAGGGTGGCGGCGATGATCGCGACCGCCCACGCGGCCGCGTCCACCCCCGCCTGGAAGCCGAAGCGGTGGCGGATCAGCAGTCGCCATCGAGACGTGGCGTCGGCGGTCGGGATCATCCCCGGCTCTGTTCCCACCCGCCTCCTCCC
>CAZYPY010000259.1:0-3390 GCA_964649545.1 uncultured Microthrixaceae bacterium | reverse complement strand
AGGTCGTCGAGCGGCGACTCGGTCGTGGCCAGCACCTCGATCCCGAAGCGCTCGAACAGGGCGCGTGGCCGGAAGGCGTCATCGGCCAGCGCATCCGCGATCCGGTCGTAGTAGTGGTCGGCGGTGGTCGGGCCCAGGCGGACGTCGAGGCCGAACACCGTGGCGAAGGTGTGGTCGAGCCACAGCCCCGAGGGCGTGCCGCGGAAGAGGTGGGCGTGCTCGGCGAAGGTCCGCCACGCCGAGCGGGGGTCGGCCGCCGGCGACCCGTCGAGCGGCCGCACCCCGAGGCGCTCGAGGGGCACCCCCTGGCTGTGGAGCATCCGGGTCAGGTAGTGGTCGGGCGTCACCAGCAGCCCGGTGGGGTCCGAGAAGGGCTCGTCGAGCGCGAACCACGCCGGGTCGCAGTGGCCGTGGGGCGACACGATGGGCAGCGAGGCCACCTCGGCGTGGAGCGTCCGGGCGATCGACCGGACCGCCGGCTCCGCGGGGAAGAGCCGGTCC
Source organism: uncultured Microthrixaceae bacterium (assembly GCA_964649545.1). Taxonomy (GTDB): domain Bacteria; phylum Actinomycetota; class Acidimicrobiia; order Acidimicrobiales; family DATDAH01; genus JAEUJM01. The sequence continues at coordinate 2,889 of CAZYPY010000259.1, read as the reverse complement.
GGGTGCAACGTGAGGGCGGCTCTCGACCCGGCTCCGGTGCTGGTCACGACGCCGGCGCGCCCCGGGCGCCGCCGCTCACGAGCCCGTGCGGGTCAGGAGGCGGGCGGCGGCCGCGCCGAGGTACTCGTCCATGCCCTGCTCCGAGAGGGGCAGCGCGCGAGCGGCGTCGAGCGCCTTCTTGGCGGGGATCACCGGGTGGTCCGACGCGAACAGCAGGCGACCCCGGCCCCGCGACGAGTCCATGAACCTCGCCATGGCCGGGTCGAGGTAGGTCGCGAGGTAGGCCGAGGTCATCAGGTGGAGCTGCGGCCACTTCAGCATGTACTGGATCAGCAGGGCCTCGTAGGGGTGGCCCATGTGGGCGCCGATGACGGTGAGGGTCGGGAAGTCGATGAGGACGTCCTCGAGCAGGACCGGGTCCTGGCACCGACTGCGCACCTGGGGGCCCGGCACGCCCACGTTGATGGAGACGGGCAGGCCCAGCTCCGCGCAGGTGGCGTACACGGGGTAGTAGAGGCGGTGGTTGAGGTCGTACTGCTCGACGAGCGGGGTGACCCGGGCGAGCACGAACGCCGGGTGCTGGGTCAGTTCGCGCAGCCGGGCGCAGTTCTGCACCGGCTTGGTGGCCCGGTCGACCGCGGCCGAGACGAGGAACCGTCCGGGGTGCTCGTCGGCGATGGCGAGGAAGTCCTCGGCCGCGTACCCGCCCTTGCGATGGATGCGGTCGGGGTCGGACAGGCCGGCGGTGAGCACACCACAGTCGACGCCGGCCTCGTCCATGGCCTCGAGCAGGCCCTCGACGGTGGGTCCCTTGGCCAGGTCGGGCCCGAACATCTGGACCACGCCCTGCTGCTCGTCCTTGGCCGCCCAGGCGCTGGCGAAGGCCTCCGGGAAGATGTTGACCCAGGCGTCGATGACCATGGGCCGACGCTAGCTGACGCGACCGTTAGAAGGGGTAGGGTCGCGCCCGTGCCCGAGCTCGATTTCCGACCCTTCGACGCGGATCAGCACTACTACGAGGCGGAGGACGCGTTCACCCGCCACATCGACCCGAAGATGGCCAAACGGTGCGTGCAGTGGGCGGTCGTGGACGGCAAGAAGCGCCTGCTCGTCGGCGGTCGGGTCAACAAGTTCATCCCCAACCCCACGTTCGACCCGATCGCCGCCCCGGGGGCGCTCGAGGACTACTTCCGGGGCCGCAACACCGAGGGCCTCGACCTCAAGACCATGTTCGGCGACCTCGAGCCGATCGCCGACCACCCCGAGTACCGCGACCGCGACGCCCGCGTCCGCCAACTCGACGCGCAGGGCCTCGAGGGCATCCTCATGTTCCCGACCCTCGGCGTCGGCCTGCAGGAGGCGCTCCGAAAGGACGTGCCCGCCCTGCACGCCGCGTTCGACGCCTTCAACCGGTGGCTCGACGACGACTGGGGCTACGACCGCGGTGACGGCCGCATCTACGCCGCGCCGATGCTCGCCCTGGCCGACCCGGCCCGTGCCGAGGTCGAGCTCCGCCGGGTGCTCGACGCCGGCGCGAGGGTGGTGGTCACCATCCCGGGGCCGGTCCCCGACGGCGGCGACGGCTACGTCTCGCCGGGCCACCCCCGGTTCGACCGGATCTGGGCCATGCTCGCCGAGGCCGGCGTGCCGCTCGTGCTCCACGCCGGACTGTCGGGGGTGAACCACTACGGCCGCTTCTGGCGCACGGAGTCGTCCGGCGGCGGGGGTGGGTTCGCCGGGTTCATGCACGCCACCTTCCCGATGGCGGCCTTCGCCGATCGGGGCATCGCCGACTCGCTCACCGCGATGGTGTGCCACGGCGTGTTCGAGCGCCACCCCGACCTGCGGGTCGCGTCGATCGAGAACGGGGCGATGTGGGTGCCCGATCTGCTCCGCAACCTGGCCGCGACCTACGGGAAGATGCCGTTCGGGTTCGCCGAGGACCCGGTCGAGCAGTTCCGCCGCAACGTGTGGGTGGCGCCGTACTACGAGGACGACATGGACCTGCTCAAGGAGACCCTGGGCATCGACCGGCTCCTGTTCGGATCCGACTTCCCCCACACCGAGGGGCTCCCCGACCCGGTGGCGTTCACCGCCGACATCCCCACCTACGACGAGGCCGAGACCCTGGCCATCATGCGGGACAACGTCCACGAGCTCCTCGGGCTGCCCGCTCGGTGAGCCCGTCGAGCTCGCCCGCGCACCTGGCACCGACTGCGCCGCTCTGGCGGCGCCCCTGAACGCTGAACCGCACGGATCGACCACAGAGACGAGACGCCGAATCCATGGTCGCGAGTGGTCGCCATTGCTGAAATAGGGGCAAACGTCTTGCCATTCATTCAGATCTGTGTTGCCATCGTCGCATGGCAAATGACTCCAAGCAGACTCGCACAATGTCGGCGGCTCACAAGGCGGCGTTGGCCCAAGGCCGCACCCAGGGCCGAGCCGTGCGCGTCTACCTGGAGGCGCTCGACGCCAGTCGCCCGAAGCGAGGGCGGAAGCGCACACCGGAGTCCATCGAGGCGCGGCTCGCCAAGGTCGTGGCGGAGATCCCCGACGCCCCACCCGTCCAACGCCTGCAACTCGTGCAGGAGCGCATGGACCTCGAGGCCGAGCTGACCGCCGCGTCGGCTCCGAGCGTCGACCTCGAGGCGCTCGAGAGGGAGTTCGTGGACGCGGCCAAGGGCTACAGCCAGCGCAAGGGCATCTCCTACGCGGCCTGGCGGGAGGCCGGTGTGCCGGCGGCGACCCTCAAGGCCGCCGGCATCTCACGCGGGAGCTGACGCCCCCGCCCGCAGCCCGGTGCCGACGGTGGCCGACGCCGCCGAGAGCAGCGACTCGAGCAGCACCCGGCCGTCCCCGCTGCCGAGCAGGGGGTCGTAGGCCCGC
>CAZYPY010000258.1:0-3426 GCA_964649545.1 uncultured Microthrixaceae bacterium | reverse complement strand
TGGCCTTGTTCCGGAAGTAGTCGAGCACCTCGGGGTGGGGGAGGATCAGGAAGCGTTCCGCGGCCAGGCCCGCGACGACCGCCTCGGCGACCTCCTCGGGCTCGATGGCCCCGTGGGCCAGGACCGCCGCCCCCGCGAGCTGGGCCGGCGCGGGGTCGCTGCCGCCCGGCCCGCACTCACCGCCGGCGCCGGCACCGGCTGCGGCCATGAGCATGTCGGTGCGCACGCCCTGCGGGCAGAGACACGAGACCTTGATGCCCTGGTCGCCGTGGGTGATCGCGAGCCACTCGGCCAGGCCCACCGCGGCGTGCTTGGTGACCGAGTACGGGCCCGCGCCGAGGTTGGTGAGCAGCCCCGCCGCCGACGCGGTGTTGAGCAGGTAGCCCTCGCCCCGGGCGATCATCGCCGGCAGCACGGCACGGGCCGCGTAGACGTGGGCCATCACGTTGACGTCCCAGATCTGCTGCCAGCCCTCGTTGGGCGCCTCCACGCCGCCGGCGGGGGCGGCGATGCCGGCGTTGGAGCAGAACAGGTCGATGGGGCCGAGCCGGTCCTGGGCGACCTCGACGAGGCGGACGACGTCGGACTCGACCGCGACGTTCACCTCCATGGAGATCGCCAGGTCGCCGAGCTCGGCGGCCACCGCGGCCGCGCCGGCGCCGTCGAGATCGGCCACCGCGAGGCCGCCCACGCCCTCGGCCGCGAACCGCCGGCACAGCGCCCGGCCGATGCCGTTCGCACCCCCGGTCACCACGACGACCTTGCCCGCCAGCTCCATGGGCCGATCGTAGACGTGCCCACCGACAGCCATCCCGAGCCACGACGGTGCGTCACCGAGCCGAACCGCCGGCGGTGCGTGACCCCCGGGTGACCTACAGTCCCCGGCCATGGGGGAACATCCTGAAGCCGAGGTCCGCGCCGCGTTCGAGGAATTCCTGCGGGTGGGCGCGTACGGGCGGGACTGGAAGGCGTGGGCGTCGCTGTTCACCGAGGACGCCACCTACGTCGAGCACTACCTCGGTCGCTTCCACGGCCGGGCCGAGATCGAGCAGTGGATCACGTCGTGCATGGCCGACTACCCGTCGATGACCTTCTCGGTCGACTGGTGGATCGTCGAGGGTGACCGCGTCGTGTTCTACATCTGGAACAACCTCCCCGACCCGACCGGGGGCGACACGCCCTACCGCTTCCCGAACGCCTCGATCCTCCACTACGCCGGCGACGGCAAGTGGGACCACGAGGAGGACGAGTACAACCCGGTCCACGCCGAGGAGGTCTTCCAGGCATGGCTGGCGGCCGGCGGCCGCAAGCACACGCCGCCCGACCCGACGCTCACCGGCATCCCGGATTACACGCCCGAGCCCGTGGCCACGGTGTTCCCCCGCGAGGAGATCGAGGCCGAGTTCGCCAAGTACCGCGAACGAGCCCAGACCGCGGTGAAGACCGGCGACTGGGACCCGTGGGCGAACCAGTTCACCGAGGACGCCCGCTACTTCGAGCACCACTACGGCAAGTTCCACGGGCGCGAGGAGATCCGCACCTGGATCAACGGCGTCATGCAGCCGTTCCCCACCATGGAGTTCCCCTACGAGTGGTGGATGATCGACGGCAACCGCCTCGTGTTCTGGTGCCAGAACCGCCTCCCCGACCCCCAGGGCGGCGATCGGGTCTTCGACGTGCCCACCCTCTGCATCCTCCACTACGCCGGGAACGGCGAGTGGTCCTACGAGGAGGACGTCTACAACCCGCGGGAGTTCCCCGAGGTCGTGACGGCGTGGCTCGAGGCGGGCGGCGAGCTGCCCCCCGACTTCGACATCAACGTCGGCTGACGGATCACGCCGGCGCATCGGCCCCCACTGGAGCCAGGACCGAGCAGCGTTCGGGTCTCCCCCTCGCCGTCAGTCCGCGCCGGCGGCCGCCCGCATCGTGGCGTCGATCACCGCCATGCGGTCGGGGCCCCACGGCAGGGGCATGAGCACGGGCACGTCCACGCCGCCGGCGACGTAGGCCTCGACGGTCGAGCGCACCGTGGCCGCGTCGCCCATCACGTCGATGGCGTCGACGAAGCGGTCCGACACCGCGGCGATGGCGGCCTCACGGTCGCCCGCCGCCTGGCACTCCCGGATCTGGGCCACCTCGTCGGCGAAGCCGGCCCGCTCGAAGTTGGCGGCGTAGGCGTCGACCACGGCGTAGGACCAGAGGTCGCGTCGGGCCAGCTCGATGCCGTCCTCGCGCTCGCACACGCCGGCGTGGACGTACGCGTAGATCGTGGCGTCCCCGCCCTTGCGCACCTGCTCGACCGACCAGGGAACGTGGGAGGCGGGCAGGTAGTTGAGGAGCACCCCGTCGGCCACCTCGCCGGCGAGCTCGAGCATCCTCGGGTTGAGGGCGGCCACCACCACCTTGGGGCGGCGCTCGCCGAGGCGCACCCCGAGACGGAACTTCCGGCACTGGTAGAAGTCGCCCTGGAAGGTGACGGGCTCGCCCGAGAGGCACTCCTTCAGGAGCGTGACGTATTCGCGGACCCGGGCGAGCGGGCGGTCGCCGTAGGGCACGCCGTGCCAGCGCTCGGTGACGACGGGCGACGAGATGCCGATGCCGAGCAGCACGTCGACGTCGGGCTGCAGTGCCTGCAGGGTCGCGCCGGCCATCGCCACCACCATCGGGGTGCGCAGCTGCAGCGCGAGCACGCCGGTGCCGAGGTCGAGCCCGGGCGCGGCGGCACCGGCGGCGGCCAGGGTCGAGAACGCCTCGGGGCCGGTCGTCTCCGCGGTCCAGAACGACCGGTATCCGAGCGCGGCCGCCCGCGAGGCGGTCGTGAGCGCGGCCTGCGGGCCGAGGTTCATGTAGCTGGCGAAGGTGAGGCCGAGGGCGTCCGTGCCGCGTTCCATGTGGCGAAGGTAGCGAGGACGAGGCGGTCGAGGACCGCTCGGCGGTGTAACACGGAATTCACCGCTGATGCCGATCGGGCGTCACACGACGTGGGTAAGGTTCACACACGCCCCTGGGGAGGGCCGTGACGAGGGTCACGGAACAATCCGGCGGGTCGCCCCGTTGTTCCGTGCAGTCCGAACTCCCGTTCCGGAGGTACCGATGCCCGAGACCCGAGAGATCACCTCGATCGACGAGGCGCTCGCCCTCATCGATCAGGGCCTGGGCGACATGATGCACCGCGAGCTGGTCTCGACCAGCGAGGTGTCCGACCTCCTGCTCGACGTGCGCTCGCTCCTGCGGGCGCCCACTCCCGACCTCCGCGACGAGTCGCTCTCGGCCAACTAGCCCCTCGTCCTCACCGGCGAGGTGACCGCCCGGGCCCGGTGGCCCGGCGGGTGACTGGAGCGGCTCAGGTCGCCGCGAGCAGTTCGGCGTAGGCCTCCTCGAGGCTCGTGCGCAGCAATTCGGTGTCGTCGACCGCGCCCGTGTCGA
>CAZYPY010000257.1:0-3427 GCA_964649545.1 uncultured Microthrixaceae bacterium | reverse complement strand
GTCGGCAAGCGCGCCGACTTCACCGTGCTCGAGCGTGACCCCTTCGACATCGCCGCCGACGACCTCGACAAGATCGAGGTCCTCGCCACCTGGCTCGACGGCGCCGAGGCGACCGCCCGCGCCTAGGCCGGTCGAGCAGTGGACGGGCCCGTGATCGTCGTGCAGGGGATCACCACCCACTGGACCAAGGCCGCCCGCGGCGCGCCGCTGGCCACGGCGCGGGCCGCCGTCCCCGAGGCGGCCGAGCTACCGGCCGGCGGACGCCCGACCCCCGGCACCGCCCTCGTCCATGCCCTGGAGGCCCGGGAGGAGCCGGGCTTCGCCCTGGAGGAGGTCTCGGTCGACCTCGCGGCACCGCTCCCGGTCTCGGCCTTCGGGGTGCGGGTCACGGTCGAGGACGCCCGGGTGGTGGTCACCGCACGGGCGGACCGCTGGTCCGGATGGCCGCCCCGTGCTCGGGACCAGGTCCTGCTGCGCCTGGCCGCCGGCGAATGGGGCCGCTGCGTGCGCAACCGCCGCGTCGGCGGGGGCCGCCAGTGGACCTACGCCAAGATCGTGGTGGACGTGGCCCACCTCACCCATGGTGCGACCCTCGACCGACGCCTCTTCCTCGACACCGAGCCCGTCCGGGTCGTGGACGAGCAGGCGCCGCTGCGCTGACCAGCGCTCAGCCCGGGACGAGGAACCGCTCACCACGCTGACGCAACAGGCACAGGAAGCCGACCTCCACGCCGTGGACGTAGGTCGGCGTGACCGCGGCGTCGTCGACCACCACGCCGACGGCCTTCATGGCCACCGCTCCGCCGTCGTCCGCGCTCCCCCGCTGTGAAAACCGTACCGCGCGGTGGGGGGCTTGTTTCAAGGCGTGGAACCGTGCTGACAATGCCCGCTCCGGGCCCACCGAGCGGCGCGGACGTGACGAACCCGAGGTGTGAGTGAGCGATTCCGAGGCAGTGGACCGGGCGGAGCACGGCGAGGTGGTCGACCTCGCGACGATCGACCGGACGCTGATCGGCGTCGCCGGGGGCAAGGGCGCCGGACTCGGCGAGCTCCTCCGGATGCAGGGGATCCGGGTGCCGCCGGGCTTCTGCGTGACCACCCGGGCCTTCACCCGCGTGGTCGAGGCGGCCCCCGAGGTCGAGACCGTCCTCGCCGAGCTCGCGGGCGTCGCCCCCGACGATCGCGAGGGGCTCGCCGCCCTGGCCGGCGGGCTGCGGGAGGCGGTCGAGGCCCTGCCCGTCCCCGACGACCTGGCGGCCGCGATCGGCGAGGCCCTCGACGCGCTCGTGCCCGACACCCCGGTCGCGGTGCGCTCGAGCGCGACCGCGGAGGACCTGCCCACCGCCTCGTTCGCCGGTCAGCAGGACAGCTTCCTCGGCGTGGTCGGCGCCGACGCGGTGGTCGACCACGTCCGCCGCTGCTGGGCGTCGCTCTACACCGACCGGGCCGTCGCCTACCGGGCGCACGGCGGGATCGACCACCGGTCGGCCCGGATGGCCGTGGTCGTCCAGACCCTGGTCGACGCCCGGGCGGCCGGCGTGCTGTTCACCGCCGACCCGACGACCGGCAACCGCTTCGTCACCGCGGTCGAGGCCGTGCCCGGCCTCGGCGAGGCACTCGTCGCCGGCCGGGTCACACCCGACTCGTGGCGGGTGCGCGACGGCGAGGTCGTGGCCCGCGAGCGTTCAGCGGAACGTGACGATCCGGCGGTCACCGACGCCGAGGTCCTCCAGCTGACCGCCCTCGGCCGCCGCATCGAGGCCCACTTCGGGGCGCCGCAGGACGTCGAGTGGTGCCTCGACGACGAGGGGCCGGCGGTCGTCCAGAGCCGGCCCATCACCACCCTCTTCCCGGTCCCCGAGGTCGACGACGACGCCACCCACGTCTTCGTCTCGGTGGGCCACCAGCAGATGATGACCGAGCCCATGACGCCGCTCGGACTGTCCGTCTGGCAGCTCACCGCCATGCGGCCCATGTACGTCGCGGCCGGGCGGCTCTTCGTCGACGTCGCCGAGAACCTGGCCTCGCCGGCGCTCCGGCCCGCCATCATCGGCGGGCTGGGCAAGTCCGACCCGCTGATCGGTGACGCCCTCCAGACGCTGGTCGACCGCCCGGGCTTTCTCCCGCCCCCGCCCGTCGACGACGGCGGGCCGCTGCCCATCCCCGGTGCCCCCGGCGCCCCGCCGATGATCGACCCCGACCCGGAGCTGGTCGTCCGGCTGGTCGAGCGCACGGAGGCCTCGCTGGCGGCGACCGCCGAGGCCATCGCCGACAAGACCGGCCCCGAGCTGTTCGCCTACATCCTCGACGACCTGCCCGAGATGCGGAGCCGCCTGGCCAACCCCGAGAGCCTGCCGGTGATCCTGACCGGGATGGAGGCGGCCTTCTGGCTGAACGACCACCTCGGCGACTGGCTCGGCGAGGTCAACGTGGTCGACGCGCTGTCCCAGTCGGCGCCCGGCAACGTCACGGCGGAGATGGGGCTGGCCCTGCTCGACGTGGCCGACGTGGTCCGGGCCAACCCCGACGTGGTCGCGCTCCTCCACGACGTGGCCGAGGCCGGCGACGACGGCTTCCTCGACCGCCTTCCCGCCGTGGCGGGCGGCGAGGACGCCGCCGCCGCCATCCGTGACTACCTCGACCGCTACGGCATGCGCTGCGTCGGCGAGATCGACATCACCCGGACCCGGTGGAGCGAGCAGCCGAGCACCCTGGTCCCGCTCATCCTGGCCAACGTCGAGAACTTCACCGCCGGCGAGCACGAGCGCCGGGTCGCCGAAGGCCTCCGCGTGGCGACCGAGAAGGAGCACGAGGTGCTCGCACGGCTGCGGGCCCTGCCCGACGGTGAGGCGAAGGCGGCCGAGACCAAGGCCATGATCGACCGGGTCCGGGTGTTCGCGGGCTACCGGGAGTACCCCAAGTACCGGCTGATCAGCCGCTACTGGATCTACAAGCAGGCGCTCCTGGCCGAGGCCCACCGGCTCGTGGCCGCCGGCGTGGTCGACGCGCCCGACGACGTCTACTTCCTCACCTTCGAGGAGTTCGCCGAGACCACCCGCACCCGGGAGGTCGACCGCGACCTGATCCGACAGCGGCGGGAGGACTTCCGGTCGTTCGCCGCGCTCACCCCGCCACGCGTGATGACCTCCGAGGGCGAGACCCTCAACGGCTCGTACCACCGCGACGACGTCCCCGACGGCGCCCTGGCCGGCCTCGCCGTCTCCGCGGGCGTGGTCGAGGGCCGGGCCCGGGTGATCCTCGACGTGGGTGACGCCCACGACCTCGAACCCGGCGACATCCTCGTCACCAACGGCACCGACCCCAGCTGGTCACCGGTGTTCGTGGCGGTGGCCGCGCTCGTCACCGAGGTCGGCGGCCTCATGACCCACGGCGCCGTCGTCGCCCGCGAGTACGGCCTGCCCGCCGT
>CAZYPY010000256.1:0-3462 GCA_964649545.1 uncultured Microthrixaceae bacterium | reverse complement strand
TCCCCACGACATCACGCTGGTCCCAGAACGGCGATTCGCCCGGGTGGACGACCCGGTGGGGGGTGGTCGTCTTTGGTCAGACCGCGTGGCGTCAGCCGTCGGTGGCGGGGTCGAACTCGACCTGGATCGCGGTGCGCGCCTCGAGCTGCGGGCGGATGAGCTCGGTGATCACCCGGACGTGCTCGGGGTGGGTGCTGTAGGTCCGCCAGTCGTCGGCGGTGGCGAAGTCGGCGATGACGCTCACGTGGGCGTTGCCCTCGGCCAGGCCGGCGTCGGACCCGATGCGGTAGCGCGCGATCTCGGGGATGAGCCCGGGCAGCTCGTGGAGCGCGTCGAGCACCGCCTGGTGCTGGGCGTCGGTGGTGCCCTCGACCCACCGCAGGAGGACGACGTGGCGGATCACTGGAGGGCCCCCACGGTGCCGCCCTCGACCGGGATGGCCGAGCCGGTGATGAACTTCGCCTGCTGCGAGCAGAGGAACGCCACCACCGCCCCGAAGTCGTCGGGGTCGCCCACGAACCCGACCGGGATCTGACGGGCGAGCTCCTCGAGCGGGGTACCGAGGTGGGCCAACCGGTCGGTGGCGTGCATCCCGGGCTGGATCGAGTTCACGGTCACCCCGTCGGGCGCGACCTCGGTGGCGAGCAGCTTCAAGAAGCCGGTGACCCCTGCCCGCGCGGTGCTCGACGCGATCAGCCGCCCGATGGGTTGGCGGGCACCGACCGACGTGATGGCCACGACCCGGCCCCAGCCCCGCTCCTGCATGCCCGGGACCGCGGCCTGGCAGAGGGCGATGGTGGACAGCAGGTTCAGGCGGAGGGCCTCCTCGTAGCCGGCCAGGTCGGTGGAGGCGAAGGTGCCGCCCGGTGGGCCGCCGGCGTTGGCGACCAGCACGTCCACGGGACCGAGGCGGTCGGCGGCCTCGGCCACGAACCGCTCGGCCTCGGCGGCGACGCTCACGTCGGCGACGACGGTGACCACCTCGGCGTCACCGTCGATCGTGGCCGCCGCCGCCTCCAGCCGGTCGGCGTGGCGTCCGCAGATGGCCACCCGCGCCCCTTCGGCGGCCAGCGCTCGGGCGCTGGCGAGGCCCAGGCCGGTCGACGCCGCCGCCACCGCGGCGACCTTGCCGCGCAGACCGAGATCCATGCCCGAGACCGTACCCTTGCGGCATGCCCGCGCCCGACGAGCTGATCGGCGACGCCGAGCGCCAGCGTGAGATCGAGCGCCTGCGCGTCTGCACCGCCGACGGCCGCCTGACCCTCGACGAGTTCGCCGAGCGGGTCGGCGAGGTCTACGCGGCCCGTACCTGGGCCGAGCTCAACCGGCCCACCGCCGACCTGCCCGAGCTCGCCGCCGCTCCCCGGTTGCCCGAGCGCACCTCGGTCGTCGGGGTGCTGAGCGGCGCCCGCCAGTCCGGGCGCTGGCGCCCGGCGCGATCCGTCGACGCGGTCGCCGTGTTGGGCAGCGCCCAGATCGACCTGTGCGACGCCGTGCTCGACCACGACCTCACCATCCGGGCCTGGGCGGTGCTCGGTGGCGTCGAGGTGGTGGTGCCCGAAGGCGTCCACGTCGACCTCGGCGGGTTCGCGGTGATCGGCAGCCGGTCGTACCGGGTGCGCGCCTCCGAGGTGCACGCGGCGACGCCGGTGGTGCGGGTCGAGGCTCGCGCCGTGCTCGGCGGGGTGACGGTCCGCACGAAGCGGTTCACGGGCCGGCGGTGACCACCGCGGCGCTGCTGCTCGCCGCCGGGCTCGGTCGTCGCTACCTCGGGCCGGATCCCAAGCTGCTGGCGATGTTCCGGGGTCGACCCCTCGCGAGCTGGGCGATGGATGCCGCTTCGGCAGCCGGGCTCGACGAGCTCGTCGTCGTGGTCGGCGCGGGCGTCGAGGCGGACGGGCTCTGCGCGCTCGTGCCCGAGGGGGCACGCCTCGTGGTCAATGTCCGGGCGGCGGAGGGTCAGGCCACGTCGCTCGCCGCCGGCGTCGAGGCGATCGACCGGGCCGGCCACGACGCGGTCGTCGTGGGTCTCGCCGACCAGCCCCTGGTGCCGGCCGAGGCGTGGCGGCTCGTCGCCACCACGGCGCCCGAGGCCCCCGTCGTGGCCGCGACCTTCGCCGGGGCCCGACGACCACCCGTGCGCTTCCACCGCTCGGTGTGGCCCCTGCTGCCCACCACCGGAGACGAGGGTGCGCGGGTCGTGCTCCGATCCCGGCCCGAGCTGGTCACGGAGGTACCGTGCCCGGGCGAACCCGCCGACATCGACACCCTGGAGGACCTGGCCCGATGGAGCTGACCGACGAGCACTCGGCCCCCACCGTGGCCGACCTGCTCGGCCGGGAGCCGCAGGGCCGCTACGAGGTCGTCGTCACCGACGACGTGGGCGCGCCGGTGGTGATCCGCAACGAGCCCCTGCTCGACGACGGAACCCCCATGCCCACCCGGTACTGGTTGGTCGGCGCGACCGAGCGGGCCGCGGTGGGGCGGCTCGAGGCTGCTGGAGGGGTCCGGCGGGCCGAGGCCGAGGTCGACGCCGACGCACTGGCCGAGGCCCACACCCGCTACGCCGCGGAACGAGACGCGGCCCTGCCGTCCGACCACGACGGTCCCCGGCCCTTCGGTGGGGTCGGCGGTACCCGTCGGGGCGTCAAGTGCCTCCACGCCCACTACGCGTGGTTCCTGGCCGGCGGCGACGACCCGGTCGGGCGCTGGGTGGCGGCCCACCTCGACGGGGTGACGTCATGAGCCCCCCTCTCGCCGCGATCGACTGCGGGACCAATTCCACCCGGCTCCTCGTCGCCGACGCGGAGGGGCGGACGGTCGAGCGCCTCATGGAGATCACGCGGCTCGGCCAGGGCGTCGACGCCACCGGTGCCCTCGACCCGGCCGCCGTCGAGCGCACCCTCGAGACCCTGCGCCGCTACCGCGAGGTCATGGACCGCCATGGTGTCGGCCACGTGCGCATCACGGCCACCTCCGCCGCGCGCGACGCGGCCAACCGCGACGCCTTCTTCGACGCCGCCGAGTCCGTGGTGGGGGCCCGGCCCGAGCTGCTCGGTGGGGACGAGGAGGGCCGGTTGTCGTTCGCGGGCGCGACCGCCGAGCTCGACCTCGCCGACGGGCCCTTCCTCGTCGTCGACATCGGCGGCGGCTCGACCGAGTTCGCCTACGGCACCCACGAGTGCGAGGCGGTGCGGTCCGTCGACCTGGGGTGCGTGCGCGTCACCGAGAAGTTCCTGCACCGCGACCCACCGGGCCCCGAGGAGCTCCATGCGGCGCTGTCGGTCGTGGACGCCCACCTCGACGACCTCGAGCGGGAGGTGCCCCAGGTTCGCACCGCCGCCCGCTTCGTCGGCCTGGCCGGCACGGTGAGCACCACCGCGGCGGTCGAGCAGGGCCTCGCCACCTACGACCGCGACGCCATCCACCACTTCGTGCTCACCCGGGCCGCGGTGGAGGACG
>CAZYPY010000255.1:0-3508 GCA_964649545.1 uncultured Microthrixaceae bacterium | reverse complement strand
CACATGGTCGCCGGCGACCGCAACGACGCCTTCACCGACGCCGTCCTCGCCTTCCTCGACCGCCACCAGCTGGCGCCGGGCTGACCTTCGCTGCGCCGGGTCGAACCGAGCGCAGCTTGGTGCCCGGGTGTACCGTCGGGGTGCGCGCCGAGGACAGGGGGATGACCATGCGACGGAAGAAGTCCTGGGTTTACTCCGGGGTGACCCTCGGGCTGCTGCTTCTGCTGGCGGGGGTGACGCCGGCCTCGGCGTCAACGCGGGCGGGCGGTGCGGGTGCCGCCGCAGGCGCGGCGGGTCCGGAGACGGTGTGGCTCCAGGTCAGCGCCGGCGACCGCCACACCTGTGGGATCACCGTGACCGAGCGCCTCTTCTGCTGGGGATCCGATGCCGCGGGTCAGCTCGGCGACGGAGGAGCGAACGCCGACCAAGGCGTGCCCGTGGAGGTCGCCGGTGGTCGCCGACCCTGGGCTGGGGTCTCGGCGGGTGGGTTCCACACGTGCGCCCGCACGCTGCAGGGTCAGCTCTGGTGCTGGGGCTCGGACTTCTGGGGCCAGCTGGGCAACGCCGGCGCCAACACCGACGTGGGCGAGCCGGTGCAGGTGACGGGCGGGTCGGGCCTCTGGGCCGAGGTGAGCGCGGGCTACCAGCACACGTGCGCCCGATCGGCGTCTCGCCACCTCTGGTGCTGGGGCAACGACGGGAGCGGGCGCCTCGGCGACGACATCACCGTGGTCGAGCGCAACGCGCCGGTCGAGGTGTCCGGGGCCACGGCTGACTGGACGGCGGTCACGGCCGGCATCTTCCACACGTGCGGTATCCGGACGACCGGGCGCCTCTACTGCTGGGGCCTCGACAGCGCCGGTCAGCTCGGCGACGGCCCGCCGCTCTCGGAGCAGCACACCCCGGTCGAGGTCGCCGGCAGCCGCACCGACTGGATCGCGGTCGACCTCGGTCGGTCGCACACCTGCGGCCTCCAGAGGACGGGCACGTTGTCCTGCTGGGGCTGGGACCAGGCCGGGCAGCTCGGCGACGACGTGGCGAACGCGAACCAGGCCGTGCCCGTTCCCGTCGCGGGTGGGGCCTCGAGATGGACGTCGGTCACGACCGGCGGTTACCACACGTGCGCGACACGACCGCAGTCACCGGCATCGTCGCCCTGGACCGGGAGCGCCGGGCGAGTCACCGGCGGCCCCGCCGACCAGGTGTTCTGCTGGGGCCTCGACACCTACGGGGCCATCGGCGACGGAGCGCCGCTCGCCAACCAGCCGCTCCCGGTCGCCGTGACCGGTGGATCGGGGTTCCTGCCGGCGGTCGATGCCGGCGAGTACCACACCTGTGGGCGCCGCGGTTCGGGGCGCCTCTCCTGCTGGGGTCTCGACAGCAACGGCCAAGTCGGCGACGGCGGGACCGCCACCGACCAGCCCTCGCCCGTACCCGTCGCCGGCTGATCGACGAGGCGGCGTCCCTGCGCTGCGCTGGGCGCCCCGAGCCACGCCGCCGGCCCCATTCGCCTACGGGGAGACAGGGGACCCACCTCGCCGATCGGCTCGCCGAGGTCGAGCGCGAGCTGATCAACTACGGCCGGGGGTTCGTCCGCCTCCGGGGGATCGACCGCTCTGCCCACACCCACGACGAGTTGGAGCTCCAGCGCCACCCCGAGGCGCCCCGCCTACGTCGACGACCGTCCGACCGGCCCGGTCCGCCACCTGAAGCGGCTGTGGCTGGAGACCGACGAACTCGCCTCGCGCCCGCCCCACTTCGCCCGTCGCAGCCACTGGGAGGCGAACCGCTCCGTCAGCCGCCTTCGCCCCGCCACGGGCTGAGGGGACGCCACCGGCGCGTCGCCGCACGAAACCCGGCGCGCCCCGCCGCCTCCGCCGCGGTTGACTGGGAGCATGGCCGAGCCGCGCACGACCATACGGCCGCTGGTCCTGTTGGAGGCGGCCACGCTCCTGTCCGGGGCGGGGAACGGCGCCGCGCTCGTCCTCCTGCCGTGGATCGCACTCGAGCGCACGGGCAAGGCCAGCGCGGCCGGCCTGCTGGCGGCGGCGACGGCGCTCCCGCTGCTCGTGTCGAGCCTGCTGTCGGGGACGATCGTCGACCGACTGGGGCGCAAGCGCACTGCAGTCGGCGCGGATCTGCTCTCGGCCGCGTCGCTGGCCGCGATCCCGATCGTCGACCTCACCCTCGGCCTCGACCTCGGTTGGCTCGTCGCGCTCGCCGTCGTCGGCGCCGTCTTCGACCCCGCCGGCGTCACCGCCCGCGAGACGATGCTGCCGGCAGCGGCCGGACGAGCAGGCTGGCCGCTCGAGCGGGTCAACGGCCTCCACGAGGCCATCTGGGGCGTCGCCTTCATCGTCGGGCCGGGCGTCGGCGGGGTCCTCATCGCCTGGGTGGGCGCCATCGACGCGATGTGGGTGACCACCGCGGGCTTCCTGCTCTCCGCCGCGTGCGTGTCGGTGCTGCGGGTGCCCCACGCCGGTGCCCCCCTGGCGGCCGACGAGCCCGCCGAGGGGGTGTGGGCCGGCACCCGGGCAGGCCTCGGCTTCGTGCGTCGCGACGCACTGCTCCTCGGCATCACCGTCATATCGGCGCTGCTGGTGTCGGTGTACATGCCCATCGAGGGCGTCTTGCTGCCGGTGCACTTCGAGGCCCTCGACGAGCCGGGTCGGCTCGGCGCCATCGTCATGGCGATGAGCCTCGGGGGCATCCTCGGCGCGGTTCTCTACAGCTGGCGGGGTGACCGCCTCCGGCGGGCCACGGTGTTCCGTGGCGCGCTCGTGCTCACGGCCACGTTCATCCTCGTGCTGGCGGTGCTGCCGCCGTTCCCGGTGATGATCGGCGCCTCGTTCCTGATCGGCCTCGCCTACGGCCCGATCGGGCCGCTCGTGAACCTCGCCATGCAGGCCCGCAGCCCCGAGCACATGCGCGGTCGCATCGTCGGCATCATCACCTCGACCGAGTACGCCGCCGGCCCCCTCGGCTACCTGGTGGTGGGCGTGGCCACCACGCGCTTCGGCGTACAGACGACGTTCACCGCCGTCGCGGTGATGATCCTGGCCATCGCCCTCGGCGCTGTGTTCGTCCGGTCGCTCGACCAGTTCGACGAACTCATCGTCCCGGAGCACGCGCCCCACGGCGCCGCCGAGATCCTCGACGCGGCCACGTCCGGTCCGCTGCCCCTGATCCAGCCGCCACGCGATCCCGACGCCGCGGCCCACCGCGGCTGGGCCGACGGCGAGGTGCCGTCGAGGCACGAGGGGCCACCACCCGGGCAGACTCTTCCGGCACCACCCCTGCCCGATGTGGACGAGGAGCCCGAGGATGCCGGTCGCCCCGCCTGATGCCGAGACCATCGAGGCCGTGCGGGTCGCGATCTGCCGGGCGCTGGCCCGCACCGGACGGCTGCCGCGCGGCGGCGCCCTCGCGGAGCTGGCCGGGAGCAACGTCGCGCTCGGCCGGGCCATCGAGCAGCTCGCCGCCGACCGCCACCTGGCCCTCGACGAGC
>CAZYPY010000254.1:0-3512 GCA_964649545.1 uncultured Microthrixaceae bacterium | reverse complement strand
TGGATGAACGAGCAGCGAATCCTGGCCGGTGCCGGCGGGGTGTGGGTGTGGCCGACCGCGCAAGGGCTCCGCGAGGCGGGGAGCACCTGGCGGGCCTGCCGTGAGCCGTCGCTGACGACGCTCACGCACCGCCGGGCGGTGTGGGCGGCGAGGTTGGAACTCGCCGGGCGAGGGTGGGGGTGGGTGCCCGAGCGGGAACTGCACCGCCGCCAGCACGCCGACGGCCGGCGGGCGCATGTGGCCGACGGGCTCGCCGTCACCCCCGACGGGGAGGTGCCCGTCGAGGTCGAGTTGACCCGCAAGAGCCGGGACCGGGTGGTCGAGATCGTCGGCGGGCACCTGGCCGACCCCGGCAAGGCGATCTACTTCGTCGGGTCGGGGACCCGTCCGGTGGTCGAGGCGGCGATGGCGCAGCTCGGGGAGCCGGCCGATGGGAGGGTGTGGGTCCGTGACCTGCCGGACCTGGCGACGGTGCCGGTCCCGATGGTGCGGGCGGCATCGTGACCGGCATGGACTTCGCGCCCGAGGGCCTCGACGGGCACGCCGCCGACCGAGCGTCAGCGGGCGGTGACCCGTGGCTGGTCCGGCTCGGGGTTGTCGCCGTGTCGGTCGGGGTGTGCGGCGTGACCGGCGCCCTGGCCGCGGTCGGCCTCTGGTGGGGCCGACGGGCCTGGGAGGAAGGCCAGCGCCACGTCGGCGTTGCCAGGATGCGGGAACGGTGGCGGCCGCTCACGGTGCCGGTGGCGGCGATGGTGGTCGGCGGGCTGGTCGCCCTCGCCGTGACCGGCGGCGACCCCTTCGCCGCCTGGGCGGCGACGGTGACGGCCTGGCCGTCGTGGCTGTGGGCCGGCTGGTGGATGGGCGGCGCCGCTTGGGCGGTCGCGCATGTGGTCGAGGTGCACTTGGACGACTCGACCCGCCACCTGGCGGCGCTGCGCCCGGAGGACGCCGAGGCCGCCGAGAAGGCCGTTGATGCCAGGGCGGCGAAGCGGGCGGCCAGGGCCGCCGCCAAGACGGCGGCGCCCACGGTGCGGGTGCCCCCGGCCGGCCGGAAGCCGGGCGGGTTCGTCCTGGGGGTCGAGGCCCGCCGCTGGCAACCCGAGGCCGTCGAGCGGATGCTTTTCCCGTCCCGGCCCGGAGTGATCGACGACACGCTCCTCAAGCCGGGCGTGAGCATCATCGCGTTCGGGGAGTCCGGGTCCGGGAAGAGCATCACTCAGATCAGGCTGGCGCTCTCGACGCTGGCACGACCGGAGCGGTGGCGGGTCGTGATCGTGGACGCCAAGGGCGGCCCCGATGCGGCGATCCTGCTGGCGGCCATGTCGCAGTGGGCCGGGTTCACGCGGCCGGTGACCGGGGTGGCCATCGGCACCCCGTCGGGGGTGCCGCTCACCGCTCAGTGGGACGGCTTCCGGGTCGGCGTGCCCGACGCCGCCCTCTTCGCCGCGAACCCCGCGGCGGCGTGGGCCCGGGCCGGGCGGGCGTGGGAACGCCAGGCCGTGCGCCTCGACCGGGCCACCGCGGCCGAGCCGACCGGTGACCCCGGACCCGACCACTTCAACACTCTGCGCCGCAACGCTCACCGGGCGGCGGTGCACGCACTCGCCCCGGACGGCGTGAGCTTCGGTGGGGTCATGGGGGCGCTGGGCCTGCCGCCCGCCGACCTTCAGGCCGCCTGGGTGGCCACCGGGGCGGCGAACGTGCGGTCGGCGACCTCGCCGCTCCCGACACCCGCCGACCGCCGCCAGGCCGCGGAGAAGGTCGAGGACTTCGCCCGGACCGCCGGGCCCCTCGTCAGCGGGACCGTGCACCCCGAGGACTTCGATCTCGTGTACGTGAGCCTGCCGGTGGGTGTGGGGTCGCAGGCCGACCTGCGGGCGGCGGCCTGGATCGTGGCCGACCTGATCGACTTCCTCAAAGCGTCCGACGGGACCGTGCGCACACTCCTGGTCACCGACGAGCTCCACCAGCTCGGCGAGGACGTGCAGGGGATGATGCTCACGGCGATGACGACCCTGCGGGCGGCGAACGTCGCCACGGTGATCTCGACGCAGCACCCCGAGAACTTCGGTGAGGTCGGGCCGGCGCTGCTCGCCAACGCCCAGATGATCTGGACCGGGCCGATCTCGGGGGACCTGGCGGGCCTCGGGGCCGTGGTCGGGGTCAAGGCCGGGGTGACCCACGCGATCCAGACCGGCCTGGGCGGCGCCACCGGCGCCGGGTCGATGCGGGCGGAAGACGAGTTCGTGCTGCCGCTCCAGCAGATCAGGAAGCTCCAGGGGCCGACGCAGGACCGGGGCGGCGAGATGATCGCGATGCGGCGGGGTTGCGCGGCCAAGGTCGTGACCCCCAGGGTGCCCGCGTCGTGGTTCACCGCCGCCCAGGCGCTCGAGGACCAATGGCGGGCCGCCGACCGGGCCGGGACGCCGACGAACAGCACCGTGCACGCCGGGCCGCCGCCGCCGGCCGGTGAACCGGCGGGGGCGCTGGAACCCGGGCCGGACCCGCTCGGCGTCCTCGGTGCCGGGTCCCGGCCCGACCCGCTCCCCCCGGCGCCGCCGACGCCGACACCTGCACCGCCGCCGCCGGCCCCTTCGGCGCCGTGGTGGCAGTGACCCGTTCGCGGTGGGCACGGGCACGGTGCCATGCTGCCGGGGTGCGGGACCGGACGGAGATCACGATCGGCCTGGCCGTCGAGTGGGCGGTGCGCCTCGCGTGCCTGCTGCCGGTGCTCTGGGTCGTCTCGAAGGTCGCTCACTGGTGGCTGGCGGACCTGCGGCCGGGGTGGGCGGCCAACCGGCCCTGCCCGGCCGGGACGCTGGAGAACCTCGGCTCCGCGGCGTGCGCCGCCGTCGGCGGCGAGCGCCAGTGGAGGGAGTGGCGGCTGTGGGAGACCGGCACCGACGTGGCCGCCCTGGCGGTCGCCGCCGCCTGGCCGGTGTGGTCGGCGGTCGGGTGGCTCCGCCCGAGGGCGGCGCCGAAGTGGCGGCGGCGGGCCGCCGGGCTGCGGGCACCGTCACCGACCGAGATGGACCGGATCAGGGGGGCGCTGGCCAGGGTGGAGGACGCCGCCGGCCGGGCCGGCAGGCCGTTCGTGCCGCCCCGCCATGTGTGGGTCGAGGACGGGCCGCACTGCAACGCCTGGGTGTCCGGCGCCGACCTGGCCGTGACCCGGGGGCTGCTCGCCAGCGACGACCTTGACGCCGTGCTCGCCCACGAGGCCGGGCACCTGGCCGGGCCGGAAGCCCGCGCCGATTCGGCCGCCCGCGGGCTGGTCGCTTTCCCGCTGCTGGCCGCCGCCGATCGGCTCGCACACGGCCCGCTCACCGACGGGCGGGCCGGGGTTCAGACTTCGACCGGGGTGCGGGCCGGTGCCCTGCCGGGCTGCGCTGTCGGGTGGACGGCCACCGCTGTGCGATGGGCGTCCGGGTCGCCGCTGGTCACCCTCATCGACCGGGTGCCCGGCGGCCCGGTGGCGGCGCTGAGCCGTGACGTCGAGGCGGCCGCCGACG
>CAZYPY010000253.1:0-3534 GCA_964649545.1 uncultured Microthrixaceae bacterium | reverse complement strand
CATCCGCTCGAGGTTCTGGTCGACGCGCACGCCCATCACCTCGACCTGCAACCGGAGCTGCTCGAGCTCACCGGTGTAGGTCGCCCGCACGAGTCCCGCCCTACCCGAATCGCCCGGTGACGTAGTTCTCGGTGCGTTCGTCCCCGGGGTTGGAGAAGATCTTCTCGGTGGCATCGAACTCCACCAAGACGCCGGTGCGCGTGTCACTCACCTCGCTGACCTCGGTGGTGAAGAACGCGGTCTTGTCGCTGACCCGGGCCGCCTGCTGCATGTTGTGGGTCACGATCACGATCGTGTACTCGGCCTTGATCTCGTCCATGAGGTCCTCGATGCGCGCGGTGGCGATCGGGTCGAGGGCCGAGCACGGCTCGTCCATCAGGATGACCTCGGGGTCGACCGCGAGCGCCCGGGCGATGCACAGGCGCTGCTGCTGGCCGCCCGACAGCCCCATGGCCGAGTCCTTCAGACGGTGCTTGACCTCGTCCCAGAGGCCCGCCCGCTGGAGCGAGCGCTCGACGATCTCGTCCATGTCGCCCTTGATCCCGGCGATCTTCGGTCCGTAGGCGATGTTGTCGTAGATCGACTTCGGGAACGGGTTGGGCTTCTGGAACACCATGCCGATCCGGCGACGCACCTCGACGGGGTTCACCTCGGGGTCGTAGAGGTCCACGCCGTGGTAGCGGATGGCGCCCTCGACCCGGGCGATGTCGACGAGGTCGTTCATGCGGTTGAAGCAGCGCAGCACCGTGGTCTTGCCACACCCCGAGGGGCCGATGAACGCCGTGACCTCGTTGGCCCGCACCTGGAGCGAGACGTCACGCACGGCTCGGTAGGCGCCGTAGTACACGCTCAGCCCCGACACGTCGAACACGGGCGGGTGCGCGCCACCCGCATGCTCAACCGAGACCTCGGTGGCGGCCGCGGGCTCGGCGGCCGGGAGGGGCACGTCCGCGCGCTCGGGAGCGTCGGGGCCGGCAGTGACGTCCGACATGGTCACCTTCTCTTCTTCTCGTAGTGGTTCCGCAGCAGGATCGCCGCGGTGTTGGCGATGAGGACGACGACGAGCAGCACCGCGATGGCCGCCGAGGTCAGGGCCCGGAACCCGGCGTCAGGTCGCCCCGCCCAGGTGGTGATGACGATCGGCATGGCCGTGAACTTCTCGGTGAGCTGGGAGAGGTCGACCATCCCCGAGTCGCTCGCCAGCCGGCCGGTGACCGCACCGACGAGGATCAGCGGTGCGGCCTCGCCCAGGGCCCGAGCAAGGGAGAGGACGGTGCCGGTCAGGATCCCCGGCGCCGCGTACGGCAGGACGTGGCTGCGGATGACCTCCCACCGGGTGGCACCGACGCCGTAGCCGGCCTCCCGGATGCTGTCGGGCACCGCCCGGATCGCCTCGGCGGAGGTGATGATGACGATCGGAAGGACGAGCACGGCCAGCGTGATGCCGGCGGCCATGGTCGAACGACCGCCGGTGAGCGCGCCCGCGGTCTTCACGAAGATGGCGAAGCCGAGGATCCCGTACACCACCGACGGCACGCCGGCGAGGTTGCGGATGTTCAGCTCGATGAACCGGCTGAACCGGCTCTTGGTGGCGTACTCCTCGAGGTAGATGGCCGCTCCGATCCCGATGGGGAAGGCGATCACCACCACGTAGTACGCGATCCAGAACGACCCCCGGAGCCCTTGGAACACGCCAGCCTCTTCGGGCTGGGCCCGGAGGCCGGAGGAGAGGAACGAGCCCAGGCGGCTCGTGAGGACGTCCCAGCCCCCGGTGATCACGTCGACGAGCAGCACGACGAGGATGAAGATGGCGAACAGCAACGCCGACAGGACGAGGCCCTTGAACACCATGCCCCAGGCATCGCGCTTGTTGCCGGTGATCCGGGCGCGCACGACCTCGGTGGTGGTGGGGATGCGGTGCGCTCGCTCGGTCGTGGTGACGGCGGTGGTCACGGCTGCCCCTAGTACCGGTGGCGCACCCGCCGCACGAAGCGGTCGGCGCCGAGGTTGAGCACGAAGGTGATCAGGAACAGCACGAGTCCCACGAAGAAGAGGCTCTGGAAGGTGAGGCCGGCGCCGCGAACCGCATCGGTGCCGGACGCGACCGACGCCATCGCGGCGGTCATCGTCTGACCGGGACCGAGCGGGTCGGTGGTGAAGAGCGAGCCACCGCCGGCGCCGGCGGCGAGGAAAACCACCATGGTCTCGCCCATCGCCCGGGAGACGCCGAGGATGAACGCGGCCACGAGTCCGGACACTGCGCCGGGCAGCACGATCCGGAGGGTCGTGGTCGCCTTTCGCGCACCCATGCCCGCGGAGGCCTCCCGGAGGGAGTCCGGCACGGAGCGGAGCGCGTCCTCGGACACCGATGCGATGAGCGGGATGGTGAGGATGCCCACACCGATGCCCGCAGCCGCCAGGTTGGACTGGGTCGCGCCGCCGAACAGCCGCTGGATGATCTCGGGTGAGATGAAGGTCAGCGCGAAGAACCCGAGGACGACGCTCGGGATCCCGGCGAGGATCTCGAGCATCGGCTTCAGGACCCGGCGCACCCGGGTGGGTGCGTACTCCGACAGGTAGATGGCCGAGGCGAGCCCGACCGGGATGGCCACGATCATCGCGATCACCGTGACGATCAGGGTGCCCACGAAGATGGTCTTGATGTCGTACAGGCCCCGTCGCGGGAACCAGCCCGTGCTCCACACCGTGGCCCACTCGACCTCGGTGATGAAGGTCCACGCTTCGCGCAGCAGCGAGAAGACGATGAGCGCGCTCACGACGAGGGACACGATGGCGGCCAGCCGGAGCAGGATCCGGATTGCGGCCTCGGTGCGCATCCGCCGGGGGTCGCCCCGCAGGTCACGCAGGGTGATCGAGGTCATCTCGGCTCCTCCGTCCGGGTGTTCGGGCTCACGATCCCTCTCCGGCGGCCCACGAGCCGGTGCGGCGCTCCGACCAGGCGGCATTGCTCTCTGCCAGGAGATCGTCGGGAAGGGCCACGTAGCCGACCTCCTCGACGGCGGACAGGCCACCGCGCAGGTAGTAGTCGACGAACCGGTCGACCTCGGGACGCTCGGCGCTGGCCTTGCTCACGTAGAGGTAGAGCGTCCGTGACAGGGGGTAGGAGCCGTCGCCGATCGTCTCGATCGAGGGTGCCACGCATCCCTCTCCGGCATCGACCGGAAGCTCGCGGACCAGGTCACCGGCCTCCTCGGCGAAAGCGAAGCCGACCCACCCGAGTGAGCTGTCGCTGCCTTCGAGCGCGGTGAGGATGGCGTTGTCGTCGGCTTGGGAGCTGTAGTCGGGCCGGGTCGTGCCGGCCTGCTCCTCCGAGATCGCCCCCGTCGCCAGGCGCTCTTCGGCGATGCCGTCGAGGGCGAGCTCGACGAAGCTGTCGTAGGTGCCCGACTCCTCGCCCGGCCCGGTGACGTCGAGCGGGGCATCGGGGAACTCGGTGGCCGAACCGAGCTCGGCGGCCAGCCCTTGGGCATCCGCCCAGGACTCGTAGCCCGCGGCCTCCGGCCCGACCAGCGC
>CAZYPY010000252.1:0-3541 GCA_964649545.1 uncultured Microthrixaceae bacterium | reverse complement strand
ACGCCCCGTTCGGCGAGGGCGTGGGCGAGGCGGTTCGCGCGAGCCTCGAGCTCCCCGTAGCCGAGGCGTCGGGGGTTGGGCCCGCCCACCACGACCAGGGCCTCGCGGTGCGGCACCACGTCGGCGGCGCACTCCCAGATGTCGGCCAGGTTGAACTCGTGAGGCGGCTCGTGACTGGTCACGGCCGCACCCTAGCGAGCACCATGGAGCCGTCGTGGCTCCGCTGCTCCCGCGCCCGCGCGCGCTCCCGATGGTCCTCGTCGCCGCACTGACCGTGGCGCTGGCGTCGCCCATGGCGTTCGCCGAGCCCGCCCCGGAGACGCCGGGGCCGACGACGAGCACGAGCGTCGCGCCCACGACCACCTCGGTCAGCCCGACGACGTCCGGCGTCCCCGACGCCGAGACCTCGGCGACCCCGGATCAGGGACATGAGCACGGTCACGAGGAGACCGCCCCCGCCGAGCTCGGGATCACCTCGAGCGAGGTCGGTCCGGCCGAGGCCGACGAAGCGGCCGGCGCGGTGCCGTTCGTGGGCACCTACGAGGTCTGGTGCACCCAGCGCAACCCCGACCGCTACGGCATCTGCTCCAACCACCACACCTATCCCGCCATCGACATCGGGATGCCCGTGGGCACCACCGTGAACGCCAGCGGCCCCGGCATCGTCCAGGAAGCGCGTCGCACCGACGGTGACGCACGCGGGCTCTACGTCACGATCCGCCATCCCGACGGCATCTACTCCCGCTACCTGCACCTGTCCTCGGTCTCGGTCTCGGTCGGCCAGACCGTGGCGACCGGTACGCCGCTCGGCCGGTCGGGCAACAGCGGCTCGTCGACGTCGCCCCACCTCCACTACGACGAGCAGCGGCCCCTCGGGACGACGAAGGAGATCGGCACCATGGTCGGGTGGGTCGGCACCGAGCAGGTGCGCTACCCCGACGCCTTCGGCACCACCGACTGGCGGCGCGTGGCCTACGGGAACCTCATCCGCAACGACCGCTTCGCGTCGCCCGTCCCCCCAACACCCCGCCAGTGGGGTGGGCCGGCGACGACCACCGGGGACTTCGACGGCGACGGGTTCGACGACGTGGCCACGGGGGTCCCGGGCAAGGACACGGGTCGGGCGGTGGATTCCGGCGCGGTCACCGTCGTCTACGGCTCGGAGGCCGGCGCCACGACCGCCGGCAGCCGGCAGTTCGCATCGGGGGTCGGCGGCGTCGCGGGCACCTCGGAGACCGACGACGTCTTCGGCGCGGCCGTCGCCGCGGGCGACTTCGACGGGGACGGCTACGACGACCTCGCCGTCGGCGTGCCGCGTGAGGACGTGCCCGGCGCGGCCGACGCCGGCGCGGTGGTGATCCTGTACGGCTCGGCCGAGGGCCTCGGCGCCGAGCGCAGCCAACAGCGCTGGGCCGGCTCGGGCCTGCCGGGCCGATCGGGGACCGGCGACCAGCTCGGGGCCGCGCTCGCGGCCGGCGACTTCGACGGCGACCGCTACGTCGACCTCGCCATCGGCGCGCCCGGCGACGACAGCGGGGCGGCGGACGCCGGCGCCGTGGTGGTCGCCCGGGGTGGCGCCGGTGGGCTCACCGGGCGCGGTGGTCGACAGCTCGTGTCGGGCGCCGCCGGGCTCGCCGGCACGGCCAAGGCCGGCGAGCTGCTCGGCGCGGCGCTCGCCGCCGGCGACCTCGACGGCCACGGGTCGGTCGACCTGGCCATCGGCGCGCCCGGCGAGGACGTCGGCCAGAGCGCGAACGCGGGCCAGGTGATCGTCGTCGGCGGCGGGGACGGGGGGCTCGACTCGGCCAACAGCCGGCAGGTGCGCGCGGGGCTCGAAGGGATCACGGGCCGCTCGGAGCGCGACGACGTCTTCGGGGCCGCGGTCGCCATCGGCGACGTGGACGGCGACGGGATCGCCGACCTGGTCGTCGGCGCCCCGGGCGAGGACACGAGCAAGGTCAACGACGGTGCCGTGGCGGTGGTGCCCGGTTCGCCGGTCGGACCGACCGGCGAGCGCTCGCGCCAGTACTGGTCGGGCAGCCGCGACAGCGCGGGCACCCCCGCCGACCACGACCTGCTCGGCGCCGCCGTCGCGCTGGGCGACACCGACGGCGACGGCCGGGTGGAGATCCTCGCCGGCCTACCGGGCAAGGACGTCGGGAATGCCCGCGATGCCGGCGCAGTGCTCGTCCTCGGGTCCGACCCGACGGTCCTGCGCTCGGGTCTCGCCGAGGTGGCGGGCGTCCCCCGGGCCGAGGCCCGCTTCGGCCGCTCGATCGCGGTCGGCGACCTGAACGGCGACGGCCTCGCGGACGCCGTGGTCACCGCCCCGACCGAGCGGGCCCGGCGGGCGGACGCCACCGGCGTGGTCGTCGTCGTCCCGGGGCCGTCGGCGACCGCCGCCGGCGGCGAGACCCTCCGCCTGGTGCGCGGGCAGGACGGCCTCGCCGGCACCGCCAAGGTCGACGACCACTTCGGCGGCCTCCTGCCGCCGTACCTGTTCTGATCGCAGCGTCGCCTGGCCGCCCGCCTCGGGGCTCACCCGCTGGATGACGGCCAGGCTCCTCGCATCGTCGAGGCCAGGCGCTACTCGCCGAAGGTCTCCTTCAGCTGGTGCTTGAGGACCTTGCCCGTCGGGTTGCGGGGCAGCACCTCGACGAGCTCGAGCTGCTCGGGCACCTTCTGGATCATGAGACCCTCGCCCACGAGGTACTCGCGCACCTCGTCCTGGGTGAGACCGTCGGCGGCGTCGTTCAACACCACCACGGCGCAGGCCCGCTCCCCCGACGCCGGGTCGGGCAGGCCGACCACGGCCACGTCCGCGACCTTCGGGTGGGTGAAGAGCAGGTCCTCGACCTCCTTGGCGGAGATGTTCTCGCCCTTGCGGATGATGATGTCCTTCAGTCGACCGGTGATGGTCACGTATCCATCGGCGTCCTGCACGCCGAGGTCGCCGCTGCGGAAGTAGCCGTCCTCGTCGAAGGCGTCGGCGTCCAGGGCGGCGTCGAGGTAGCCCTTCATGAGCTGCGGCGCCTTGGCCCGGATCTCGCCCTCCTCACCGGGGCCGGCCACCCGGCCGTCGAGGGTCACGATGCGCAGGTCCACCCCCGGCATGGGGCGCCCCTCGGTGTCGGCCTTCTTGTCGTCGGGGTCGTCGACCGCCACGAGGGTCAGGATGGGTGCCTCGGTCAACCCGTACCCGGAGAGGATGCCGACGCCGCCGACCTCGCGCTTCACGTCGTCGTGGAGGCCCTTGGGCTTGGGCGCGCCGCCACCGGGGAAGGCCCGGACCGCCGGGAACAGCGGCGTGTCCGGGTCGGCCCGCTGGGCGGCGAGGTACGCCATGTGGAAGGGGGTGCCGGCACCGGCGAGGGTGACCCCCTCGGCGGCGAGCACGCCGATGGTCGTCGCCGGGTCGAAGGCCTCGACCAGGATGCTGGCGCTGCCGAACATGAGGCCCGTCAGCAGCCAGGTGATGCCTCCGATGTGGGTGAACGGGAAGACCATGGCGCCGCGGTCGGTGGGCACGACCTCGTAGCGC
>CAZYPY010000251.1:0-3545 GCA_964649545.1 uncultured Microthrixaceae bacterium | reverse complement strand
CGCCACCACGGCCTGCTGCACCACTTCGACCACTGGTCGTTCTCCGACGAGGTGGGCGTGTACAAGCCCCACGGTGAGATCTTCCGCCACGCCCTGGACGGCCTCGGCGTCGACGATCCGGCCGCGGCGGCCCACGTCGGCGACCTGCGCCGCACCGACGCCGGCGGCGCCCGGTCCGCGGGCATGACGTCGATCCGGTACTCCGGCGTCTGGGAGGACCCCGACACCCACCTGCCCGACGCCGACCACGTGATCGCCCACCACGACGAGCTCGTCGCGCTGCTCCTCGGCTGACCCTCGACGGCCGTCCGGTCGGGAGGGATGGCGGTCAGGGCGAGGAGACGAGGTTGTCGCGGGTGAGGACCACGCCGTTCCAGAGTCGGGGGTCGTCGGTGGGGAACGAGGCGGCCACCAGCGCGCCGTCGACGGTGATCTCGCCCTCGCCGAGGGCATCCGACCAGGGCCGGCCGTTCACCGCCGACGATCCCTCGGCCACGATCTGGGCGAGCCGGTCGGCGTTGGCCTCCGCGGTCGCCTCGTCGGCGTTGACCAACACGACGAGCAGGCGGGCCGATCCGTCGACCACCGCGGCGCCGGTGGCGACCGCCTCGTAGGGCTCGAGCGCCGGGCCGTCGCCGCCTCCTGCCGCACCGGGGCTGGCCTGGAGCGCCTCGCCGTCGGCGGTGAGGATGGCGCTGTAGGCGCCGAGCTCGTCGAGGGCGGCGGCCATGGGGCCGAGCTCGGGGTCGTCGGCCAGGGAGGACGCGTCGCCGGCGAAGGTGTCGAGGGCCGCCTCGATGGTGGCGTCGGTGTTGGCCCAGTAGGCCACGCCGGCGTCGGCGTCGACGAAGAGCCGGGCCGACTCGCCCAGACGGCGGACCGTGCTGATGGCCGACGGGTCGATGGCGCTGTCCTCGCCCCACGACCAGTAGGTGCGGTCGCCGTACTCGACCTCGTCGAGCTCGCCGCTCCACGCCGGGTCGGTCGAGACGGCCTGCTCGACCGCCGCCTCGTCGAAGTCGCCGAACAGCGTCTGGAGGTCGTCGGGCGGTTGGCCCGAGGTGACGTCGCCGGCGAGGTCGATCACGCCGAAGCCCACCTCGTCGCGCCAGCCGGCGTCGTCGATGGCGCTCTGGATGAGCAGGTCCGAGGGGGCCACGGCGACGGTGGCGTCGTCGCCCACGCCCGACAGCGGGGACAGGTAGGCACCGATCTCCTCCTCGGACGCGCCCGGCTCGGGAGCAGTCAGGCTCGCGGCCTCGGCGGCCGCGGCGGTGTCGTTCACCACCACGAAGTCCGAGGCGCCCTCGGTGGCGGGCACGAACGTGAGGGCGGACTCGATCCGACCTCCGCCCTCGTCCCCCGACGGGTCGTCACCGTCGTCTCCCACCCCCGAGCCGCACGCCGCCACGACCGTGGCGGCGATCGCGATGATCAGCAGGCCGCCCCGGCGTGGACGTGGTGAGGTGCGCATCGCCCGCGCAGCCTAGGAGGCCGCGGCGGGGGCGATGGCGAGTGGTGGTCGGGACCGGCGTCGATCCGGTGACCTCGCGCTTTTCAGGCGCGCGCTCTGCCAACTGAGCTACCCGACCGTGATCTTGGTTTGGCGGTCCCGACGGGATTTGAACCCGCGACCTCCGCCTTGACAGGGCGGCGTGCACTCCTAACTGCACCACGGGACCGGAAGGCGATGAGCGTACCCGCGCACGGCCGCGCTCCCGAAATTCTCTTCGCTGCCCCTGCTCAACCGTCGAGGAAGGCCAGCATCGGTGCGTCGAGCTCGAGGGCGTTGCGGTTCAGGTGGACGACGAGGGTGGCGTCGGTGGCGGGATCGTGCAGCACCCGGGTCGATGCGCCGGGGATGTCGCCGTTCAGGGCGAGTCTCGTGAACTCGGCGTTCTCGGGACAGCCTTCGAACACGCACGCGCCCTCGTTGGTGACGCCGGCGACGCCGAGGCCGTAGCCGCCGTCGCCGATGTCCGACATCGCGGACAGGTCCACGCCCGCGACCTCTCGGGCGCGGAGCGCGGCGTCGACCCACGTGAACAGGTCGTCGACGGTCGACACCGCACCCGAGGCCGGCGCGGTGATCGTGCGCCACGTCTCCATGTCGAACGCGGTGGTGGGGAGGAGCGGTACTCCGCGCTCGGCCTCGTAGAGGCCCGGAAGGGGATCGGCGTCGCCGGGCGCCTGCGGTGGGTACCAGGTGGCGTCCATGCCGAGGGGCTCGAAGAGTCGCTCGGTCAGTACCGTGTCGAGGTCGTCGCCGGTCGCCGCCTCGATCGCGGCGCCGGCCAGGACGTAGCTCAGGTTCCCGTAGTCGGTCGCCGCGCCCGGCTCGGCGTGAGGTGGCAAGTCGCTCGCGGCGGCGAGCGTGTCGGCGATCGTGATCGGGGCGTCGGCCTGGAGCAGCTCGAGGTAGGCGGTGTCGTCGGCGTCGCCGTTGGGGAAGCCGGCCACGCCGCTGGTCTGGTCGAGCAGTTGACGCAGCGTGATGGCCTCGCCACCGGGCCAGTCGACGTGGTCGCTCAAGGGGTCGTCGAGGGCGAGCGCGCCGTCCGCCTCGAGGACGAGCGCGGCGGCGGCGACGTACGACTTGGTGACGCTGGCTATGTGGAACGCGTCGTCCGGCTGGACGGCCTGGCCGGTCCGGGCGTCGGCGACCCCCGAGGTGACGACCAGCGGCTCACCGTCGCCCACCCGCCACGCGGCGATCCCGCCCTCGGCGCCCGAGTCGGTGACGAGGTCGTCGGCGAAGGCCTGCAGCTGCGCCTCGGTGACGTCCCGCGCCGGGTCGGCCTCCGTCGTGGTCGGCGCCTCGGCCGATCGTGCGTCGTCCGGGTCGCCCTCCCCGGCGCAGCCCGCGGCGAGGAGCACCACGAAGGTCAGGACCAGGGCTCGCCGGAGTCGCACGTCACCCCTTCGCCGCCGGGACCGGGGTCGGATCAGGTCGGTAGCGTTGCGCCCATGGCGTTCCGGGGCTGGCCGGCCGAGGCCTTCGACTTCTACGAGGGCCTCGAGGCCGACAACACCAAGACCTACTGGACCGAGCACAAGGACCTCTACGAGACCGCGGTCAAGGGCCCGATGCTCGAGCTCCTCGCCGAGCTGGCCCCGGAGTTCGGCGAGGGCAAGGTGTTCCGGCCGTACCGCGACGTGCGCTTCGGCGCCGACAAGACGCCGTACAAGACCAACATCGGCGCCATGATCGGCTCCTACGGCTACGCCCACCTGGGCGCCGACGGCCTCGCCGCCGGCCGGGGGTACTACGTGATGGCCAAGGACCAGCTCGACCGCTACCGCCAGGCGGTGGTCGCCGACGCCACCGGCGCCGCGCTGGAGGACGTCGTCGCCGGCCTGGCGAGAGACCGCTACGGCGTCACCAGCCACGACGCCCTGAAGACCGCGCCCCGGGGCTACGACAAGGACCACCCCCGCATCGAGCGCCTGCGCATGAAGGGCCTCGCCGCCTGGAAGCAGTGGCCGCCGGCGGCGTGGATGGGCACCGCCAAGGCCAAGGACCGCTTCGTCGCCTTCTACCGCGC
>CAZYPY010000250.1:0-3549 GCA_964649545.1 uncultured Microthrixaceae bacterium | reverse complement strand
TGACCAGGGAGAACACGAACGGCGACGACCAGTAGCCGGTCGACACCACCGCCAGGACGGGGACGGCCACCTCGCCGAGGACGCTGACCAGGCTGCGGGTGTCGCCGTTGTACTCGAGCGGTCGGACCGTCCGGATGATGGTGAGGGCCATGATGACCCCGCACCAGGCGACGACCGTCCAGTTCGCCTCGATGAAGAACGGGATCGACATGGCGACCGAGACCGCGGTGGTGCCCCAGCGGATGGCCAGGATGGCCGGACCGAAGGGCGCGAGGCGGTCGATGTCGTCCACGAGCCCCGCCGCGACCAGCTCCGAGTCCTCGTCGAGCCCACCCGCACGGCGGAGGCGTGCGGTCTGGCTGCGCCACGAGAAGCGGGGCCGGGGCGCGAGCACGGCCGCGTCCTCGCTCTGCTCCACCTCGTCGAGAATCGTGCTCATGTGACCACGGGCTCCCAGTGCCAACGGTCGGGGCCGGTGGGGGCACCGGGCACGCCCGGACCCACCTGTGATCTCCATCGGCACCGGGGCGGGAGAGCTAAGGTCCGGCCTCCGTGATCCTCGTGGGCCTGACCGGCGGCATCGGAGCCGGGAAGTCGACCGTCTCCGCGCTGCTCGCCGAGCGGGGCGCCGTCATCATCGACGCCGACGCGATCGTCCACGAGGTCCAGCGTCCCGGGACCCCGGTGTTCGAGGCCATCGTCGAGCACTTCGGTGCGGGGGTCGTGGGCCCCGACGGCACCCTCGACCGGCCCGCCATCGCGGCGATCGTCTTCCACGACCCCGAGCAGCTCGCGGCGCTGAACGCCATCGTGCACCCCGCGGTGGGCGCCGAGATGGCCGAGCGCATGGCCCGGGAGGCCGAGACCGACCATGTCGTCGTGCTCGACGTCCCCCTGCTCGTCGAGTCGGGGCGCTCCGACATGGCCGGCACCGTCGTGGTCGACGTCGACCCGGAGGTCGCGCTCCATCGCCTCGTCCACCAGCGGGGGGTGCCCGAGGCCGACGCCCGGGCGCGCATGGCCCGCCAGGCCTCCCGCGACGAGCGTCTGGCCAAGGCCGATCAGGTGATCGACAACTCGGGCACCCGCGCGGAGCTCGAGCGCCGCGTCGACGCGGTGTGGGACTGGATGCGGGCCCTGCCCCACGTCGAGGGGCCCGCACCGGGCTGACCGCCGCCGTGGGCCCTGGGCCGGGGGCGGTCCGGGCGTCACACCCCGTCGGTACGATCGCCTCGTGCCTCCGTTCCGGGTCGTGTCCGAGTTCGAGCCGGCCGGCGACCAGCCGGCGGCCATCGCCGCGCTGAGCGAGGGCATCGACCGCGGCGACCGGTTCCAGACCCTGCTCGGCATCACCGGCAGCGGCAAGAGCGCCACCATCGCCTGGACCATCGAGCAGGTGCAGCGGCCCACCCTGGTCATCGCGCCCAACAAGTCCCTGGCGGCGCAGCTCGCCAACGAGTTCCGGGAGTTCTTCCCCGACAACCGGGTCGAGTACTTCGTCTCCTACTACGACTACTACCAGCCCGAGGCCTACATGGCCGCGAGCGACACCTACATCGAGAAGGACTCGTCGGTGAACGACGAGATCGACCGACTGCGCCACTCGGCCACGTCGGCCCTGCTCACCCGTCGCGACACCATCGTCGTGGCCTCGGTCTCGTGCATCTACGGCCTCGGCTCGCCCGAGGAGTACGAGCAGCAGCTCCTCCACGTCAAGGTGGGCGAGGAGCACGAGCAGCGGGGCATCCTCCGCCGCCTCGTCGACATGCAGTACGAGCGCAACGACATGAACCTGGTGCGGGGCAAGTTCCGGGTGCGGGGCGACACCGTCGAGATCCACCCGGCCTACGACGAGCACGCGGTGCGCATCGAGCTCTTCGGCGACGAGGTCGAGGCCATCACCCAGGTCGACCCCCTCACGGGCCAGCTGGTGGCCACCCTCGACGAGCTCGTGGTGTTCCCCGCCACCCACTACGTGGCGGGAGAGGAGCGGATGCGGGCGGCCATCGGCCGCATCGAGGCCGAGCTGCAGGAGCGGCTCGCCTGGTTCGAGTCCGAGGGGAAGCTGCTCGAGGCCCAGCGCCTGCGCATGCGCACCCAGTACGACCTCGAGATGATGCAGGAGCTCGGCTTCTGCAACGGCATCGAGAACTACTCCGCCCCCATCGAAGGGCGGGGGCCGGGCACGCCGCCCAACACGCTGCTCGACTTCTTCCCCGACGACTACCTCGTCGTGCTCGACGAGTCGCACGTCGCGGTGCCGCAACTCCACGGCCAGTACGAGGGCGACCGCTCCCGCAAGGAGAACCTCATCGAGTACGGGTTCCGACTGCCCTCCGCGGCCGACAACCGGCCGCTGCGCTTCGAGGAGTTCATGGAGCGGGTCAACCAGGTGATCTTCCTCTCGGCCACCCCGAGCGACTACGAGCTCTCGCACTCCACCCAGGTCGTCGAGCAGATCGTGCGTCCCACGGGCCTCATCGACCCGGAGATCATCGTCAAGCCCACCAAGGGCCAGATCGACGACCTGGTCGAGGCCATCAACGAGCGCATCGCCCAGGACGCCCGGGTGCTCGTGACCACCCTCACCAAGAAGATGGCTGAGGACCTCACCGAGTACCTCCTCGAGCTCGGGCTCCGGGTGCGCTACCTCCACAGCGAGGTCGACACCATCGAGCGCATCGAGATCCTGCGCGACCTGCGCCTCGGCGAGTTCGACGTGCTCGTGGGCATCAACCTGCTCCGGGAGGGCCTCGACCTGCCCGAGGTCTCTCTCGTGGCCATCCTCGACGCCGACAAGGAGGGCTTCCTCCGCAGCGAGACCTCGCTGATCCAGACGATCGGCCGCGCCGCCCGCAACGTCGACGGCCAGGTGGTCATGTACGCCGACACCGTCACCGACTCGATGCAGCGGGCCATCTCCGAGACGAACCGGCGACGGGGCCTGCAGCAGGCGTACAACGAGGCCCACGGCATCGACCCCCAGACCATCCGCAAGGCGGTCACCGACATCCTCGCCCAGCTCCGGCCGAGCGAGACCGCGCCGGTGCCCGGGGCCGACCGCCGGTCCCGCCGGCGCGACCAGCGCTCGGAGTTCGCCGACCTGCCCCACGACGAGCTCGGCCGCCTCATCCGCACCCTCGAGGAGGAGATGCACCAGGCCTCCGCGGAGTTGCGCTTCGAGTACGCCGCCCGCCTCCGCGATGAGATCGCCGACCTCAAGCGGGAGCTCCGCGAGGTCGTCTGACCCGGCGCGGTCCAGCCCCTTGGCGCCGGCGATCCGGTGCCGATGGAGTGCGATGGAGCACGCGACGGCCGTCGCCCCGACGGGGGAGCGGATCGAGGGCGACGCGGGGCGGTCGCACGACGAGGGCCCCGCGACGCCGGGCCGTCGGGCGCACGGGGGCGCGCCTCGCCGAGCGCTGCTCCGGCGACCCGTCGTCGCCGCGACGCTCCTCCTGCTCGTGTACCTGGTGCTCTCGTCGTTCCTGAACCCGGAGGGGTTCCTCGGCACCGACACCGCCGGGAAGGTCGCCACCGTGAAGGTGA
>CAZYPY010000249.1:0-3569 GCA_964649545.1 uncultured Microthrixaceae bacterium | reverse complement strand
AGGTCGCCCATGAGGCGGGTGCTGTCGGTGACCCGCCGCTGGGCCACCTGGAAGACCATGGACTCGGCCAGGTCGACCGCCTTGGTGACGTCGTCCGGGAGCTCGTAGCCCATCTCGGCGATGTCGTTCGCCACCCCGATGAGGCGGCGTAGCAGGGCGTGCTCCTCGACGATGGTGGCGTAGCGGGCCGCGTTGGAGGTGGCGGGGGTGTTGGCCTGGAGGCTGACGAGGGTGGCGGGGCCGCCGATGCCCTCGAGCAGGCCGGCGCGGCTGAGCTCCTCGGCGACGGTGACCGGGTCGACGGGCTCGCCGGCGCCGAAGAGGGTGGCGACCGCTTCGAAGATGTGGCCGTGGGCGGGCTTGTAGAAGGCGTCGGCGTCGACGATCTCGACCGCGGTGGCGATGGCGTCCTTCGACAACAGCATGGCCCCGAGGAGCGACTCCTCGGCGGCGAGGTTGTGGGGCGGCACCCGCATGGCCTGGCGGGGACCGGCCCCGTCGGCGGAGCGGGACGGCCCGCCGCCGACCGGGCGCTCGGCGAGCGCGCCGTACGGGGGTGGTTCGTCGTCGGGGGGCGGGGCCATCGGGTCAGCCTCCCCCACAGAGCCTGTGGGACGGTAGGGGCGGTACCTGTGGCTTTCCTGTGGACGGTCGGGGGACGACGACGGGGAACGGCTCGGCCATGGGTCCCATGGTGCCGACCCGGTGTGACAACGGGCGCGCGCCGACCGCCCCGGCCGCCGCCCGAGGGCGGTGGCCGGGGCGACTGCGGTCAGCGCGTGCTCAGGCGGGGACGACCTCGATGGTGAGCGGGAAGGCCACGTCGGCGTGCAGCTTGGCGAACACCTGGTGCGTGCCCACGTCCTTGATGTGCTCGTCGAGCTGGAGCTGGCGCCGGTCGATCCCCGCGCCGGTCTGGGCCTTCACCGCGTCGGCGATGTCGGCCGCGGTCACCGAGCCGAAGAGCTTGCCCTCGGGGCTGGCCTTGGCCGAGATAGTGATGGTGGCGGCCACCAGGGTCTTGGCGACCGCATCGGCCGCCTCGCGGTCCTCGGCGTCTTTGAGGTCGCGCGCCCGGCGCATGGCCGCGGCCTGGGTCTCGGCGCCCTTGGTGGCCAGCATGGCCATGCCCTTGGGCACGAGGTAGTTGCGGCCGTAGCCGTCGGCCACGTCGACGATGTCGCCGCGGTGGCCGACGCCCTCGACGTCGGACTTGAGGATCAGCTTCACTCCTCGCCCTCCGTGGTCAGGCCCTCGTCGGGGGCCGTGTCGAGGGCGACACCGCCGGCCTCGAGCTCGAGGTCGGCGTCCGCGTCGCCAGGGGCACCGCCCACGGGGGGCGGCGGGGTGTCGCCGGTGGGGCGCGGCGGCGGCCCGTCGGGACGGGGCAGCCCACGGTCGCGGTCGCCGCGGTCGGGGCGACCGCCCCCGCGCTGGGTGGTGACGCGGTTGGTGTAGGGCAGCAGCGCCATCTCGCGGGCGTTCTTGATGGCCCGCGCGACCTCGCGCTGCTGCTGGGCGTCGTTGCCGGTGACCCGGCGGGCGCGGATCTTGGCCCGGTCGGACATGAACCGGCGCAGCAGGTTCACGTCCTTGTAGTCGACGTACTCCACCTTCTCCTGGGAGAGGAGGGAGATCTTCTTCTTGCTGCGGCGGGCGTTGTCCTTGTTCTTGCCGCGCTGCTCTCGCTTCTTGGCCATGTCTAGAAGGGCTCCTCGTCGTCGTAGCCGGGGGGCGGCTCGTTCGGGACGGGCCGGCTGCCGCCGCCCCCGCCCCCGCCGAAGCCCCCGTCGCCGCCCTCGCGGCGCTCGTTCTTGGTGATGCTGGCGGTGGCCCAGCGCAGGCTGGGCGCCACCTCGTCGGCCACGATCTCGACCTTCGAGCGCTTGTCGCCCTGCTCGGTCTCCCACGAGCGCTGGTCGAGGCGGCCGTCGACCACCACGCGGGTGCCCTTCTGGACGGACTCGGCCACGTTCTCGGCGAGCTGGCCCCAGCAGGTGACGTCGAAGAAGCTCACGGCCTCTTCCCACTCCTGGGTCTGGCGGTTCTGCCAGCGGCGGTTCACGGCGACGCCGAAGCTGGCGACGGCCTGCCCCGACGGGGTGAAGCGCAGCTCGGGGTCGCGGGTGGCGTTGCCCACGATGTTGACGGTGTTGCCTAGTGCCATGGTGTGCTCCTATCCGGCCTCGGCCGGCTCGGGCTCGGCCGGCGCCCCCGAGGGCCCGGCCGGCGTCCCGCCGCCGAGCAGGCCACGGCGGGTGGCCTCGCGCTCGGGCAGGCGGAGGATCTTGTGGCGGACCACGTCGTCCGCGAGCCGCAGTTGGCGGTCGAGGTCATCGAGGTTGGGGGCCTCGGTGACGATCTCGAGGACGACGTAGACGCCCTCGGTCTTGTGGTCGATCTCGTAGGCGAAGCGCCGCAGGCCCCAGAGGTCGGTGGTGGCGACGGTACCGCCCCCCGCCTCGATGGTCTGGGCCACGGTCTTCAACTGGGCCGACACGGCGGACTCGTCCTGGTCCGCCGTGTAGATGATCATCAGCTCATAGGCTCGCGTCACGAGCAGCACACCTCCCTCTGGACCCGGCCACGGGCTCGGGGCCCCGGACGGTCCGGAGCAGGGCTCGATTGGGTGGCCACCCGGAGCCGGGCGGCGCACGACAAGCCTGGGCATGGTAGCGGCGACGGCGACGAGAAGCCCATCGCCGACATCGTGACGAGGAGGTGTGACAGGAATCGCGGCAGGGCCGATGCGGTCGTGTCGCACGACGGCGAGGACCGCTGTCACGTGTCGGTACACCCCCGCCACCCCACGCGCCGACCCTCGCGGGTCGCGCCGCGGTACGGCCGGGGGCGGTCCGGGGTAAGGAACGCCCATGGCCGAGCCCCATCCCGAGGCGTTCCGCGAGGCCCTCGCCTCGCTCTCGCGGTTCTTCGTCGGTGACGCCTCCGTCGAGGAGACCCTCGACGCCCTCGCCCACACCGCCGTGTCGGCCCTCCCGGGTGCCGACGTCGCCGGGATGTCCCTCTGGCGTGACGGCGAGCTCGGCACCTGGGCGTTCACCGATCCCGAGTCGCCCGCGGTCGACCAGGTCCAGTACGAGACGGGGCACGGCCCCTGCCTCGACGCGATGCGCTACGGCGAGGTCCTGGTCGTCGACGACACCGCCGAGGCCGAGCCCCGGTGGCCCCGCTTCGAGCAGGAGTGCGCGCGCCTCGGCATCCGTTCCACCGCCTCACTGCCCCTCACGGCGAAGGATGAGTCGATCGGCGGGCTCAACCTGTACTCGCACACCGCCAAGGCGTTCCCGCTCGACGAGTTGCAGCGCGCCCGGGTCTTCGCCACCTCGGCCGCCGCCGTGGCCTACAACTCACTGCGCTACCAGGAGGCCGTCGAGCTGGGTGAGGGGCTCACCGAGGCGATGGCGTCGCGCGCGACGATCGAGCAGGCCAAGGGCATCGTGATGGCCCGATCCGGTGTCGACGCCGACGCCGCCTTCGACGTGCTCGTCCGGGCCAGCCAGCGCGAGAACCGCCGCCTGCGCGAGATCGCCGCGGAGCTCGTCGAGCGC
>CAZYPY010000248.1:0-3579 GCA_964649545.1 uncultured Microthrixaceae bacterium | reverse complement strand
CACCGGCGACTACCGCGAGTGGCAGGGCGCCAAGCCCGACGAGCTCGCCGCCATCTTGAACACCCCCGAGGCCCGCCGCCTCTGGGTGGCCTCGGTGTTCCGCTCGCGCCTCTGGGCGTCGCCCGGCGCGTTCAGCGACGACGAGGTCGACTTCCAGACCGAGCCCTTCGCCGACGAGGCCTGCCTGCGGGCGTCGTGGGCGCCGTACCAGCTGATGTTCGGCCGGGCCATGTCCGAGGTCCCGCTCACCGACGCAGTGGACGTCCCCACCCTCGTCCTCTACGGCGCCGACGACCACGTCATCGGCCCCGACTTCCTGGTCTACGCGGAGGCGGCCTACACGAACCGGATCGGCCCGTTGGTCGTCGCCGGCGCCGGCCACTTCCTCCCCTGGGAGCGCGCCGACGTCTTCAACCGCCTCCTCCCCGCCGTGTTCGGCCCGCCGTTCGCTCCACCGAACGCTCCCACCTGAGCGGGGCCGGGTCGCCGCCGGCTGTCGTATGCTCGCCGCCGCCGGCGCCCCGGGTGCCGGTCGCGGTGGAGGCGACCGCGCCGAACGAAGAGCGAGCCGGGGGGTCCGAGCTTGTCCACGGTGGTCGAGAGCACCATCACCTTCCCCTACCAGCGGTCCCTCGGGCCGGTGCTGGGGGCCTTCATGACCGCGCTCACCGAGGAGCGCCTCATCGGGATCCGCAACGGCGACCGGGTGCTGTGCCCGCCGCTCGAGTGGGACCCCGAGACCGGCGCCGAGCTGGCCCACGACTTCGTCGACGTCGGCCCCGCCGGCACCGTCGAGTCGTGGTGCTGGGTGGCCGAGCCCTCTGAGCAGCACCCGCTCGACCACCCCTTCGCCTTCGCCACCGTCCGCCTCGACGGTGCCGACACCGGGCTGATCCACGCGGTGGACGCCGGGAGCGCCGACGCGATGAGCGTCGGGATGCGGGTGGCGCCCCGGTGGCGGGCCGAGCGCCGCGGCCACCTCACCGACCTCGAGGCCTTCGTCCCCGGCGAGGAGCCCGTGTCCGGCGGGGGCGGCGGAGCCGAGGAACCGGTGGAGCTGATGGGCTACAACGCCTCGATCGCCTACACGACGCCGGTGCCCGACAACGTCGTGCGCTCCGAGGCGGCTGCGGCCGAGGGCCGCTTCCTCGGCCTGACCTGCCCGATCTGTGGCCGCACGTACACCGGCGGTCGCGGCTACTGCCCGGTCGACTCGATCGCCCTCACCACGAAGCACGAGGTCGACCTCCCGCAGCGGGGCGTGCTGACGAGCTACACGATCGTGACCCCGGTGCAGTACCCAGGCCAGACCGAGACCGAGCCCTTCGCCCGGGTGCACGTGCTGCTCGAAGGCACCGACGTGGTACTGAGCTACCAGGCCCTCGTCGACACCCCGAACGAGGACATCCGCACCGGCATGCGCCTGGCCCCGGTGTGGGCGTCGGCGGCCGAGCTGGCCGACGGCGCCGGCGACACCCGGGAGGCCGGCCTCATCGGCTGGATCCCGACCGGTGAGCCCGATGCCACCGATCCCGACCTCGTGAACCGGCTCTGCTAGTGGCACCCGACCACGCACCGGGCGATCACCCGGACGACATCGCCATCATCGGGTGGGCGCAGACCCCGATGGTGCGCCACACCGACAAGACCGAGACCCAGCTGCTGCTCGAGGTCGTCACCGGTGCCCTCGACGACGCCGGTCTGACCCGGGCCGACGTGGGGTTCACGTGCGCCGGCAGCTGCGACTACGTCGCCGGCCAGGCCTTCTCCTTCGTGCAGAACACCGACGCCATCGGTGCGTGGCCGCCGAAGCGGGACAGCCACGTGGAGATGGACGGCGCGTGGGCCCTGTACGAGGCCTACGTGCGCCTGCTGATCGGCGACGAGGTGGACGTGGCCCTGGCCATGGGCTCGGGGCGCTCCTCCACCGCCGACCCGGCCCTCATCTACCCGATGGAGATGGACCCCTTCTACCTGGCCCCGCTCGGCGCCGACGCCCTCAGCCTCGCCGCCCTGCAGGCTCAGGCGGTGCTCGCCGCCGGCGACGTGACCGAGCGCCAGCTGGCCGAGATCGCGGCCCGCTGCCGGCGCGACGCGCAGACCAACCCGTACGCCCAGGTGAGCGGCGAGTTCGACGTCGACGAGCTGCTCGCCGAGGACGCCGTGCGGGCGCCGCTGCGCCGCCACGACCTGCCGCCGATCACCGACGGCGCCGCCGCGGTGGTCATCGCCCGGGCCGAGAAGGCCAAGGCGGTGTGCGAGAACCCGGTGTGGATCACGGGCATGGCCCACTGCGCCGAGCTGCACTACCCGGGGATGCGCGACCTCACCCGGTCGCTGTCGGCCCGCAAGGCGGCCGAGGCCGCGGGCGTGCCCGACGGCCCGGTCGACGTGGCCGAGCTGCAGGCGGCGTTCACCCACGAAGAGCCCCTCCTCGTCGAGGCCCTCGAGTTGCACCCGACCGTGTCGGTCAACCCGTCGGGCGGGCCGCTGGCGGCCAACCCGATCATGGCCACCGGCCTCGTGCGGATCGCCGACGCCGCCGCCGCCATCCGCGACCGGGGGGCGAGCCGCACCGTGGGCCACTCCACGTCGGGCCCGTGCCTCCAGCAGAACCTCGTCTGCGTCCTGGAAGCCGGGCCCGAGCGGCCCCACGGAGCGGGAGGTGATCGGGCATGAGCCATGCACCCGCCGCCATCGTCGGCATCGGCCAGACCCACCACAAGAAGAAGCGGTGGGACGTCTCCCTCGGCGGTCTCGTCCGGGAGGCCGCCCGCCGGGCCCTCGACGACGCCCAGATGGACTGGGGCGACATCGACGCCGTGGTGATCGGCAAGGCGCCCGACCTCTTCGAGGGGGTCATGAAGCCCGAGCTCTACCTCACCGATGCCCTCGGCGCCCACGGCAAGCCCATGTTCCGGGTGCACACCGCCGGCTCGGTCGGCGGCACCACCGGCATCGTGGCCAGCCACCTCGTGGAGACGGGCCGCCACCGCCGCGTGCTGGCCGTCGCCTACCAGAAGCAGTCGGAGGGCAACGCCCAGTTCGCGCTCGGGTCCGGCAAGGGTGCCTCCCTGGGGGCCGGCGGCGCGTTCGCCCCGTTCATCCGCTCCTACATCCAGCGCTCCGGGGCGCCGCTCGACGTGGGGCCGATGGTCGCGGTCAAGGACCGGCAGAACGCGCTCAAGAACCCGTACGCCCACCTGCGCCTGGAGGACATCTCCATCGAGTCGGTGAAGGCCTCCCCGATGATGTGGGACCCGCTGCGGTTCCTCGAGTCGTGCCCGTCGTCCGACGGCGCCTGCGCCATCGTGTTCACCGACCAGGCCGGCGGCGAGGCCGCCGCCGCCGACGGGCGCCCCCCGGCGTGGGTGCTCGGGTCGGCGATGCGCTCGGAGCCGTTCGGCTTCCCCGGCCGCGACCCGGTGCTCCCCCAGGGCGCCCGCGACTGCGCCGACGACGTGTACGCCCAGGCCGGCATCACCCGGCCCCGTGAGCAGATCGACTGCGCCGAGCTCTACGTGCCGTTCTCCTGGTACGAGCCGATGTGGCTCGAGGCCCACCACCTGGCGGGGCCGG
>CAZYPY010000247.1:0-3606 GCA_964649545.1 uncultured Microthrixaceae bacterium | reverse complement strand
TCAGTAGGTGCCGCCGAGCTTGTTGTGGTCCCACGACACGACCTTGTCGGCGTGGATGATCACGGCGGAGCGCTTGTGGGCGAGACCCGCGGCCACGGCGTCGAGGTCGTCGGGGTTCTCGACGCCGAAGTAGCGGTCGACCACCGAGCGGGCCACGGGCATCACGACGTCCGGGTCCTCGGTGACCTCCGCGGTGCCGACGAGCTCGACGCCCCGGAGCTGGTCGTACTCGTCGCCGTCCTCGACCAGCACGGTGATGCGGTCGTCCCGCAGGAGGTTCTTGATCTTCTGGGACTTGGTGAAGGTCTCGAACGCCGGCTTGCCCTCGTAGAAGCCGTACCACATGGCCACCAGGTGGATGTTGCCGTCGGGGCCGAAGGTGGCGATGTTCATGGTCTGGCGCTCGTGGAGGAAGGCGTCGACCTCTTCGTCGGTCATGCGGACGAGATCACGTCGGGAGGGCATGGCCGCACACTACGGCCCCACCGCTACAAGGAGACGAAGAGCTCGGACGCCACCGGGCAGTCGGTGCGGCGCAGGGCGTCGGCGACCGGGAGCGGGCCCGTGGGGCCGACCACCTGGTCGACGAGGTCGAGGGGGACGAGCTCGTCGTCGGCCTCCCACGGCTCGGCGGCGACGTCGACGAGACCGCTGAGCGCCTCCCACACCCGCTGGGGCACGAGCCGGCCCACGCCGGCGACGAGCCAGACCGGGACACCTGCGTGACGGGCGGTGGCGGCCGCCGCCCGCGAGCCGGCGACCCCGACGAAGGCGGTGGGCCCGACTGCGGACGCCTCGAGGACGAGGACGTCGGCCGCGGCGGCGGCCGCGCCGAGGCCGTGGGTGGCGACGTCGACCGCGTCGACGTCGGCGGTGAGCAGGCGGCGTACGAGGCCGGAGCCCTCACCCAGCACGTCGACGACGAGGACCTCGAGGTCGCCCCGGCGCGGCAGGGCCTCGCCGGCGACGTCCGGCCAGCCGAGGAGGCACACCGACGCGTCCTCGGGCAGGGCGAACGACAGCTCGGCGGCGGTGCGGTCGGCGTCGATCTCGTCGGCCGCCCGCCACGCCTCGGGCATCGGGTCGTTGGCGGTGAGCACCCGACCGCACAGCCACCACAGCGCCCCGGCGGCGGGGTGGCGCCCCACGACCCGCCGGCACGCGGTCACCATCCCCGCCGGGTCCGACCCGAAGGCCCCCAGCGCGGAGGCGGTCTCCTGCACCAGCAGCGACTGGTCCACGCCGGAGGCGCGGGCCACGTAGCGGAGCCGCTCGATCGGGTGCATCGAGGGCGAGGGTACCGCCGGCGGGGGCCACGGGAGCGGTCGGCGCGGGCGCCGAGCCAGGGCCGCCGACGGCACCCCACGGGTCCGCCGCAGATCGCTCCGATGCCGCCGCGGAGCCGAGGCAACGGCGCCCGGGGACGGCCGACCGGTGCCCCTCGAGGCCGCGTCGCGGGGCCTCGTAGCGCCTCGACGGAGTTCGTTCGAGCCGCCCCGTGGCGGCTAGGTTCTCGGGCCGTGGCGACTGCTCCTCCTGCCGACACCGAGCTCACCCCGCTGGACGGCGACGGCCGACCGCTGGCCGAGTGGCTGACCACCTTCCGGCTGCTCACCGTGGTGATCGACCCCTTCACCTGGGAGAGCTCGTGGCTGCTCGAGACCGCCGGGCGCATCCTGGGCACGTACGCCGACGCCGATTGCCGCACCTCCTTCCTCGTCACCGGCAACGCCGACGAGGCGCGCCAGTTCCTCGGCCCCTGGACCGACCGCATCCTCACCTACGTCGATCCCGAACGTGAGGTCGTGAAAGCCCTCGGCCTCGAGCGCCTGCCCGCGTTCGTGCACATCGCCCAGGACGGCACCCTCGCCGGCGTGGCGGAGGGCTGGAACGCCTCGGAGTGGAGCGCCGTCGCCCACGAGGCCAGTCGGGTGCTCAAGTGGAGCACGCCGGTGATCCCGTCCCAGGGCGATCCCGGACCCTTCGAGGGCGCGCCCGCCCTCGGCGCTCCCGCCGACGCCTGATCGCCGCCCCGGCCGGCACGCCGCCGGGCCCGGGGCCGTCAGTCGTAGTGGTTGATGGCCCGGACATTGAGCGTCACCGCCAGCAGCAGACCGACGACGAGTACCGCCGCGCACGTGAGCAGGGTGTCGGCCTCGAACCCCACCAGGATCAGCGAACGCGCCGCCTCCATGATGTAGGTCACCGGGTTCAGCGACGCGGCGATCTCCATGGGCCTCGTCAGCTGGTCCCGCGGGACGAAGTTGGGGGTCAGGAACAGAAGCGGGAAGAAGATGAAGCTGGCCGAGTTCGTCGCCGCGGCGCTGCGGGACTTCATGGCGACCAGCTGCATGAACCCGGCGAAGACGGTGGCCCAGGTGGCCATGATCACGAGCAGCAGCAGGAACCCCAGCGGGCCGCTCTCGATGCGCACCCCGAACAGCATCCCCACGCCGATGATCACCGACGCCACGAGGAACATCTTCAGCGTCTCCGACAGCAGGCGGCCGAGCACGATGCTGTGGCGCGGGATCGGCGTGGCCCGCAGCTTGTCGAAGTACCCGCCCTCGATCTCCTCGACGAGGAAGAGCGCAGCGGTGCCGAACGAGGCGGCGGTGAGCAACGCGGTCGGGAGGGAGAACGCCGCGTAGCCCTGCCCCTCGAGGAACGGGGTGCCGTCGCTCGGGAAGATCTTCGAGGCCTGGCCGATGTTCACGACGAAGAAGAAGAGGGGGATGAAGAACACGGGCATCAGCGACTCGGGCGA
Organism: uncultured Microthrixaceae bacterium; assembly: GCA_964649545.1. Classification (GTDB taxonomy): domain Bacteria; phylum Actinomycetota; class Acidimicrobiia; order Acidimicrobiales; family DATDAH01; genus JAEUJM01. The sequence goes on along the minus strand of CAZYPY010000247.1, from coordinate 839 downwards.
GCGGGCGCCCTCGACGATGGCCCGCCGGGTGAGGACGAGGGTCTCGGTCATGCCTGCACCTCCTGGACGTCGCCCGCCTGTCGTTCCCGGGTTCGGCCGGTGGCGTCGAGGAAGACGTCGTCGAGGGTCGGGTCGTGGTCGAGGCCACGGCGGGTGCGCAGCTCGGCCTTGAGCTCGGTGGGTGATCCCTCCCGCACGATGCGGCCGTCGTCGATGATGGCGAGCCGGCCGCAGAGCTGGTCGGCCTCCTCGAGGTACTGCGTGGTGAGGAAGACGGTGGTGCCCTGGGCGTTGATGCTGCGCACCTCGTCCCAGACCACCAGGCGGCTCGCGGGGTCGAGGCCGGTCGTCGGCTCGTCCAGGAACAGCACGTCGGGCCGGTGCACGAGCGCCGACGCGAGGTCGAGCCGCCGCTTCATGCCGCCCGAGTAGCCCTTGATCAAGCGGTCGGCGGCGTCGACGAGGTCGACCAACTCGAGCAGCTCCTGGGTGCGGGCGGCGGCGGCGTCCGCGGTCATGCCGAACAGGCGGGCCTGGAGCAACAGGAGCTCGCGGCCCTTCTGGCGCTCGTCGAGTCCCGCCTCCTGGAGGGCCACACCGATCTTGGTCCGGGCACCGGCCGGATCGGCGCCCACGTCGACGCCCGCCACGACCGCGGTGCCCGACGTGATCGACAGCAGCGTCGTCAGCATCCGCACGGTGGTGGACTTGCCCGCGCCGTTCGGACCGAGGAAGCCGAAGATCTCCCCGTCCTCGACCTGGAGGTCGACGCCGTTGACCGCGTCGACGTCTCCCTCCTTGCCGTGGTAGCGCTTCGTCAGCGCCCTCGCTTCGATCGC
>CAZYPY010000246.1:0-3643 GCA_964649545.1 uncultured Microthrixaceae bacterium | reverse complement strand
GGTGGGGCGGCGTCGTGAGCCTCGACAGCTCGAGTGGGCGAGGGGGGACTTGAACCCCCACGTCCTTTCGGACACAGGAACCTGAATCCTGCGCGTCTACCAAATTCCGCCACTCGCCCGAGTGGTGAGCAGCCGATCGTAGCGCCTGGTGCCGCCGGTGCCAGATCCGGTTCCGGCCCCGACGGCGCCGGACGGGAACCAGTCGGCGCCGCCGTGACGTCTCACGGGTATGCGTGCCACCCTCCACCGCCGTCGTCCCCGCCCGCTACTGCCCGTCCTCGTCGCCGTCGGGCTGCTCGCCGCGCTCACGGCGGGCTGTTCCTCCTCGGGCGTCGATGACGCGTCCTCGTCCAGCGACGCGAGCGAGCGCCAGAGCGTCGGCGACGAGGCCGCTCCGGCCGACGGGGCCGGTGGTGACGCCGCCGCAGGGACGGCGTCCGGGGAAGCGAGCCCCGACCTCGGCGTCGATCCCGCGGCCGCGGCCGCCAGCGCCGACCGGGACGTGATCCTCACCGGCTCCATCAGCGTGGTCGTCGACGACCTCGACCGCGCCGTGGCCCGGGCCGGGCGCATCGCCAGGGCCAACGGCGGCCTGGTGTTCGGCGAGCAGACCTCGCGCACCACGGACCCCGGCTCACTGCTCACCCTGAAGGTGCGACCCGACCGGTTCACCGCCGCCCTCGACGACCTCGGTGCCCTGGGTGAGGAGCAGGACCGCAACATCGGCAGCGAGGACGTCACCTCCCAGGTGGTCGACCTCGACAGCCGCATCGCCACCGCCGAGGCGTCGGTCGACCGCCTGCGCGCCCTGATCCTGCAGGCCGAGGACATCGACGACATCGCCATCCTCGAGAACGAGCTGCTCAACCGCGAGACCACCCTCGAGACGCTCCGGGGCCAGCGCCGCGCCCTCGGCGACCAGGTCGCCCTCGCCACCATCACCGTCACCCTGACCCTGGCGGCCGACTCGCCCGATACCCCGCCCGCCGACGACGACCTGCCCGGCTTCCTCGACGCCTTCCGCGGAGGCTGGGACGCCCTGGTGACGGTCGGCACCGTCGCCGGCCTGGTGCTGGCGGCTCTGGTCCCGTGGATCCCCGTCGCCGTCGTGATCGCCCTCGGGATCCACCTGCTCGTCCGCCGCTCCCGCCGGCGCCGCGCCGAGGCCGCGGTCACCCCGCCGACGGGTCCGGCGCCGTCCGGCCCGACGGGGGGCCCGGACGCCGGCACCCCCCTCCCGCCGCCCCCGCCGCCCGCCCCCTCGGCCGCCGGGACCGAAGGACGGGCGGGATGACCGTCCGGGGCACCCAGGGGCCCGGCGCCGCACCGTCAGAAGGTGTCCTCCCGGGGGGCGAACTCCTCCCAGTCCGCGGCGCCGCCCCCGCCCGCATCGCCGTCCCCGCCCGCATCGCCGCCCCCGCCCGCATCGCCGTCCCCGTCCCGCCCCGTAGCCGCCGGGGGACGATCGGGCGCCGGCCGGCCGTCGTCGGGCTGCCCGGGAAGGTCGGGCAGCGGCCGGACGGGCGCCAGGAGGGCGACGGCCAGCGCCGTGGACAGCGGCACCGCGGCCACGAGGCCGATGCTGCCCACCAGGGTCCGCACGACCTCCACCGCCACGACCTCGCCCGTCAGCACCCGCGACAGCGACTGGTCGGACTGGGAGAACAGCAGCAGCAGGGGCAGGGAGGCGCCGGCGTAGGCCAGGACCAGCGTGTTCACGGTCGAGGCGATGTGGTCGCGACCGATCCGGAGCGCGGCGACGAACGTGCGGCGCCGGCCCTCGTCGGGCCGGGCCGCCCGCAGCTCCCACACCGCCGACACCTGGGTGACGGTGACGTCGTCGAGCACGCCGAGCGACCCGATGACGAGCCCGGCGAGCACCAGGCCCTGGATGTCGAGGGTGACCGGGCCGAGCTGGAGGAGGGTGGCTTCCTCGCTGGCCAGCCCGGTGAGCTGCGACGCCTCGATGAACACGACGCCGAGGGCGCCGACCAGCACGAGGCTGGCGAGGGTGCCGGCGAGGGCGACCGACGAGCGCACCCCGGTGCCGTGGGTGACGTAGATGGCCACGAAGGCGATGGCCGATGCGCTGACGAGCGCGACGGGCAGCGGCGTCGCGCCCTCGAGCAGGGCCGGCAGGAGGTACCACGCCAGCAGGGCCACGGCGGCGCCGGCGCCGACCAGCGCCCGCACGCCCTGCCAGCGGCCCAGCGCCACCACCGCCGCGACGAACAGCACGGTCAGGACGAGCAGCGGGACGTGCCGCTGGAAGTCGACGAACACGTACCGGGCGGTCTCGGGGGCGTCGGCGGTGTAGCCCACCACGATCCGGTCGCCGGGGTCGAGGTCGACCCCGCCCTCGGACACCGCCTGCTGGAACGAGGCGCGCTCGCCGGCGGTGGGACCGCTCGTGACCTCGATGTCGTACTCGAAGCAGTCGATGTCGTCCTCGGGCCGGGTGCCCGCGCACGGCGCGAGCGAGAAGCCGACGATCGTGGCGTCGGCGTGGTCGACGGCGAAGGGCGCGCCGTCGGGTGCCGGGTCGCCGTCGCCGGGGCGGAGGAGGGCCAGGCCGACCAGGGTCACCACCGCCATGGCCGCGATCCCGGCCCGCAACAGCCGTTCGGCCCGTCGGTCGACGGCAACCTCGATGTCCGGATGGTGCCCAGTCACCTGGCGCTGGTCCCCTCCGTCGGTCGGACCCGACGAGTCTCCCCGACGCCGACCCTCGGCGGGGTGATGCCCCGCCGTGGCGACGTCGGTGCCGCGGTGGTGGGGGCCGGCCCGTCCTCGCCGGAAGGGCAGTCGCTATCGTGAGCTTCGTGGTCATCAAGGGCTTCGAGAACCGTCTCGAGCAGATGGTGGAGGGCACGTTCGCCCGGGCCTTCAAGTCCGGTCTGCGCCCGGTCGAGCTCGGCCGACGCCTCACCCGGGAGATGGACGCCGACCGCTCGGTCGACGTGAGCGGGCGCACGATCGTCCCCAACCAGTTCACGGTGTGGCTCAGCCCCGCCGACGTCGAGCGGTTCGCCTCGATGTCCGACCGGCTCGAGTCCGAGCTCGCCGAGACCGCCCGCGAGCACGCGCGTGACGAGGGCTACCGCTTCGTCGGGCCCGTCCGCGTCACCCTCGCCCAGTCCGACCGCTTGCGCACCGGCACCTTCTCGATCGACGCCGAGCTGGCCGAGGGCGAGGGCGGCCTCGGGGCGGGGTCGCTCATCCTCCCCACCCGCCAGCGGGTGCCCCTGGGCGAGCGGCCGCTGTCCATCGGGCGGCTCCCGGAGTGCAACATCACCCTCAACGACCCCAACGTCAGCCGTCACCACGCCGAGATCCGTGCCCAGGGCAACGGCTTCGTCATCGTCGACCAGGGCTCGACCAACGGGGTCAAGGTCAACGGCGTGCGGGTCGCCCAGCAGGTCCTGAACGACGGCGACCAGATCACCATCGGGAACACCCGCATGGTGTTCGAAGCGTCCTGACCGGCGGCCAGGGCCTCGGCCGCCTCGCGTTCCCACGACCGATCCGGCGATCACGCCGCCGCGGCCCGGCCCGAGCCGGTCGCACGCCGGGTCCCGCCCGTCGTGACCCGCCCGTCGTGACCCGCCCGTCGTGACCCCCCGCCACCGGGCCGCGGCGCGCC
>CAZYPY010000245.1:0-3675 GCA_964649545.1 uncultured Microthrixaceae bacterium | reverse complement strand
CTGGCCTACCTGTTCGACGACGCCGACCTCGTCGCCCTCGTCCACCACGCCGAATTCGCCGACCGCGTCGCCGAGGTGGCCCCCCGGGTCCCGGGGCTGACCACCTATCTCGCCGTCGCCGACGGGACGGTCCCGGTCGACGGCGCGGAGGACTACGAGACCGTGCTGGCCGCGGCCTCGCCCGAGCGGGACTTCGCTCCCCGCAGCGGCGACGACCACTACGTGCTCTACACGGGCGGCACCACCGGCATGCCCAAGGGCGTGGTCTGGCGCCAGGAGGACGCGTTCTTCGCCTGCATCGGCGGCGGCGACCCCACCCGGTACGCCGGCGTCGTCGAACGTCCCGAGGAGCTGCTCGAGCGGGTCCAGGACACGGACACGCCGTTCACGTTCCTGCCGGTGGCCCCCCTCATGCACGCGGCGGCCCAGTGGACCTCGATGTCGTGGCTCTACGCCGGCGGCAAGGTCGTGCTGATGCCCGGCTCGCTCGACCCCGACGCGATCTGGCGGGCGGTCGGCGACGAGGGGGTCAACCTGCTGGTGGTGGTGGGCGACGCCGTGGCCCGACCCCTGCTCGACGGCTGGGACGCGGCGGGCGGGGCCGACACCTACGACACCTCGTCCCTGCTGGCCATCGGGTCCGGCGGCGCCCCCCTGACGCCGGCGTTGCGCCGGCGCCTCGTCACGACGTTCCCGAACTGCGTGGTGAACGACGGCTTCGGCTCGTCGGAGACGGGCGCGCAGGGCAACCGCCAGGGCCTCACCGCGGAGGAGGGGGACGACGGCCCGCCCCGGTTCAGCCCCCTCGACGCCAACACCGCGGTCCTCGACGACGAGTTGCGGCCGGTCGAGCCGGGGTCCGGGGTCGTCGGGCGGGTGGCGCTTCGGGGCCACATCCCGCTGCGCTATCACAAGGACCCCGAGAAGACGGCGGCGACCTTCGTCGAGGCGAACGGCGAGCGCTGGGTGGTCACCGGCGACATGGCGTCGGTCGAGCCGGACGGCACCATCGCCCTGCTCGGTCGCGGTTCGGTCTGCATCAACACCGGTGGCGAGAAGGTCTTCCCCGAGGAGGTCGAGGCCGTCCTCAAGGCCCACGACGCGGTCTACGACGCCGTGGTCGTCGGCCTCGACGACGAGCGCTGGGGCCAGACCGTCGCCGCCGTGGTGGCCCCGTCGCCGGGTGCGACGCTCGACGACGAGGCCCTGGTCGAGCACGCCCGCGCCCACCTGGCGGGGTACAAGGTCCCGCGCTCGATCACCGTGGTCGACGAGGTCGTGCGGTCACCTGTGGGCAAGGCCGACTACCGCTGGGCCAAGACCGTCGCCACCCCCGGCGGCGGGTAGCGACGGGGTCAGTCGGCCTTGGCCGGATCCTCGCCGGCCGCGGCCACCGCGTCGGCCGCGGCGCGCAGCTCCTTGACCGCCCGGCCGAAGTGGTCGGCCAGGTCCCACAGGTCGGGCGCGGTCTCGGTGCAGCCGATGACGCCGAAGTCCATGTTGCCCATGTTGGACAGCACGGTGATGTTGATGCCCGCCCCCTCGATCAGCGGTCCGAAGGGGTAGACGGCGACCACGCGGGCGCCGGCGCAGTAGAGGGGGATGGGCGGGCCGGGCACGTTGGAGATGACGAGGTTCTGGACGGGGCGGTGGTGGCTGGCCAGGCCCATGCTGGAGTAGAGGCGCATGGCCCGGTTGAACAGCACGGGCGGGGCGAACTGGGTGAGGTCGCGCAGCACGTCGGCGCCGATGGCGTTGTGCATCTCCTTGGCCGCCTTGGTGTCCTCGCGGATCTCGAGGAGCTGATCGACGGGGTCCTCGAGCTGCACCGGGAGGCGTACGGCCATGCTCGAGACCTGGTTGGTGCCCTCCTGCTGGCCCTCGCCGTGCACCGACACCGGCTCCATGGAGACCAGGGGCTTGTCGGGGAGGTCGTCGTGCTCCTCGAGGTAGCGGCGCAGGGCCATCGTGCAGGCGGCCAGCACCACGTCGTTGATCTTCACGTCGAAGACCTTCTTCACCACGTGCAGGTCCTCGAAGTCGGCCTGGCCGAACGCGACCGACCGGTGCTGGGTGAGGGCGCCGGTGAACTTGGTCTTCGGGGCGGTGAAGGGCATCGCCGGCGCCCGCTCGTCGCCGTCACGGCCGAGTGCGGAGGTGGCGGTGCGCACGATGGTGGTGCCGAGGCGGCCGATGCCCCGCAGGCCCCGCAGGGGGTCGAGCAGGCGGTCGCGGCCACCCTCGGCGAGCAGTTCGAGGTCGGAGGGCACCCGGTCGGGGACCCACTCCTCCTCGGGCGGTGGGGGCGCGGGGGCGTCCGGCTCGAGGTCGAACAGCTGGCTCATCAGGTCGGCGCCGGTCACACCGTCGATGCAGGCGTGGTGGACCTTGCAGATCAGGGCGACCGTGCCGTCCGCCGCACCCTCGACGACGGTGGTCTCCCACAGTGGCTTGCCGCGGTCGAGGGCCCGGCCGGCGATGTCGCCGATGATCTCGCCGAGCTCCTCGCGCCCGCCCGGCGGCGGCACCGCCATGCGCCGCACGTGGTTGTCGATGTCGAAGTCGGGATCCTCGATGAACACCGGGTCGTTCAGGTGGAACGGCACGGTGAGCAGGCGTCGCCGGTACGGCGGCAGGAGGTGGATCCTCGTGGACAGCATGTCGCGGATGGCCTCGAACGAGTAGCCCCCGTGCATGGTGGAGGGGTCGACGATGATGACCCCCGTCACGTGCATGGGGCTGCTCGGCGTCTCCATGTAGAGGAAGGCCGCGTCGATCGGCGCCAGTCGGTTCATCCCCCCGCTCCTCTCGTGATGCGATCAGCCCGGGGCCGCCGCGCCCGGGACGCCCATGGTGTCACCTGGCGCAGGCGGCGGCCCGGTTGCTCAGGCTCGGCCCCCTCCGCCACTGACGGATGAGGTGGGCGTCGATCCCGTTGGTCAGGTAGCAGAACGACAGGCCGGTGGCCGGGTCGGCCCACGCCAGCTGCCCGCCGGCGCCGTTGTGGCCGAACGTGCCCGCCGACACCGTGTGGCCCATGCCGCGCATCGCGGCCTTGCCGTCGTCGCCGGCGAGCACCAGGCCGATCGTGCGGTTGGCCGGCACGCCCAGCATCGGATCGGGGAAGGAGTTGCGGACGTTGGTCGTCACGTCGGCGAGGATCGCCGGGTCCCAGAGCCCGCCGGGATTGGCCAGGAGCCCCTGGTAGAAGAGGGCCACGTCGGCCGCGGTCGAGACGCCGCCGGCGCCGGGCACGCCCACCGCGACGTTCTCGGGGGCGCTGAGCATCACGAACATGTCGTCGGTGAGCCCGCCGGTCAGCACGTCGAGGGTGACGCCCTTGATCCCGGTGACCGCCTCGATCTCGGCGGCGGTGGGCGGCTCACCGGTCTTGACCACCCGCTTGACGTCGCCCTGATCGACGGGCGGGATCCCGAGCCCGAAGCGCTCGAGGCCGAGGGGCGCCACCACGCGGCGGTGCACCGCGTCCCGGTAGTCCTCGCCGTCGAGGCGCTCGATGATCTCGGCCAGCACCCAGTGGGCGGAGGTGGCGTGGTACTCGAAGCGGCTGCCCGGGTCCCAGTTGAGCCGCCAGGAGGCCATGCGCACGAGGCGGCGGTCGCGCTCGGCCCACTCCGGCGGGCCGAGCGGGGCGTAGGGGAAGCCGCTCGTGTG
>CAZYPY010000244.1:0-3683 GCA_964649545.1 uncultured Microthrixaceae bacterium | reverse complement strand
GGCGCCGACCGCATCGCCGCCAACGGCGACGTGGCCAACAAGATCGGCACCTACAACGTCGCCGTGCTGGCCCACCACCACGGCATCCCCTTCTACGTGGCCGCCCCCCGTTCGACCTTCGACCCCCACACCCCCGACGGCGCGTCCATCCCCATCGAGCTGCGCGACGGCGACGAGGTCACGAGCCTGGCCGGGGTGCGCATCGCGCCGCCCACCGTGCAGGCCCAGAACCGGGCCTTCGACGTGACCCCGGCCGCGCTGGTGACCGGCTACATCACCGAGGACGGCGTCGAGCGGCGTTGACGCCCGCCGGTCCCCCCACCCGGCTCACCACCAGGTCGGGGCGCGACGGAGGCGGGCGGCGGCGTAGGACGCGAAGTCGGTCGCGGGGTTGGCGTCGGCGTGCTGCACCAGGGCCCACAGGCCCCACACCACGTCGCTGACGCCGCGGAGCAGGCCGACCCGGCGGCGCAGGTCGGCCGGGGGTGGTCCGCCGGCGTAGGCCCGGAGCAGGCGCTCGTGGTCGTCGTCGTCGAGGCCGCACTCGACCGACAGGTGAGCGAGGTCCCAGGCCGGGTCGTTCATGGCCGAGTACTCCCAGTCGACGAGGACCAGCCCGCCGTCGGCACGGAACACCACGTTGGGGGGCCAGGCGTCGTTGTGGCACGGAGCCAGGGGCGCGGCCAGGTCGAACGAGGCGATCTCAGCGAGCAGGTCATCGGCGACGGCGGGGACGGCGCCGCGGCCCGCGGCGAGCGCACCGCGGTGACGGCGTGCCTCGGCGACCGGGTCGAAGCGGCCGCGGAACGGTGGCGCGACCGTGTGCAGGCGCCACAGCGCGCGGGCCAGCCGCTCGAGGCGATCGCCGTCGCCGGCGAGATCCTCCGGGACCACCACCTCACCCTCGACGAAGCGGCACACCATCGTGCCGTCGGGGTCGAGGTGGACGACGTCGCAGTTCAGCCCGAGGTCGGCGGCAACCCGGGCGTTGTGCGCCTCCGCGCCCCGGTCGATGTAGGCGTCGCTGCCAGCGCCCGGGAGCCGGACCGCGAAGGCACCGAGCAGGGTGTCGACGCGGTAGTTGCGGTTGGTCATGCCCCCGAGGGGGTCGACCCGGTCGACGGGACCGAGGCCGGCGCGCTCGACCGCCGCGGCCGCGGCGTGCCGGCCCGCGTCGTCGACCCATGGTTCACCGGCCCCCCGCCGGCGCGTCACCGCCACGTCACCATCGTGTCACCTGGGCGCCGACCGTGGCGGGTGGCGGGTGGCCGGCCGCCACCTCACACGGATTTTCGGCGGCGCGCTCTAGCGTGGCCTCGCCCCCACGGACAGGAGCGCCCGATGGACCACGCGGCCGACCCGACCGCCAGCACCGCCCCGACGCCGATCACGCCGGCGGACGCCGCCGAGACCGCCCGCCTGCTCGAGACCGCCCTCTTCGAGGTCAAGAAGGTGATCGTCGGTCAGGAGCGGGCCCTCGAGCGCCTCGTGGTCTGCCTGCTGGCCCGGGGCCATTGCCTGCTCGAGGGCGTGCCCGGCCTGGCCAAGACCCTCGCCATCGAGACCCTCGCCACCGTGTCGGGCTGCACCTACACCCGGCTCCAGTTCACCCCCGACCTGCTTCCCGCCGACATCGTGGGCACCCGCATCTACCGGGCCTCCAGCGAGCAGTTCGACGTGGAGCTCGGCCCGATCTTCGCCAACTTCGTCCTCGCCGACGAGGTGAACCGGGCCCCCGCCAAGGTCCAGTCCGCCCTGCTCGAGGTCATGGCCGAGCACCACGTGTCGATCGGCGGCCAGACCTTCCCCGCCCCCGATCCCTTCCTCGTGCTGGCCACCCAGAACCCGATCGAGAGCGAGGGCGTGTACCCCCTGCCCGAGGCCCAGCGCGACCGCTTCCTGATGAAGGTGGTCCTCGGCTACCCGTCGCCCGCCGAGGAGGTCGAGATCGTCTACCGCATGGGGGTGGCCCCGCCGGTACCGTCGCCGGTGCTGACGCCCGACGACCTGCTGCGCCTGCAGGCCGCCACCGACACGGTCTACGTGGACCGCGCCGTCGTCGACTACGCGGTCAGCCTGGTCCTGGCCACCCGCGACCCCGCCGCCCACGGCCTGGCCGACATCAGCGAGCTCATCGCGTACGGGGCCAGCCCGCGCGCCAGCCTCGGCCTGCTCGCCGGCGCGCGGGCCCTCGCCCTGTTGCGGGGCCGCAGCTACGCCCTGCCCCAGGACGTGTTCGACGTGGCCCCCGACGTGCTGCGCCACCGGCTGGTGCTCTCCTACGAGGCGCTCGCCCAGTCCATCAGCGCCGACCAGGTGCTCGTCCGCATCCTGTCCACGGTCCCGGCGCCGCGGGTGGCACCCTCCCAGGACCCTGCCCGCGTGGGTCAGGTGCCGTCCCACGCCCACCACGCCCACCCCGTGCCGGCGGCCCCTCCCGCACCCTCGCCCGTGACCGTCGCCCCCCCGCCGCCGGCGCCCGCCGGCGAGGTCCCCGCGACCGACGTGCCGACCGACGTCGCGACCGAGCCCGCGGCCGCCGCCGCCGACAGAGGGCCGGAGCGCGCCGAGACCGACCCGGCCGCACCCGAGTCGGGCCCGGGCGACGACGCGGAGCGGAGTGCCTGACCCCGTGAACACCCCGCCCACCCTCGGCGGCGCCTCCGAGCAGATCCTGCGTCGACTCGAGCTGGACATCACGCGCCGGCTCGACGGCATGCTCCAGGGCGACTACCGGGGGCTCGTGCCGGGCCACGGCAGCGAGCCCGGTGAGACCCGGGGCTACCAGGCCGGGGACGACGTCCGCCGCATCGACTGGAACGTGACCGCCCGCATGCAGGAGCCCTACGTCCGCGAGACCATCGCCGACCGCGAGCTCGAGACGTGGGTGGTCGTGGACCGGTCCCCCAGCCTCGACTTCGGCACCGCCGCCTGCGAGAAGCGCGACCTCGCCGTCGCCGCGGTCGCAGCGGTCGGTTTCCTCACCGCCCGCACGGGGAACCGCTTCGGCGTCCTCGCCGCCGGGGGCGCCGGGATCGACACCCTCCCGGCCCGCGGCGGACGCGCCCACCTCCTCGGCGTGCTGCACCAGCTGGTCACCGCCCCCACCGGCCACGACGGCCCCGACGGAGGCGCCGGCCCCGCCGACCTCGGTGCGGCGCTGCGGCGGGTGAGCGGCCTCGCCCGTCGGCGCGGCCTGGCCGTGGTCATCTCCGACTTCCTCGGGCCCGACGACTGGGCCCACCCCCTACGCCTCCTCGCCACCCGCCACGAATGCCTCGCGATCGAGGTCATCGATCCCCGTGAGCTCGAGCTGCCCGCCGTCGGCGTGCTCGACCTCGTCGACGCCGAGACCGGCGAGCGCCGGGAGATCCGCACCAGCGAGCGCCTCCGCGCCCGCTACGCCGACGGCGCCCGCCAGCAGCGGGCCGAGATCGCCCAGGCCATCCGCGGCGCCGGTGCCGACCACCTGGTCCTGCGCACCGACCGGGACTGGCTGCTCGACCTCGTGCGCTTCGTGACCCTGCGCCGGCAGCGGGTCGAGACCCTCCCGAGGCCCCTGCCATGACCGAGCCTCCGTCCTCCGCGCTGTTCGCCGCGTCCTTCCTCTCGCCGCAGTGGCTGCTGCTCCTGCTGGCACCCCTTGCGCTCCTCGCCGTCTACGTCGTGATCCAGCGCCGGCG
>CAZYPY010000243.1:0-3690 GCA_964649545.1 uncultured Microthrixaceae bacterium | reverse complement strand
GGTCAGCCCTGGTAGCGGTTGGTGATGGGGAGGCGCCGGTCCTTGCCGAAGGCCTTCGGGGTGACCCGGGGCCCCGGGGGCGACTGGCGGCGCTTGTACTCGGCCCGGTCGACGAGACGGGCGACCTTGGCGACCAGCTCGGCGTCGAAGCCGTCGGCCACCAGCTGCGCCGCCGTGCGGTCCTGCTCGACGTAGGCCTCGAGCACCGGGTCGAGCTCGTCGTAAGGAGGGAGGCTCTGGTCGTCTCGCTGGCCGGGGCGAAGCTCGGCCGACGGCGGCTTGGTGAGCACGTTCTCGGGGATGACCGGGCCCTCACCCTCGGCCGCGGCCCGCTCGTTGCGCCAGCGGCACAGCTCGTAGACGAGCAGCTTGGGCACGTCCTTGATCACCGAGTAGCCGCCGACCGTGTCGCCGTAGAGGGTGGCGTAGCCGACCGCTGCCTCGCTCTTGTTGCTGGTCGACAGAACGAGCCAGCCGAACTTGTTCGACAAGGCCATGAGCACCGTGCCCCGGATGCGGGACTGCAGGTTCTCCTCGGTGAGATCCGGTTCGCGACCGGCGAAGGACGCGGCGAGCATCGCCTCGAACCCCTTGTGGGCGTCCTCGATCGGGATGATCCGGTGCTCGATCCCGAGGGCGTCGGCGAGGGCCTCGGCGTCGGACACCGAGTGCTCGCTCGAGTAGCGCGACGGCATGAGCACCCCGTGCACCCGGTCGGGGCCGAGCGCGTCCGCCGCGATGGCGGCGACGAGGGTCGAGTCGATCCCGCCGGAGAGACCGATGACGACGTCGCCGAAGCCGTTCTTGGTGACGTAGTCGTGGGTGCCGAGCACGAGGGCCCGGTAGACCTCCTCGGCCCGGCCGAGCGGCGGCAGCACCTCGGGAGCGCGGGTCGGGCCCTCGACCGGGCGGGGGCCGGTGACCGGTACGACCCGGAGGGGCTCGGTGCCCTCGCGGGCGGCGAGATCGAGGTCCACGACCCGGACCTCCTCGACGAACTGCGGCCCGCGGGCCACCAGCTCACCGGAACCGTCGAGCACCAGCGAGCCGCCGTCGAAGACGAGCTCGTCCTGGCCGCCCACCTGGTTCACGTAGACGATCGGGCAATCGGCGCCGGACGCTCGGCCCGCCAACATCGTCTCGCGCTGGGCGAGACGACCCTCGTAGTAGGGCGAGCCGTTGAGGTTGGCGATGACCTCGGCCCCGCCGGCGGCGAGGCGTGGGATCGGCCCGCTGGCGCTCCAGGCGTCCTCGCAGATGGTGACGCCCACCTTCACCCCGCCGATCTCGTGGAGGACCAGGGTGTCCGTGCCGGGTGCGAAGTAGCGCTCTTCGTCGAACACCGCGTAGTTGGGCAGGAGCCGCTTGCGGTAGACCTCGATGACGCGTCCCTGCGCGCAGACGGCGACGGCGTTGTAGAGCGGCCGCTCGCCGGGCTCGTCCGGTCGGTCCTGCTCGGCGACCTGGTCGACGAAGCCCACCAGGGCCACACAGTCCCCGGTCTCCGAGGCGATGCGGTCGAGGGCGGCGCGGTTGTCCGCCACGAAGCGGGGCTTCAGCAGCAGGTCCTCGGGCGGGTAGCCGGTGATCACCAGCTCGCCGTAGACCGCCAGGTGGCAGCCGGCGCGCTCCGCCTCGCGCAGCGCTCCGAGCACCTTGGCGGCGTTGCCCTCGAGGTCGCCCACCACCGGGTTGAGCTGGCACAGCGCCACCCGCAACGTCGTCACCGCGTCAGCCTAGGACCGACCGCTGGCAGACTCGACGGCGTGACCGGCGGGACCGACGCGGCGCTCGACGATGCCTTCGAGGCGGCGGTCGAGGGTGCGGCCGTGCCCGAGCTGGCCCGCAACGCGCTCGAGCGCACGATCGCGGCCCACCCGGAGGCCGCCGAGAGGCTGGCCGCGGATCCTCCAGCACTGGCCGCACTGCTGGCGGTGTCCTCGGCGAGCCGGTCCTTGACCCGCCACGTGGAGGCCGACGCCGCCGCCCTCGACGTGCTCGCCGACCTGGACACCCCGGTCGCGGTCAGCGCCGAGACGCCCGAGCGGCTGGTGGCGACCAAGCGCTTGGAGTACCTGCGCATCGCGGCCCGCGACCTCACACGACGGGACGCGCTCGAGCAGACCGGCGCCCTGATCGCCGCCCTCGGGCGCGACGTGCTGACCGCGGCGTGCACCCTGGCCGAGGCCGAGCACCTCGCGGTGATCGGCATGGGGAAGCTGGGTGGCGACGAGCTCAACTACGCCAGCGACATCGACGTCATGTTCGTCGGCGAGGGCGAGCACATCTCGATGGCCCGCGCCGCCCGCAACGTCCTCGAGCACGCCCGGCGGTGCTTCCGGGTCGACGCCAACCTGCGGCCCGAGGGCCGGGACGGCCCCCTCGCGCGGTCGGTCGCCTCCTACGAGGCCTATTGGGACAAGTGGGCCCAGCCCTGGGAGTTCCAGGCGCTCCTCAAGGCCCGCCCCGTCGCCGGCGACGCCGAGCTCGGCGCGGCGTACCACGCCGCCGCGACCGAGCGGCTCTGGTCCCGGCACTTCAGCGCCGACGACCTGCGCTCGGTGCGGGCCATGAAGGAGCGTGCCGAGACCGAGGTGGCCAAGAAGGGCCTCACCGAGCGCGAGGTCAAGCGCGGCCGCGGCGGCATCCGTGACATCGAGTTCTCGATCCAGCTCCTCCAGCTCGTCCACGGGCGCCTCGACCCCGAGCTGCGCTCGCCGACCACCCTCGTCGCCCTGTCGGAGATGGCCGAGGCGGGCTACGTCGACCCCGACGACGCCCGGGGCTTCGCCGACGCCTACCGCTTCCTGCGCGAGGTCGAGCACCGCCTCCAGCTGGTGGACGAGCAGCAGGTCCACGCGGTCCCCACCGGGGAGGCCGAGCGCAGCCACCTGGCCCGCAACCTCGGGTACCGGAGCACGGTCGTGGAGAGCGACCTCGACCAGCTCGACCGCGACCTCGCCGCCCACCGGGCGACCGCCCGCGCCATCCACGAGCGGGTCTACTTCCGACCGCTGCTCGAGGCCTTCGCGGACGCCGAGGGCGCGCTCACCGACGAGGCCGTCGAGGCCCGGCTCGCGGCCTTCGGCTTCACCGATGCCGCCCGCACCCGCCAGGCGGTGTCCGAGCTGACCAGGGGCCTCACCCGCTCGTCCCGCCTGATGCAGCAGGTGCTGCCCCTGCTCCTCGACTGGCTGTCGGCGTCGCCGGACCCCGACCTCGGTCTGCTCGGCCTGCGCAACCTGGCCTCGGACGCCGCTCGTACCGGTCGCCTGGCGGCCACGTTCCGGGAGTCCCCCGAGGTCGCGCAACGGCTCTGCGGCCTGCTCGGCACCAGCCGGCTCCTCGGCGAGATCCTGGGTCGCGAGCCCGACCTCGTCCCCCGCCTGTCCGACCCGGACGCGCTGCGGACCCGGCCGAGGGACGAGCTCGTGGACAGCGCCACCAAGGCGCTCGAGTGGCGGCCCGATCGCGACGAGCGCCAACTGGCGCTCCGCCGGTGGCGGCGTCGTCACCTGCTCGGCGTGGCCGCGCGCGACGTGATGGACGTCGACGACGTCCGCACGGTCGGGCGCGACCTGACGGCGATCGCCGAGGCCACCCTGGAGGCCGCCCTCGGCGCCCTCCACCCCACGATCCCGTTCGCGGTGCTCGCCCTCGGTCGCTTCGGGGGCGGTGAGCTCTCCTACG
>CAZYPY010000242.1:0-3718 GCA_964649545.1 uncultured Microthrixaceae bacterium | reverse complement strand
GCCGAGGGCGTAGTTGACGGCCTTCGCCTTGAACTCGCGGACCATGCGGGGGTCCTTGGCCATGACGGCTTCGTGGAACCGCTCGTAGAGGTCGACGACCGCGGCGCTGGCCGAGCCGAAGTGCTCTTCGTAGGTGTGGGGTCGGCGGGGGCCCTGCTTGCGGCTGCCGGGTGGCTTCGAGGCGGCGGTCGTGGTGACCGGGGGCGGCGGTGGAGTGTCGGTGAACAGCCGGCCGCCGACCCGGATGAGCGCGTCCCGAACCCGGTCATCGTCAACGCGGTGGTCGAGGCGAGAGGCGACCAGGGAGACCAGCTCTGCGGGCGGCTCAGTGAACAGGCTGTCGAGGACACCGCCGATGGCGGCGGCGTCGAACAGGCTGCGACCCCGCTCATCGAGGTCGCCGGCCTCGACCCGGTGGCGGGCGAGGAGGGCGAGCTGGGCGAGCGCCTCGGCCCGGTCGGCGTCGGTGGCTTCGGGGTCGGCCAGGTCGATGTCGAAGACACCCTTGCGGTCCATCGCCACCGGGGCAAGGGTCCAGAACACCCGCCACCGGATGCCGTCGGTCAGCACGCACCAGGGGACCCCGGCGCCGTTGGCGTAGTTCACGGTCTGGGCGACGGTCTTGATGTCGAGGAGCCCGCCGAGCTTCTTGGCCTCGACGTGAAGGCGGGGCTTGCCGTCGTCGCCGAGGAGCCCGTAGTCGACGGTGGTGCCGCCGGGCACCGGCACCTCGCGCCGCACGATCGACAGGTCGCGGGTGTCCCAGCCGAGCGCGTCGAGGATCGGGTCGATCAGCGCCGCACGGGTGTCGGCCTCGGAGAGCTTCTTGCCGGCGGCGGCGGCGACGGCGACGACGTGGTCCACCGTCGCCGCGAGCGTGGTGGGGTTCATTGGTCGGTCCCCTTCTCGGGTTCGGGTTCGGGTTCGCCGCGCATCCGGGCGAGCTCCTCGGGGGTGGCCGTGCGGGTGGTGACGTCGCTGGCCTTCGACGCCCACCGCTTCTCCTGCCGGCGGCGGCGGGCGTTGTCCCGGCGGCGGCGGGCAGGCGACTTGTGGGTGCTCATGATGCGGCGTCGGTCTCGGCTTGGGCGACGGCCCGGTCGAGGAGCTTGGGGTCGACGGCGGCGAGGTGGGCGAGCGCCCGGAGGAGCGCAGCAGCGGTCACGTCTCGGGTGAGCCGCTGGGAGAGCAGCCAGCGGTGCAGCTCCGGGGTGACATCGAGGGTGAGTCGCTTGGTGTTCTCCTTCGCTGGAGAGCGGAAGGCGGCGTCGAGGTGGTCGATGTGGCCGAGGTCGGGGTCGACGTCGGGGGCGGTGACCATCGAGCCGAGCGAGCGGGTGGCCATGGGATCACTTCTCCTTGGTGGTGGGGACGAGCTCGTCGGCGAGAGCGGCGAACGGGGCGAGCGCTGCGGGGGTCAGGTTCCGGCCGAAGCTCCGGGCGATCCGCTCTCGGAGCGGGATCGTGGCGGCGGCGACGGTCATCCCGGCGGCGGTGAGCGCATCGCGGGCTTCGTCGGTGGCGGCGAACCCCGGTCGGGTCATGGTGAGGGCCACGACGACGGGCGTGTCGCCGGCGGCGGCGGCGACACCGGCGACCCGGCGCAGGTCAGCGGCCCGTGCGCCGGCGGCGACGACGCACAGGCCGGCGGCGGCGATCGCGGCTCGGGTCACGTCGGGCCCGGCGGGGGGTGTGTCGAGGACGATGTGGGCGGCGTCGAGGCGGGCGAGGCCGGCGAGGTCGCCGGTGGTGCCGGTGGCGACCTGTGCGGCGAGCGGCGGGCCGGGGTCGTCGGCGAGGTCCGCCCAGTCGGCGGCGCCGCCTTCGGCCTGGCGGTCGAGGTCGACCAGGACCACGGTGCCGTCGCCGCGGGCGGCGAGGGCCTCGGCGAGCCCGACCGCGAGGGTGGTCTTGCCGACACCGCCCTTGGTGGCGGCCACCGCCACGATCACGCCTTCACGCTTCCACGGGAACACAGAGACACGGAGGTCAGTGTGTCACAGGGGCCGGCGGGGCGGATGGACATCAGCCGAGGCCGAGGTCGTCGAGGGCCCGGGCGACCGCGTCGCTGTCGGCCTCGGGGAAGTCGAGGTCGACGTCGAGGTCGACGTCGACGCTCACCCCGGCGGTGACCCCAGCCAGCGGGTCGCGGGGCCGGTCGTACATCTGGAGGCTGCCGACGTCCCCGTGGCGGGTGTGCTTCGCGATCCGGGATGGGGCGGCGCCCCGGTCGAGCATCTCGGTCACGAACCCGGCCCGGAGGCCGTGCCAGGAGAGCGGCTCGAGGATGACCGCCGCCCGCTCGGCGGCTTCCCGGAGCCGCTCGGAGAGCCCTTCGCTGGCGAGGCCCCACACCGGCTTCCCGGCGGCGACAGCGGCGGCTTCGCGGTCGGCGGCGCCCTTGTCCCAGGCGGGGAAGATGCCGCGGTCCTTGGTGGCGGGGTGACTGGTGAGGTCGGTGCCGGCGGGCAGGCCGAGGCGGCGGCAGGTGACCGCTTCGAGGCGGGTCAGCCACGCGTCGACGCAGATGATCGGCTCGGCGGGCTTGGCGGCGACCACGACCCGGTGGCCCTTGCCGGTCTGGTCGTTCTTCGCCCGCGGCACGAACAGCTCGACCCCGGCGACCTGGCCGTCCCGGTGGATGCGGCGGACGTGTTGCCACAGCAGGGCCTCGGCCTCGGAGGCCCGCAGCGCCCACCACCAGCCGACCACGATGAGGCAGCCGTCACGGACGGCCTCGTCGTCGGCGGCGAGCAGCTCGGTGTCGGTGACGGAGTCGGCGGCTTCGATGGTCCGCCCGATCGTCGTGCGGTCCATCGGGCGGACCACCCCGTCCTTCGGGCGACCCGGCCACACCGGCAGCGTCAGGTCGGCCACGATGGCGTAGGCGGCGACGGCGGCGGCCGCCGCCGTGTCGGTGACGGTCACGGTGACCGACGGCTTCTTCGGGGTGCGCTGCACGGTCAGCTTCACCGTCTCGTCGGCGGCGGTGAGCTGGTGCCAGCCCTGCACGCGGGCGAGGTCGGCCTGGGTGACGCCGGCGTCGGCCAGGGCCCGCAGAGCGAGCACCATGCGGGCCTCGACCGGCGGCGAGGCGAGCGCAGCGGCGATCCGGGCGACGTCGGCGAGCAGCACCGGTGCCGACGCGTTGTCGTGATGGTCGCCCCTCACTTGGCGGCGGTAGTTCTTCGTGACGTTCTTCACCGCCCGGGCGGCCGTCGGGTCGGGGAGGCCGGCGTCGGCGTAGCGGTCAGCGATCGCGGCCTTCACCTGGTTCAGCACGCCCGGGTGGAGCGGCTCGCCGGTCGGCTCGTACACCCGCCGGCCCTTGGCGTCGGTGCCGGTCCGGCGGAGCTTCCCCCGTTTCGACAGCCAGCCGAGGTACAGGCGGACCATCTCGGCGGCTTCGTCGGGGTCGGCGGTCGGCGCCGCCACCCCGTACCCGGCGCAGAAGTTGTTGGCGAAGTCGTCCCACAGGCGGCCGTACTGGGCCCGGGTGGTGTCGGCGTGACTGCTGGCGGCGAAGTCGGCGGTGGCGGCGTGCAGCTCCCGCAGCTCGTCGGCCTTCTCGCCGGTCAGGCCCCGCTTGGCGATGATCCGCTCGATCTCGAGGTCGGCCCGCTCCCGCCCCGTCAGCACCCGCCCGTCGGCGGCCGTGTCGTTGCTCTCTCCCATGCCCTCAACAGTACCGCCCGAGTGTGACACTGATCCAATGGTT
>CAZYPY010000241.1:0-3725 GCA_964649545.1 uncultured Microthrixaceae bacterium | reverse complement strand
CACGGTGGCCGCTGTCGCCGTGACCAGAGAGGTCGAGGGCCAGCACCCGGTAGCGGGAGGCGAAGGTGGCGGCCACGTGGGTCCACCAGTGGGCATGGGCGCCGCCCCCGTGCACGAAGACCAGCCCGCGGCGCCCCGGCTCGCCCCACGCCAGGTAGTGGACAGCGGCGCCCTCCACCTCGACCGTGCGGTCCTCGAAGGGGACGGCGAGGGCTCGGCGGAACCACCCGGGGGCGTCGGGGTGCACGGGGAGGTCGGGCGCGTCCGGCATGGGCCCAGTCAAGCCGACGCCAGAGCAACGGTGTCCGGCACCGCGGCAACGGCGCGCGCCGGGACGGCTCGTCCACGGGGCCGGTCGAGCCGACGGCCGGGCGCACGCCGCACTCCTACACTCGGCGGCCATGGCGGTGCTCGGCACGATCCCTCGGTGGGCGGACCGCGAGCAGGAGCTCCACGAGCGGGCCATCGCCTGCGAGGGCGGGGCGGACGACTTCGGCGACCCCGCCTACCTCGAGCCGCTGCGCATCCTGCTCCACAGCTACGACCACGAGGCCCGCTTCACGCGCGCCGGTCGGCTCATGGCCGAGTACTTCCTGGTCAACATCCTGCGGGGGCGCCTCCGTGCCGAGCGCTGGTGGGACCTGCGCCCCGAGGCCCTCGACGTCCCCGTCGAGCGGCCCATCGTCATCACCGGGCTCGTGCGCACCGGCAGCACCGCCCTGCACTACCTGATGGGGGCGAACCCCGACACGCAGTGCCTCCCGTACTGGCTGGCGACCCACCCCCAGCCCCGGCCGCCACGCCACTCGTGGGAGGCGGCCTACGACTTCCGGGCCGCCGAGTCCGAGCTGCGCATGATCTACCTCGGCGGCGAGAAGCTCGAGGCCATCCACCACATGACCGCGCCGGGCCCCGAGGAGTGCCGCCACTTCCTCGCGCAGAGCTTCACCGACGACTACTTCGAGGTGGCCAGCACCGTGCCCACCTACGCCGAGTGGTACCGGACCCACCACCACGTCGCGTCGTACCGTCGCCACAAGCGGCTCGTGCAGCTCGTCGGGTCCTACGACGTGGGCACCCGCTGGTTGCTCAAGTACCCGGTCCACATGCGCCACATCGACGCGCTGCTCGAGGTCTACCCCGACGCCTGCATCGTCTGGACCCACCGCGACCCGGCCCAGGTGATCGCGTCGTACGTCGGGCTGTGCGAGGGCTTCCGCACGCTCCAGGAGCACCCACCCGACCGCGAGCGGTTCGCCCAGCACCAGCTCGAGGTGTGGTCGGAGGCGATGTCCCGGGGTCTGGCGGCGAGGCGGGGACGCGAGCACCAGTTCCACGACGTGTGGTTCGACGACCTGCTCGCCGACCCCATGGGCACGGTGGCGGCGATCTACGAGCGCTTCGACGAGCCGTTCTCGGCCGAGGCCGAGCGCACCATGGCGACCTGGCAGTCCGACAACCCCCCGGGGAAGTTCGGCGAGCACACCTACGGCAAGGACGACTTCGGCCTCTCCGCCGGCGCCATCCGCGAGCGCTTCGCCGACTACGTCGAGGGCTTCTTCCCGGACCTCGCCGGCCGCGGTGGCGCATGAGCGGCCTGGCGCCGCGTCGCCCGCGGACCGAGGAGGAGGCGGCGCTGGTCGCGGCCGCGGCCCGGCTGTTCCCGGAGGGCACGCGCGGGCCGTCGCTCGACGACGGCCACAAGTTCGTGGTCGACCGGGCGCACGGGAGCCGGTTGTGGGACCGCAGCGGCAACGAGTACGTCGACCACCTGCTCGGCTCGGGCCCGCACGTCCTCGGCCACGCCCACCCGGCGGTGCTGGACGCGCTGGGGCGTGCGGCCGCGGGCGGGACGTCCCACCTGGTGCTGTCCGCGGCCGCGGTCGAGCTGGCCGAGGTGCTGTGCGAGACGGTGCCCTGCGCCGAGAAGGTGTCGTTCCACTCGACGGGCTCGGAGGCGACGTTCTTCGCCTTGCGCCTGGCCCGGGCGGCGACGGGCCGGGACAAGGTGCTCAAGTTCGAGGGGGCCTTCCACGGCATGCACGACTACGCCATGGTGAGCACCCAGTGGCGGTGGGACCCGCCGCCCTTCCCGGCGGCGGTCGCCGACTCGGGTGGCATCCCCTCGGCGGTCGTCGGGGAGGTGCTGATCGCGCCCTACAACGACCTCGCCGTGACCGAGGCGATCATCGCCGAGCACGCCGACGAGCTCGCGGCCGTGATCGTCGAGCCCATGCAGCGCACGTTCGTGCCCGCGCCCGGCTTCCTCGCCGGGGTCCAGCGGGCGTGCGTCGCCGCGGGCGCGGTGCTGGTCTTCGACGAGGTGGTCACCGGCTTCCGCCTCGCGCTCGGCGGTGGCCAGGAGCGGTACGGCGTCGTGCCCGACCTGTGCGCCATCGGCAAGACCATCTCGGGGGGCCTGCCCTTCGCCGCCATCTGCGGCCGGGCCGACCTCCTCGAGCTCGCCGACCCGATGCGGCGGCTCTCCGGTGAGGCCTTCACCATGCAGACCGGCACCTACTCGTCGAACCCGCTGGCGATGCACGTCGCGCTGGCGGTGATCGCCGAGCTGCGCCGGCCTGGCTTCTACGAGGGCCTCGAGTCCACCGGCCGGGCCCTGATGGACGGGATCGGTGCCGCCTTCGCCGCCGTCGGGCGTCCGGTCCAGGTGCTGGGCGAGCCGTCGGCGTTCCACACCTGGTTCTCGGATCAGCCGGTCGTCGACCACCGCTCGTCGCTCGCCGCCGACGCCTTCGCCAACATCGTGCTCACCGACCTGTTGCTCGAGCGGGGGGTCCTGCGAGCCCACGAGAAGTGCTTCGTGTCCGCCGCGCACACCGACGAGGACGTGGCCATCACCCTCGAGGCCTTCGCCGACGCTGCGCTCGCCTTGGCGGAGGCGCTCCCGTGAGGCGCGACCCGTGAGGCCGCTCGTGCTGGTGACCGGGGCGTGCGGCAACGTCGGCGCGGCGACGGTCCGTGAGCTCGTCGACCGGGGGCTGCGGGTGCGCGCCCTCGACCTGCCCACCAAGGCCAACCGCGGCGTGGCCGCCGGCTTCAGCGCCCGGGTCGACCGCTGCTGGGGCTCGATCACCGACCGCGACCTCTTGAGCCGGGCCCTCGGCGGGGTCGACCACGTGCTGCACCTGGCCGCGGTCATCCCCCCGGGCACCGACGCCGACCAGCTCGCCGCCTACGCGGTGAACGTGGGCGGCATGCGCACGCTGATCGACGCCGCGTCGTCGGCGGCGACACCTCCGGGCATCACGTTCACGTCGACCGCCCAGGTCTACGGGCGCAACGCCGAGGCGACCGGCCCCCGTCGTGCCGACGAGGAGGTCCATCCCGAGGACACCTACGCCCGCCAGAAGGTCGAGTGCGAGGGCCTGCTGCGGGCGTCGGGGCTGGGCTGGACGGTCTTCCGGCTGGGCATGACGCCGCCCGTCGCCCTCGTGCCGATCATCCCCTTCGTGTTCGAGCTGCACCCCGAGACCCGGGTGGAGTTCACCCACCCCCGGGACGTCGCCGCCGCGCTGGCGGGCACGGTCGGCAACGACGCCACGGTGGGCAAGACGCTGAACGTCGCGGGTGGCGCCGACCGGCGGGCGCAGTACCGGGACTGGCTGAACGAGAGCCTCGCGGTGATGGGCGTGGCGCCGCTGCCCGCCGAGGCCTTCGGCGACCGCCGCTTCTACACCGACTGGCTCGACACCGACGAGAGCCAG
>CAZYPY010000240.1:0-3764 GCA_964649545.1 uncultured Microthrixaceae bacterium | reverse complement strand
CATCGACAGCTCCGGCAACGTCTACGTGGCGGACACCGGCAACAACCGCATCCAGCGCTTCTCGACCAGCGGCGCAACCGCAGCCAGCGTCAGCATCGACAAGACCGCTGAGGAGATGGAAGTCGGGTACGGCCAACCGATCCACTACCACGTGGCGGTGGCCAACCGCGGCACCGTGGCCCTGCACGGCGTGACCGTGACCGACCCTCACGCACCGGACTGCTCGGTCAGGCTGCCCGACCTGGCCGTCGGCGCCGAGTCCATCAGCGACTGCTCGTACACACCCACGGCTTCTGACGTCGGCCTCTACGCCAACACCGCAACAGTGAGCACCGACGAGACGGGCGTTCTGACCTCCAACACGGTGATCGTTCCCGTGGGCACCCAACCGGTTCCCGTCCCACCCACGTTCGTCCGCACCTGGGGCACCGGTGGCACCGGCACGGCACAGTTCCAGTCGCCCCAGGGCGTGGCCGTGGATGGCGCGGGACATCTATATGTCACCGACACCGACAACGATCGGGTCCAGAAGTTCGATCTGCGGGGCGGTTTCCTCGGGCAGTGGGGGACGACAGGGGGCGGCGATGGTCAATTCCATGCACCGGACGGCATCGCCGTGAACGCCGACGGCGACGTCTACGTCGCCGACACGTACAACAACCGCATCCAGAAGTTCGGTCCCGACGGCACCTACCTCACCCAATGGGGCAGCACGGGATCCGGTGACGGCCAGTTCCAGGGACCCGAAGGCGTGGGCATCGACAGCTCCGGCAACGTCTATGTCGCCGATGCCGCCAACGACCGCATCCAGAAGTTCGACGCCAACGGCACCTACCTCACGCAATGGGGTAGCGCTGGGGGCGCCCACGGCCAGTTCCGCACGCCGTGGGGGGTTGCGGTCGACGCCACCGACCAAGTCTACGTCGTCGACCGGTTCGACGACCGGATCCAGGTGTTCGACGCCAACGGCACCTGGCTCAGGCAGTGGTACACGGGCAACAACTCCTACTACTCCCAACCTCGGGGCGTGGCCGTCGACCCGACCAACGGCAACGTGTACGTCGCGCTCGCCAGGAGCAACAGGGTCGAGCAGTACTCCTCGACCGGCACCTACCCCCTCACGCAATGGGGCATGAGCGGAACCCGGAACGGCCAGTTCCGGCAGCCCTGGGGGTTGGCGGTCGACGGTACGGGCAACGTGTACGTGGTCGACAAGGGCAACAATCGCATCCAGAAGTTCAGCCACGACGTGACGGCGCCGGCGATCGACCTGCGCACCCCCACCGATGGCCAGGTGATCGGAAAGGGCACCGCGGTCGTCGCCGACTTCAGCTGCGCGGACTCTTCGGGCATCGCCTCGTGCGACGGCACCGTCCCAGACGGTTCTCCGATCGCCGCGGACAGCTTGGGCGATCACACCTTCACCGTCACCGCGACGGACACGGTGGGGAGGACCGCAACCGTGACCCACCACTACACCGTGGTGCGGGCCAGCCGGCTCGCGGGCACGGTGACCGAGCACGGCACCGGCGACCCGCTCAGGGGCACCTGGGTGATCGCCCTGCGGACCGCGGACTACGGCCTCGCCGGCGGCGCGCTCACCGGGGCCGACGGCCACTACAGCCTGCCGGTCGACGCCGGCACCTACGCCATCGAGTTCGTCGACCCCGAGTTCTCGCACGTCGTCGAGTGGCACGACGGGCACGGGTATCGAGACATCGAACAGGCCGACCCGGTCCTCGCCGTCGCGGGCGCCACGACCACCGTCGACGCCGCCCTCCAAGACCCGACGGGCGCCGTGGAAGGCATCGTCACCGAAGCGGGCACCCACACCCCGCTCGCCGACTCGGTCGTGGCCGTGCTCCCCGTCGGCGTGCCCCGTCCGCTGGCGGCGACGACCACCGACACCGACGGCGACTTCCGCATCGACGGCCTCGCGCCGGGGGACTACCTCGTGGTCACGGCGATGCCCCAAGGCACCCACGTGGCGACCTTCTACGGCGGCACCTCCGACGTCAACGCGGCCGTGCCCGTCACCGTCACCGCCGGTTCCTCCTCGTACGCCTTCCTCGCCCCGCCTCCCGTCACCGGCGCCCCCGCCGCCGGGCAGGTGACCGGCAACGTCACCGACGACGTCACTGGGCTACCCGAGCCCGGCGCCCTCGTCGGCGTGCTGCGCGCCGCCGACTTCCGCTTCACCGCCGCCACCTTCACCGACCAGGACGGGAACTACTCCCTCGGCGTCGGCGGCGGCGACCACTACCTCGAGACCTTCGACCTCGACACCGGCCACCAGTTCGAGTGGTACGACGACCAGCAGACCCCCCACGACTGGAGCGAGCTCACCACCGTCTTCACCTCCAGCACCGCCGACACGGCGCTCACCCCGCTCGAAGGCAACGTGGCAGGCACGGTCACCGAGACCGGGACCGGCACCTCGCTCGCCGGCATCTGGGTCGCCCTCATCGGCTACGACACCGGCCAACCCGTCGCCGGCGCCACCACCGACTCCAGCGGCCACTACACCCTCCCCGCCATCGACATCGGCGACTACTATCAGGTGTTCATCGACCCCACGGGCAACCACACCCTCGAGTTCGAGCACGACACGGGGAACATGGGCGCGGCGTCCCGAGTCGCCGTCACCGGCAGCCACACCACCACCGTCGACGCCGACCTGGCCCCCACCAGCTGACACCCTGCCCCGGTCCCTTCCCGACCGTGGCGCGCCGCCCCTTGTTCTGACGGAACGCGGGTTCGTTCGACTACCGGCCGAGTAGGCGGGGCAGGAGGTCATGGCCGGGGAGGGCGTCGGCGTCGGCGACGCCCTCCTCGGTGTACACCCCGCCCGGGCCGTCGGCCCGACTGTCGACCAGCAGGTACGGCACCGGGTCGGGGGTGTGGGTCTTGAGCTCGAGCGGAGTGGCGTGGTCGGGCAGGAGGAGCAGGCGCCAGTCCCCCATCGCGTCGAGACCCGCCACGAGGTCGGTGAGGATGCGCCGGTCCCAGTTCTCCAGGGCCCGCACCTTCTCCTCCACGTCGCCGGCATGGCCCGCCTCGTCGGTGGCCTCCACGTGGACGACGAACAGGTCGGCCCCCGCCTCGAGGCCCGCGAGGGCGGCGTCGCGCTTGCCCTCGTAGTTCGTGTCGTACCAGCCGGTGGCGCCGTCCACCTCGACGATGTCCATCTCGGTGAGCACCCCGAGGCCCCGCACGAGGTCGACCGCGGTGACCAGGCCGGCCTCGACCCCGAAGGCGTCGCGGAACGGGGTCATCTGCGGTTGGGGCCCCTGGCCCCAGAGCCAGACCTGGTTGGCTGCCACGGGCGCACCGTCGGCCTTGGCCGCGGCCAGCACCTCGCGGGAGGCGTCCATCACCGACTGGAGCTTGGCCGCGGCGGGGCCGGTGGGCCACACCGCGGGCTTGTCGGTGAGGTCGTGGGGCGGGACGCACTCGGCGTCGGCCCACTCCTTCGGCGCCACCACGATGTGGCGGTACTGCACCCCGGGGTGGAAGGCGATCTCGTCGGTGCCGAGCTCGGCCTGGAGGCGGGCGATCACCGCGGCGGCGTCCTCGGTGCTCGGGTGGCCACCGGCGAAGTCGACCATGGTGCCGTCGTCGCCGACGGTCACCAGGTTGCAGCGGAAGGCCACCTGGTCGGGGTCGAGGCGCAGCCCGAGGGCGGCGGCCTCGATCGGGGCCCGGCCGGTGTGGAAGCGGGCGGGGTCGTAGCCGAAGATCGACATGTTGCCGACGTCGCTGCC
>CAZYPY010000239.1:0-3765 GCA_964649545.1 uncultured Microthrixaceae bacterium | reverse complement strand
CAAAATGCGCTAGAGCGTCACGCGCCGCACCTTGAAGTGGAACTCGCCCTCGGCGCCGTTGACGCCGTCGACCGCGATCCGGTAGTTGGTGTTGGGGAGCGCGACGAACGAGAGGCAACTGCTGCCGCCTGAGATCCCCGGACAGTTGTCGTTGGAGGCGATGGGCAGCACGTGGCAGATCTGGCCGCCGTAGTACACCGCCAACAGCGAGTCGAAATCGGCGCCCAGCGTGTTGACGAACACCCGGTCTCTGGTGGCCCGCCCGATGAGCTTGAACCACACCGACGAGCCTCCCCGGCGCTGAGCATGCACCGGCTCGCACGCCTGCGTGGTCGCGTCGATGTTGTCGTAGTAGCCGGTTCCGTTCACGACCCTACGAGGTACCGGCATCGGCTGATTGAAGTCGTCGTTGGCCGGAACCCGTGCAGTGGCGGAACCCGTCGACACGCCAAGAGCCAACAGCACCGTCAACGCCCCGATGAGCGCACGTCGACCCGTCCCTCGCAGTGTTGCCACGTTCGCCTCGGTCTCTCGATGGCTCGAACGGCGAACCTTAGCGGCGGGCCCAGTAGCAAGTGCAAGGGTGCCACCTGCGGGTGAGGCGCGGCGAGGCCTCGACGACGGTCGCGAAGACCTCGTCGGAAAGGTACGTGGCTTGGCAACGGTGACGGCCTGCGATGGCGGAGCAGCTGGTGTGGACTGGTTCGAGCACGAGGTCGTGGCGCCCTGGTAGCGTGCCGCCTTCGGCACTACACGCGGAGCGGGCGATGATCGTGGTGAAGCGGCTGGGTCTGTCGGTGATGCTGGCCGTGGCGGTGCTCGGCGCCTCGGGAGGAGTCCCCGCCGGCGCGGCCGCTCACGCCCGGGTCGAGGGCGCGGTCAGTGTTCGGAACGTGGTCGTCGACGAGGACAACACCCAGCAGCCGGTCGGCACGGTCACGACACGGACCTGGACGTTCACTCCGGAGTGCACGTCCGGCGGGTGTGTGACCCGGCTGGACCGGGTCCGCAACACCTCACCCCGGTTGACGACCTACCGGTTGAAGCCCCGTCAGACCGCCACTGGCGAGCTCGTCTACCGCGCCACGATTCGCGCCGTCACCGACTGCTTCGACGAGACCGGCGCGGTGTTGTTCGAGGACGGCATGCAGACGGTCGAGCGGATCGAGGTGAAGACCCGTCGCATCGACGCCCAGAACGTGGCGGGGAGGATCAAGGGCGAGTTGAGGGCGGAGTTCACGCCCACCCCGGCGGCCGCGGCCGTCGGTTGCAGCGGCGGCTTCAGCGAGCTGACCTTCAGGAGCGTCGGATCCTTCGTGAGGTAGCACCAGGCGGCCACGGTTGAGTCCCAGCGGGAGCTGATCGAGCGGCTCGGAGGAGCCCATCGCCGCCTCGGGCGCACGAGGAACGGGACTGGCCGCGGAGGCCTGCCAGGACGCGCCGCGGCCCGCTACCCCTCAATCGGGCCCCACCCGCGCCGAAAGGGAGGCATCGCCCATCGAGGGAGGAACTCCAAGTGCGCGAAGAAAGACACCTGACATCCTCGACCCGAGCGCTGCTCGGTCGCCGCAGTGCGCGGACCGGTCACCGACCCCTGGGACGGCTGCCAAGACGCAGTTGGACCCTGGTGCTGGTCGGTGCACTGCTCGCGACAGCCGCCGCCGCCGTTCCGCTCGGACCGATCCCCGCGGCGCTCGCCGCCACGGAGAACACCGTGACCGTGACGAAGGTCGTCAACGGCACCCAGACCCAGCAAGGGCTCTTCGAGGTGGCGGTCCGTTGTGGGGGATCACTCCAGACCCTGACCTTCGGGCCCACCGGTGGGACCCAGTCGGCCACGTTCGACCAGACGCTCACGAGTTGCACGGTCGAGGAGACCGAGCCTCGGGGCGCAGACGTCACCGCCATCCAGGCGGTGAGCGCCACCGCGGCGATCGTCGTCCCCGACGGCGCCGACGCCACGAACCCCGTGGAGATCACCTTCGACCCGGGCGGCTCCCAGTCGGCGACCGTCGGCGTGACGAACACGTTCACCCCACTCGCAGGAGCGAACACGGTTCGCGTGACCAAGGCGATTGACGGGGATGCTCCTCCAGGGGCGTTCTTCGAGATCGACGTCGTCTGCGGGCCGACGGTCGTCCAGTTGCTGTTCACCTCGGCGGGCGGGACGAAGGACGCTCTGGTGCCGGCCACCGACGTCAACTGCCGCGTGAACGAGGTCGTCCTGCCGCAAAGCCCACCCCTCCAGATCACCTACGACCCACCGACGGCGCCTACCGGGCTGCCCGCGTTCCTCCCTGGTGGCAGCCAGACCCAGCAGGTCACGGTCACCAACCGCTATGCCAGCCCGAACCCGCTCAACACCATCACGGTCGAGAAGCGCTTCCGTGGCGACGTTCCTGCGGACGCCACCTTCACGGTGGAGGTGAGCTGCAGCGTGGCGCCCGGTGATCCCGCCGTCCCTGCGACCCCGGTCCAGACCTTCGAGTACACGGCGACCGGTGGAACCCACCAGTTCCAGGTGTCCAACGACCTCCGTGACTGCCGCGTCACCGAAACCGACGACGGTGGCGCCACGAGCGTCGACTACCAGGCGGCGGTGACCGCACCCAACCAGCTGCTGAACGCAGGGCCGAACGACGTCGGGGTGCGCTTCGCGCCGGGTGGTGGACAGGTCGCACAGGTCGCGATCACGAACCGTTTCCCGGGTGACCCGAGCAACGTCCTCACGATCAGCAAGGTGATGACGGGCAACGTGCCCGCCGGGGAGCTGACACTCGTCGAGGTCACGTGCTCGAACCTCCTCGCGCCGCGATTCCTGGCCTTCGGCGCCGGCCAGCCGCCGACGCAGGAGGTGTCGGTCCCGGCCGTCCCGGGCGCGGGAGCGTGCACGGTCCGAGAGATCGTGTGGGGGGCGGCCGACCAGGTGGTCTACGCCGCCTCGTCTGACGACCCCGACACGGTCCTGCTCATCCAGCAGCCCCCGCCGGGGACGGGCTCGGTCACGGTCGGATGGCCGGTGGCCGTCGACCCGGCAGGCGACGAGGCCGAGATCACCATCACGAACCGCTACCCGGAGGGCCCTCTCGGCGACGACAACACGCTGCGAGTGAAGAAGCGCTTCCGCAACGACGTTCCCGGTGACCCCAGCGTCGTCGTCGACGTCAGCTGCTCGGGGAGTGGGATGGTCGATCGGCAGGTGCTGACGATCACCGACCAGACCCCCATCGACCTGGCCATCCCGGCCAACCGACCGACCTGCGTGGTGCGGGAGATCGACGACGGTGGCGCCGTCAGCGTGGACTACCTGGCCGTCTCGGCGACCGCCGACGCCACCGACGGACCCAGGTCGGGACGGATCGAGTTCGGGCCGGACGGCGGTGAACGCGGCAAGGTGAGGATCACGAACACCTACCCGGGCACCTGCCCGACCACACCACCCAAGTACTGCTGAGGGGCCAGTCAGCCGCTCGTGGCACGGCGTCTGACCAGGGGCGTACCCTGGTCAGACGCCGGCGCGGGTCGTGCCGTCCCGCTCACCGGCCTCGACTGGCACGGCATCTGGCACCACACACTCGCCGCCGCGGCATGTAACGCGCCATCATCGCTCGCGGCGTGCCCTCGACCACAGGGCCGTCGTGGGGGGCCGACCTGCCTGTCAACGGCTCCGACGACGTGAAAGCAGTGTCTGATGCCAAGAGGGCTCCTTTGCCGTGTGTTCGTGACCATCCTGGCGCTCGGCCTCGGAGCGTGTAGTTCGGACGA
>CAZYPY010000238.1:0-3766 GCA_964649545.1 uncultured Microthrixaceae bacterium | reverse complement strand
TACGACCGCGACGCCATCCACCACTTCGTGCTCACCCGGGCCGCGGTGGAGGACGTCTTCCGCACCCTGGCGACCGAGACCGTCGAGCAGCGCCGCGACAACCCGGGGATGGAGCCGCAGCGGGCCGACGTGATCGTGGGCGGCCTGTGCGTGCTCGTGGCCATCATGCGCCGCTTCGGCCTCGAGGAGTGCCTGGTCTCCGAGGCCGACATCCTCGACGGTCTCGTCGCCAGCTTAAGGTGACGGCCATGAGCGAGTCGACGCCCGCGGCCACCCAACACCGGGTCGTGCTGCACCGCATCGACCCCTGGTCCGTGGCCAAAGTCTCGTTGCCCTTCTACCTCTGCGCCATCGCCACCTGGGTCGGCCTGCTCGCGATGCTGTGGGCCGTGCTCGTCGGCACCGGCTCCGTGAAGGAGTTCGAGAGGTTCGTCGAGGACACGGGCTACCGGAACTTCGAGTTCGTCCCGAGCCAGATGTTCGCCGGCCTCCGGTCGATCGGCCTGATCCTGGTCGTGGTCGGGACGGCGTGCAACGTGGTGGCGGTGATCGTGTTCAACCTGCTCGCCTCGATGATCGGAGGCCTCCAGGTCGTGAGCGTCGACAAGCCGCGTCGACGCCGTCGCGGTGCTGCGGCGTGATCCCGGGGGCACCCGCCGCCGAGTCGACGAGGTGACCACCCTCATCGGACGGCGGGTCGTCCTGCGGCCGCTGCGGGCCAACGACTTCGCCGCCTGGCGGGAGGTGCGCCAGCGCAACGTCGAGTGGCTCACCAAGTGGGAGCCGCAGCGGGTCCCGGGCCAACCCGACACCACCCGCGACCGTGACGCCTTCCTGGTGCGGTGCAGCGCCCGCGAGCGCGAGCGCCAGCTCGGCGCCGGTTACGGCTTCGGGATCTTCGTGGACGGCGAGTTCGCCGGCGAGATCAACCTGAACTCGGTGCAGCGGGGGCCCTTCCAGAACGCCTACGTGGGCTACTGGATCGACGAGCGCCATGCGGGTCGGAACTACGTGCCCGAAGCGGTGGTGACCCTCGCCAGGTACGTCTTCGAGGACCTGCACCTGCACCGCATCCAGATCTCGATCATCCCCCGCAACCGGGCCAGCCGCCGTGTGGTCGAGAAGCTCGGCCTGCGGGACGAGGGCATCGCGGTGCGCTACCTCGAGATCAACGGGGTCTGGGAGGACCACGTCCGCTACGCCCTGACCCGCGAGGAGTGGGTGGCGCGTCGCGAGGAGCTGCTCGCCGCCTGGATCGACTGACGCGTCCGCCCGCCGGCGCGGCGGGCGGCCCCGCTCGGGGCTTACCCGGGCTTCGAGGTGATCCTGGCCTGGAGCTCGCGGAGGCGGGCGGCGAACTCGGGCCGGCCGACCGACCAGATCTGGGTCTCGAGCTCGCGCTCGACGGCGGCGTCGTGCTCGTCGAGGAGGGCCACGTCGGCCAGCGTGACCTTGGTGCGGCGCAGGAGCTCGTGGGGGACCGAGGCGGCCTTGGCGGCCATGCCGCGGGCCACATCGAGCAGATCGTCGTCGGCGACGGTGCGCCAGACCAGGCCGATGCGCTCGGCCTCGTCGCCGTCGAGGACCTCGCCGAAGAGCACCATGGCGGCCGCGGCCTGGAGGCCCACCGCCCGCTGGAGCATCCAGGTGTGGCCCCCGCCCGGGTGGATGCCGAGCTGCAGGAAGCGGGTGTCGAACCGGGCCCGGGCGCCGGCGACGCGCACGTCGCAGGCGAGGGCGAGGTTCATGCCGGCGCCCACGGCGGCGCCGTTGACCGCGGCGATGGTCGGCAGGGGCGAGCGGGCGACCCGCAGGAAGCCCTCGTAGATGCGACGCAGGCCCTGGCGCTCGGTGCCGTCGAGGTCGCCCAGGGCGGCGCCGGCGCAGAACGCGGGCGGGGCGCCGGTGACGACCACCGCGCCGACCCCGTCGTCGTCCTCGATGGCGTCGAAGGCGGCCACGATCTCGTCGACGAGGCCGAGGTCGAGGGCGTTGCGACGCTCGGGGTCGTCCAGGGTGAGCACGGCCACGCCATCGCCGCCCACCTCCACCCGCAGTCGGCTCATCGGGCGGGCCGGGTCAGCCGCGCTCGCGCACGACGGCGGGCGAATGGCGGAAGAACTGTTCGACGTCGGTCTCGTAGCGGTAGCCGGGCTGGTGGTCGCCGACGGTGCGGCGCAGGCGCAGCGCCTCGGCGAACGCCGCCACGGTGCCCGCGGACGTGTAGTCGTACCGGAAGCCCGCGCTGATGAGGCGGCGGTTGTCGATGCCCCGGCCGTACTTGAGCAGGTCGATGGTCTCGGGGTTGAAGTCGGCGCCGCCGAGCACCTTGAGCGGGATGGTGGCCAGCGAGGTGCCGAAGGGCAGCAACGGGACGGTGCGCTTGGCACAGATCGCCGCGACCTCGCTCCAGGGCAGGAGCCCGTCGCCGGCCACGTTGTAGATGCCCGGGACCTCCTGCGCGAGCACGAACTGCATGGCGCGGATCACGTCGGTCTCGTGCACGAACTGCAGGCGGGGGTCGAAGCCGAAGATGGCGGGGACGAGGGGCTGCTCGAGCAGCTGCGAGATCGGGGTGACGATGTCGGACCCGAGCACGTTCGAGAAGCGCAGCAGGGTCACGTTGACGTGGGGGTTGTCCTCGGCGAAGTCGTGGACGTAGCCCTCGACGTCGATGAGCGAGCGCTCGACCCGGTTGCGGGGCGGCTTGGTGCGGGGCGTGTCCTCCTGGAACCAGGTGGGGTCACCCACCGCCGAGCCGTAGACCAGCGACGACGACTTCACCACCACGTTGCGGACGGTGCTGCCGGCCGCGGAGGCGGCCGCGAACAGGTTCATGGTGCCGATGACGTTGATCTCGTGCATGGCCCTGGCCCGCATCTGGTCGGAGTTCACGACCAGGAAGGTGTGCACGATGGTGTCGACCTGGGTGGCCTTCACGATGCGGGCGAGGATGGAGTAGTTCTCGTCCACCCGCACGAACTCGGTGCGCTCGAGCTTGACCGAGGGCGGCTTCGTGTCGAGGCCGACGATGATGTCGACGTCGGGATCCTGCTCGAGGGCCTGGGCCATGCGCCCACCCCAGAACGTGCCGAGGCCGGTGACGAGGATGCGGCGTCCCATCAGCGTTCCTCCCTCACCCGAACCACACCGAGCGGCGCTTGCGCAGCATGTCGTAGAGCGCCTGCTGGATCTGGTCGCGGATGGACTCGGACTCGTCCATGATCCGGCTCTTGGAGTAGCGGGGCTGGTCCGGGGCGACGTCGAAGTGCACCGGGGGCAGCACCCGCAGCTTGAACTTGGCGGGCAGGTACGTGACCGCCCCCAGGGGCCCGAAGGCGAGCATGTTGGCCGTGATGGGGAAGTAGGGCAGGCCCGCGGCCTTGGCCAGGCGGCTCATGTTGTACAGCGTCGGCATCGACTCCTCGGCACCCACCACCGCGATGGGGACGACGGGGACCCCGGCCCGCATGGCGATCTCGACGAACCCACCCCGCCCGAAGCGGCGCAGCTGGTATCGCTGGCTGAAGTTCTTGCCGGGGCCCTTGCTGCCCTCCGGGAAGACGAGGACCAGCTGTCCCTGCTCACGGAGCAGCCGGTAGGCGTTGTCGGGGTGGGCCGGGACGCCCCCGGTGCGCGACCACAGCGTGCCGACGACCGGGAGGCTCTTGAACAGATCGTCGGCGAGGCCGTAGACGGGGCGCTCGAGCTCGGTCTCGATGCCGTGCATGATCACGGGGGCGTCGGACGGGATGGCGGCGGCGTG
>CAZYPY010000237.1:0-3776 GCA_964649545.1 uncultured Microthrixaceae bacterium | reverse complement strand
ACGGGGCCGTCGTTGGTGAGGGTGACGGCCATGTCGGTGCGGAAGCGGCCGGTGGCCACGGTGGCGCCCAACTCGCGCAGGCGCTCGACCACCCGCTCGACGAGGGGCTCGGCCTGCTCGGGCGGCGCCGCGTCGAGCCACGACGGGCGCCGGCCCTTGTCGGTGTTGCCATAGAGGGTGAACTGGCTGACCACGAGCACCTCGCCGGTGGTGTCGGCGACCGACCGGTTCATCACGCCGGCGTCGTCGTCCATGACCCGCAGGCCCCAGAGCTTGTCGGCGAGCTTGCCCGCCTGCGCGGCGGTGTCGTCCCGGTGTACGCCGACGAGCACGCACAGCCCCGGGCCGATCGCACCGACGAGCTCGCCGTCCACGTCCACCTTCGCCGCCGTCACCCGCTGCACCAGTCCGCGCACGACACCATCGTGCCCCGGCGGGTGGGGCTCACGTGGGTGAGGCCCGCTCCCTCGCCGCGGCCACGACCGGTGCGAGCACCTCGTCGAGGGTGGGGTGGCCCACCTCGGCCACCGAGTAGGAGGCCCGGCGCAGGGGATGGCGGGTGGCCACGAGGCGGTCCAGCGCGAACGGCGTGCCCGACACGACGGCGTCGCACGAGGCCGCCTCGAGGGTGGCCTCGAGGTCACGGACCTGCGCCGGCGAGTAGCCCATGGCCGGGATCGCAGGGCCCAGGTGGGGGAAGCGGGCGTAGGTGTCGGCGATGGTGCCGACCGCGCAGCTCCGGCCGTCGACCAGGGTGGCGCCGGCGGCCTCGGCCGCCACGACCGCCGCACCCCGGGCCAAGCCCCCGTGCGTGGTGGTCGGCCCGTCCTCGACGCACAGCACCCGGGCGCCGGCCAGGTCGGGGCCGTCGTCGAGCCCCACCGGCGAGTCGGCCCGCAGGACCACCGCCCCGGGGTTCACCGCAGCGATGTCGGCGACGAGGCCCTCGACCACCGCCGGATCGGCGCCCCCCACCTTGTTCACGAGCACGACGTCCGCCCGGCGCAGCACGGCCTCGCCCGGGTGATACGTGGTCTCGTGCCCGGGGCGCAGGGCGTCGGCCACGGCGATGAGCAGGTCGGGTGCGAAGAACGGCAGGTCGTTGTTGCCGCCGTCCCAGATGAGGACGTCGGCCTCGGCCGCCGCCCGTCCGAGGATGGCGGCGTAGTCGACGCCCGCCCAGGTGGTGATGCCCAGGGCCACCGGGAGCTCGTACTCCTCGCGCTCCTCGATGGTGGGGTCGGCGGCGTCGATGTCGGCCTGGGTGGCGAAGCGCTGGACCGCCTGGGCCTCGAGGTCGCCGTAGGGCATGGGGTGGCGGACCAGCCCCACCCGCAGGCCGGCGTCCCGCAGGATCTGGCCGACCCGACGACTCGTCGGCGACTTGCCGCAGCCCGTCCGCACGGCGCACACCGCCACCACCGGGACCGGGGCGGGCAGCTCGGTCGAGGCGGGCCCGAGCAGCCGGAAGTCGGCCCCCGCGGCCAGCACCTTCGAGGCGGTGTGCATGACGTCGACGTGGGCGATGTCGGAGTAGGCGAACACCACCTCGTCCACCCGCTCGCGACCGATCAGATCCTCCAGATCGGCCTCGTCGTGGATGGGCAGCCCGGCGGGGTAGCGCGGCCCGGCGAGCACCGGGGGGTAGCGCCGCCCGGCGATGCCGGGGATCTGGGTGGCGGTGAACCCCACCACCTCGATGTCGGGGTCGTCGCGGAACACCACGTTGAAGTCGTGGAAGTCCCGGCCCCCCGCCCCGAGGATCAGCACACGCCGCATGACGCCCATCTTGCCCCCTCACCGCGTGCGACCCCGCGGCCCGGGTCGTCGAGTCACGGCCGTCGAGGTGGGAACCTGGCGGCGTGGAGGCCGCCGACCCCGACCCCGGCCCCGACCCGTCGCCGGCGCTCCACCTGCACCGGTGGTACGACCCGGCCATCCTCGGCCTCGCCGGGTTCACCGCGGCCGCGGGGCTCAGCCAGTTCGGCGTGGTGACCGCCCTCGGCGACGTCGCCGAGTCGTTCGGCCAGGTGGGCGACGGGGGCTCACTCGCCGACCAGGCCGGCCTGTCGGGCACCGCCATCGGGGTCGGCCTCGCCGTCATCCGGCTCGCCTCGTTGCTCGCCCTGCCCCTCGCCGCCGCCGCCGACCGCGTCGGCCGACGGGCCACGCTGCGCTGGTGCGCGGCCGTCGGCCTCGGGCTGACCGCGCTGGCCGCCCTCAGCCCGAACTACGCGGTCTTCGTGGTCGTGTTCGCGCTGGGTCGGCCCTTCATGAGCGCCACCGACACGGTCGCCGGGGTCGCCGCCTCCGAGCAGACCGCCACCCGGGACCGGGCGAAGGCCCTCTCCCTCGTGGCCGCGGCCTACGGCGTGGGCGCCGGCCTCGTCGCGATCCTCCGGGGGGTGGTGGGCGACGCCCTCGGCTTCCGTGCGGTCCTCGGCCTCGCCCTGCTCCCGCTGGTCGCCGTCCTCTGGCTGGGGCCGCGCGTGGCCGAGACCGACCGCTTCCGGGTGGCGGCGCGGGCCGGCGATCGCGTCGTCCCCGTCCTCGGCGCCGTCGCCGCCCCGTTCCGCGGACGCCTCCTCGTCCTCGTCACGATCCTGTTCGCGATCAGCGTCGTGACCGGTCCCGCCAACAGCTTCCTCTTCCTCTACGCCGAGAACGTCCTCGACCTCACGTCCACGGCGACCGCCGCGATGGTCGTCGGTGCCGGCCTGGCCGGTCTCGCCGGCCTGCTGCTCGGACGGGTCGGCGCCGACCGCCTCGGGCGCCGGCTCACGGTCGCCCTCGCCCTCGTGATCGTCCCGGTCGCAGGCGCCGCCACCTACCGCGGGTCGGTGCCCGCCGCGGTCGCCGGCTACCTCGTCGCCGTGGCCGCCGGCGCCGCCTTCCTGCCGGCGATGGGCGCGCTGCACGCCGAGCTCTTCCCCACCGCCGTGCGGGCCGCCGTCGCCGGGTGGCTCCTCGCCGCCAGCGTGCTCGGCGCCTTCACCGGGCTCGTGCTCTTCGGTCTCGTGGCCGACGCCGGCGGCCGCTTCGCCGTGGCCGGCGCCGCGGTCTTCCTCCCGACCGCGCTGGCCGCCCTCCTCCTCCCCCTCCTCCCGGAGACCCGGCAGCACGAGCTCGAGGACGCGGCCTGACGGCGCACGGGTCGACCGTCACGTCGGTGCGACGGTCAGGCGGCGGCCTCGTGGTCGGTCCAGCGCCAGCCGTCCCACCAGCGCAGGCCCACGCCCGCCCGCACGGGATCGGGGTACCAGCCCGGCGGCGGGAGGGCCAGGACAGGCACGGCCTCGCGCACCTGGCGACGCTTGCCCGCCCACCAGATGATCACCCCGATGATCCCGGTGACGGCGACGATCACGATCCACGTGCCCTTGTCGGTGCCGGCCGCCCGGTACTGGGCGTCGGGCATCCGGACCACCTCGACGAGGGTCAGCACCCAGACGACGTTGGCCCCGATGGCGAGCGCGAACACCGCCGAGAAGAACAGCGCGCCGGCGGCGCCGCCCAGCACGCTCTCCACGGCGCGGCCCTCAGCCCAGGCGCTTGGCGAAGTCGGCGCTGAACCAGCGCTCGGGCCGGAAGGTCACGACGACCTCGTCGCGGGGGTCCTCCTCCCGGGTGTTCTTCACGTAGACCGCACCGATCTCCTCGCCGAGGTAGCGCACGGCCATGGCGGTGACGTCACCCTCGACCGTGGCCGGCCGGATCTCGGTGACCTCGCCTTCGACCGCGACGTACTTGGGGGGCAGGGCCTCGTCCTGGGCGCA
>CAZYPY010000236.1:2355-3786 GCA_964649545.1 uncultured Microthrixaceae bacterium | reverse complement strand
TCGCCCCGCCGAGTCGACCCATGGGCGCGACGCCGATCCACCCGGTCGCGCGACGGTGTCCCGGCTTGGCTCGTGGCCACGAGTGACGCGATGCCACCCGCAGCGCGATCCCCGCACGGGCCCGACGGTGCTCGCCCAGGGGCCCGCCGACACGGACGCCAAGTCCCAGCAGACCAGACGCGCGTCGGCCCGGACCGCACAGTGATGCAGGCTCCGGGCGTCCACCGCCGCCGCCAGGGACCAGTTCCTCGAACGACGACCCGGCGAGTTGCTCTGACGTCTGCTTTATACCCCTGGGGGTATAGTGTCACCCATGCCGCCCACCTCGACCGACCTCGACGGCTCCGACGCCACCGCCTCCGACGCCACGGACTCGGATCGGAAGATCGGCTCCGGATCGGCCGACCTGCTCACCAGCGACCCCGACCTCGAGCGTCGAGGGCTCTGGTGGCTCCTCGGCGCCTTCCTCTTCTGCCCCTGCCACCTCCCCGTCTCCATCGGCGTGCTCACCGCGGTGCTCGCCGGCACCGGGCTCGGCGCGGTCATGCGGGACCACTCCTGGATCGCCGGCACCCTCATCACCGTCGCCTGGCTGGCGGGCACGGCCTACGGGTTCCACCTCATCCGCCAGGCCAAGCGGGCCGGCGGGGCGTGCCCCACCGGGCGACCCTGACCCCCTCGGTATCCCTATTCGCTCGTCGTTCGTCTTGGTGATGACGACGGACATCGCCGACCGGGCGAGCCGTTCGAGACAACCGACCGATCGAACCGACGAGGAGAAGGTCATGAAGTTCATGAACGAGGCAGGATGGGACCGCATCGCACGCGTCGTGCTCGGCGTGGTGCTGGTGGTGGTCGGGTTCGGCGTGCTGGGAGGCACCGGGGGCACGATCCTCGGCGTCGTCGGCCTGATCCCGCTGGTCACCGGGCTCGTGGGCTACTGCCCGCTCTACCGCGTGTTCCACTTCCGGACGAACCGCCAGGACCAGCCCACCGGCGCATGACGGACGAGCGGCCGGCGCCGGGGGTCGACGAGCCCCGGGTGCTGGCCTTCGTCGCGCCCTGGTGCGGTCCGTGCCACCGGCTCTCGCCGGTGCTCGAGGAGGTCGCCACGGGTCGCACCGACGGCGTGCGACTCGAGCTGGTCCGGGTCGACGAGGAGCCCGACGCCGTGGCCCGTCACCGCGTACGGGCCACACCGACGACGATCGCCGTGCACGGTGACGTCGAGATCACCCGCGTCGTCGGCGGCATGACCTCCGCTCAGGTCGAGCAGGTCTTCGCCGCCGCCCGCACGCCGACCCCGTCGCACGCGCCCCGGCGTCGCGGCTCCCCCGTCGACCTCGCCCTGCGCATCGGCGTCGCCGTGGTGCTGACCGTCGCCGGCCTGGTGCTCGCGCAGCCGGTGCTGCTGGGCGCCGGCGTGGTGGT
>CAZYPY010000236.1:0-2255 GCA_964649545.1 uncultured Microthrixaceae bacterium | reverse complement strand
GACCTCGTCCAGGACGCCTGGCTGCGAGCCTCCCGGTCGTCGGGCCAGTGGCGAGGCGACGCCCCGCTGGCGTCGTGGCTGCGGCGCATCATCCACAACCTGGCCATCGACGCCGCCCGGCGTTCGGTGCGGGAGGTGCCCGCCGACGAGGTCGAGCAGCGCTGGCGGGACGACGAGTACACCGTCGACGCCGCCGTCGTCGCCGAGCGGGCCCAGACCCGTGAAGAGCTCGAGGACGCGCTCACCCACCTGCCGTTCATCTACCGGTCGGTCGTCCTGCTCCACGACGTGGAGGGCTGGACCGTCGCCGAGATCGCCGACCTTCTGGAGCTCGGCCTCCCTGCGGCCAAGCAACGCCTGCGGCGGGGCCGGATGATGCTCGTGAGCGCCCTCGCCGACGGCCAGGAGCGCCGCGAGAACCTGAAGGGAGTGCCCTTGCGCTGCTGGGACGCCCGTCGCCACGTGTCCGACTACCTCGACGGCGACCTCGGGCCCGAGACCTCCTCGATGCTCGAGCGCCACCTCGAGACCTGCCCGACGTGCCCCCCGCTCTACGCGAGCCTCGTCGGCGTCCAGGCCGAGCTGGGCACGCTCCGCGACCCCGACACGGTCGTCCCGCCGGGGCTCGCCGACCGCCTCGCCCACCGCGACGGGCCCGGCCCCGCCTGAGCGGGCACCGCCCCCGACCAGGGTGACTCGAGCAGCCGCCACCCGACAGCAGCGACCGCCACCTGCCACACCAGACCGGCGCTGCCGTCGGACGAGACCGGCGCCACCCCGGAGCAGCCCGGGACCGCCCCACCGAAGACGCCGCGTTCCGCCGTTGCGCCCACCCGTCCACCGAGCACCGGTCGGCCGGCACGCCCGGTCGCCCGCGACCGGTCGGCCGTCCCCCGCGACCGTCAGCCGGCGCTCGAGGGAGCCGCCAGGGCGTCGGCGGTCACCTCCATGTGACCGAGGTGCTGGAACAGCTCCTCGAGCACGTGCAGGACGAGCGCACCGTCGCTCCGATCGGTGCCCGGCATGAACTCCCGGAACGGGTGGTCGGCGACGGTGGGACCGGCGACGAACTCGTCGACGAGGCCGCTGGTCTGCTCGGCCGCGGCCTCGAGGCGCGCTCGCAACTCGGCCACGGTGGCCTGCGCCTGGAACTCGGCGTCGCGGTCGCGGTGGCTCTCGCGCCCGAGGCCCGGCATGGCGAACCACGACGGGGCGAGCTCGCAGCAGTGCACCACCAGGCCGGCGACGCTGTTGGTGCCCCGCCCCG
Organism: uncultured Microthrixaceae bacterium; assembly: GCA_964649545.1. GTDB lineage: Bacteria > Actinomycetota > Acidimicrobiia > Acidimicrobiales > DATDAH01 > JAEUJM01. Next base: position 988 of record CAZYPY010000236.1, on the reverse strand, counting down.
GCGGGCGCTGGTTCACGGTCTCGTCGTCCAGACGGTCGAGCACCGCGGCCATGCCCCGGAAGGCGTGACGGACGTACAGGTCGATGGTCGCCGGGTCGAGGTCGAGAGCCATGCCGAGACGCTAGGCCCGGCGCCACGGTGGCACGAGGTGGCGCGCGGCGCCGGGCCCTGCGGGTCTCGACCCGCCGCTCTCCGCAGGCTCAGATGCTGCGGCCCCGGCTGCGGATCAGGTTGAGGACGATGACCGCCAGGATGATGATCGCGATGATGGTCAGGATGGTGTAGAGCACGGGAAACCTCCGTCGGTGTGGTTCCCCCTCCACTACCCCGCCGACCGCGCGGAGAGTCGCTCCGCTCGCCGAGCGCGGTCGGCGCGGGTCGGCCGGGGCGGTGAGGTGCCGTCCGCGGGCGCGCGGGGAGCGCGTGGACGTCAGGTGTCGCCCGACGCCGGCACGGCGAGGTCGCGCTCCATGTCGGCGATCCAGTCGCGCTTGACCTCGCGCCACTGCTCGTCGGTCTGACCGCGACGCCAGTAGGGCGAGATGGAGGCCCGCTCACGTTCGATGCCCCGCTCGCCGAGGAGGTGACGGCGCAGCGCACGGACCTCGTTGGCCTCACCGTGCACGAAGACCTGCACCGGCGCCGGCGGCAGCTCGAGCTCGGCGACGACGCGGCAGAGCAGGTCGCGCGCCGCCGGGTCGGCCCCCGCACGGTGCACCCAGTGGAGCTCGAGCGCGCCCGGGCAGTCGAGCGCGAGCTCGTGGTCGGCGTCGTCGACGAGCACCACCGCCACCACCGGCTGGCCGGGTGCCACCCGCTCCAGCGAGGCGGCGATGGCGGGTAGAGCGCTCTCGTCGCCGGCCATCAGGTGGCCGCCGGCCTCGGGGTCGGGGGCGTAGCCGCCGTTGGGACCGAGGAACTGGAGGCGGTCGCCCGGTACCGCCTGCGCCGCCCAGCGGCCGGCGTGGCCGACGTCGCCGTGCGTCAC
>CAZYPY010000235.1:2023-3791 GCA_964649545.1 uncultured Microthrixaceae bacterium | reverse complement strand
TCGGCCGACGCGGCCGGAGCAGGGGCGGGCGCCGCCGGCGCGTTGCCCTTGAACACGTCCCAGGCACCCGACACCTTCAGCAGCTTCTCGACCCGCTCGGTGGGCTGGGCGCCCTTGCGCAGCCAGTCCACGGCCTTGTCGTTGTCGACCTTGATCTCGGAGGGGTCGGGGCGGGGGTCGTAGGTGCCCACGATCTCGATGAAGCGGCCGTTGCGGGGCGACCGCGCGTCCGCGGCCACGATCCGGTAGGTCGGCTGCTTCTTCTTGCCCATCCGCATGAGGCGGAGTCTCACTGCCACGTCGTTGTTCTTCCTGTCGGGGTGGGTACGGGGTGCGATCGCTGCCCGGTCGGCGGGTCGTCAGCGGAGGTCAGGGGTGACCCGCGTCCGGGCGAACACACCATTCAAGGCGGCGGGCCGGGCTAATTCAAACCCGGGAGCTGCAGGGGCATCTTGGGCTTGCCGGGCAGGGCCGGCGGTGGGGTGGTGCGGCCCTTCTTGGCCTTCTTCCCCTTCTTCGCCTTGCGGCCTCCCATGGCGCCCATCCCGCCCATCTTCTTCATCATCTTCTGCATCTCGCGGAACTGCTTGACGAGTTGGGTCACCTCGTTCGGCGAGGTGCCGCTGCCGTCGGCGATGCGCCGACGGCGGGAGCCGTCGATGATGACCGGGTTGACCCGCTCCGCGGGCGTCATGGACCGGATGATGGCCTCGAGGCGGTCGAGCTCGCGGTCGTCGATCTCGGCGTTCTTCACCTCTTTGGGGACGCCGGGCATCATGCCCATGAGGCTCGACAGCGGGCCCATCTTGCGGACCTGCTGGAGCTGCTCGAGGAAGTCCTCGAGGGTGAACTGGCCCTCGAAGAGGCGGGCGGCGGCCTCCTCGGCCTGCTCCTGGTCGTAGACCTCCTCGGCCTTCTCGATCAGCGTGAGGACGTCGCCCATGCCGAGGATGCGCCCGGCGAGGCGGTCGGGGTGGAACAGGTCGAAGTCGGCCAGCTTCTCGCCGGTGCTGGCGAAGGCGATGGGCTTGCCCACGACCTCCTTCACCGACAGGGCGGCGCCGCCGCGGGCGTCGCCGTCGAGCTTGGTGAGGATCACCGCATCGAGGGCCAGCGTCTGGTGGAAGGCCTCGGCGGTGGTGACCGCGTCCTGCCCGATCATGGCGTCGACGACGAGGAACGTGTAGTCCGGCTCGACCAGGCCGGAGATGTCCTTGACCTGCTGCATCATCTCGGCGTCGATGGCGAGGCGGCCGGCGGTGTCGACGATGACCACGTCGCGGCCCTTGGCCCGGGCCTCGGCCACGGCGGTGCGGGCCACGTCGCGCGGGTCGCCGCCGGGCTCGCCGGCGAGGACCGGCACGTCGACCTGGCCGGCGAGGGTGCGCAGCTGCTCGATGGCGGCCGGGCGCTGGAGGTCGGCGGCCACGAGCATCGGGTTGCGGCCCTGCTGCTTGAACCAGCGGGCCAGCTTGGCCGAGGTGGTGGTCTTGCCCGAGCCCTGGAGGCCGGCCATGAGCACGACCGTCGGGGGCTTCGAGGCGTAGGTGATCTTGATGGTCTCGCCGCCGAGGGTGGTGACCAGCTCCTCGTTCACGATCTTGATGACCTGCTGGGCCGGCGTGAGGCTCTTGCTCAGCTCCTCGCCGACGCAGCGCTCGCGGATGCGGCCGACCAGGCCCTTGACGACGTTGACGTTGACGTCGGCCTCGAGGAGGGCCACGCGGATCTCGCGCAGGACCTCGTCGATGTCGGCGTCGCTGAGGCG
>CAZYPY010000235.1:0-1923 GCA_964649545.1 uncultured Microthrixaceae bacterium | reverse complement strand
GCGTCGACGAAGTCGTCGGGGTCGAAGGCGACGAGGTCGTCCTCGGTCTCGCCGAGGCCGACGAGCTTCACGGGGATGCCGAGCTCGGACTGGATGGCCAGCACGATGCCGCCCTTGGCCGAGCCGTCGAGCTTCGTGAGCACGACGCCGGTGACCTCGACCGCCTCGGTGAACTGCTTGGCCTGGGTGAGCCCGTTCTGGCCGGTGGTGGCGTCGATCACGAGCAGCACCTCGGTGACCTTGCCGGGCTCGCGGTCGGCGACACGGCGGACCTTGCGGAGCTCCTCCATGAGGTTGACCTTGGTGTGGAGGCGGCCGGCGGTGTCGGCGAGCACGAGGTCGAGGCCGCGGGCGCCGGCCCGCTGGACGGCGTCGAAGATCACCGAGCTGGGGTCGCCGCCCTCGGCACCCCGCACGCTGTCGGCGCCGACTCGCTCGGCCCAGTGCTGGAGCTGCTCGGCGGCCGCCGCGCGGAAGGTGTCGCCGGCGGCGAGGATCACCGAGCGGCCCTCGGCGATCTGGTGCTTGGCCAGCTTGCCGATGGTGGTGGTCTTGCCGACGCCGTTGACCCCGACGAAGAGCCACACGTTCGGCTGGCCCGCCTCGTAGTGCAGCTCGCGGTCGACGCCCCCGAGCTGGTCCTTCAGGTCGGCCTTGAGCGCCTCGACGAGCTGGTCGGGCTCGGTCAGCCCCTCGGCCTTGACCTGGTCCTTGAGGCGATCGATGAGGGTCATCGTCGTGGCCACGCCGACGTCGGCCTGGAGCAGGCCCGCCTCGAGGTCGTCCCAGGTCTCGGTGTCGATCGCGCGGCGGGAGAGGAGCCCGCCGATGGTGCCCGACAGCGCCCCGCGGGCCTTGGCCAGGCGGTCGCGCCAGCGGGTGGGGGCCTCGACCGGCGCCGGCGCCTCGACCGCGGGAGCCTCGGGCGCCTCGACCGCGGCCTCACCGGGGGCCTCGGGCGCGGTGACCGGGCCCGCCTCGACCTCGGGGGCCGGCGTCGGCGGCGGCAGCTCCTTGCGGCGCTGGGTGGCGACGAGGGTGGCCACGCCGGCCAGCAGCACCAGCGTGACGATGGCGATGATCAGGAATTCCATGGCGGGGCGAGCCTAACGGCGCGCCCCGGCCGGGCCGATCCCGGGCCACCGCAGCCTCCGTTCCGGGACCAGCCGGTTGTCGCCACACACGCACAACACCCTGGTCCCAGAACGAACGGCGGCCCGGACCGAGGAGCGACTCCGGACGCGAGCCGTGCCGGGGACGGCGGTGGAGGCGTCCCCGGCACGGTCGAGATCGGTCGGTCTGGTCGAGGTCCCGGCGGCCCGGCCGGGACCCTCGGGGGGGTCAGCCGTCCTCGGAGCTGACCAGGGTGGCCTGGACCGTGGTCTCCTGGCCGTTGCGCTGCAGCGTGATGGTCACGGTCTCGCCGGGCTGGCGGGCGCGGATGGCCGCGGCCAGGTCGGTGTTCGACTGGATGGCGTCGTCGTCGACCCGGGTGATGAGGTCGCCCTCCTGGATGCCGGCGGCGGCGGCGGGGCTGCCCTCGCTGACGCTGACGATCTGGGCGCCGGACTGGCTGCCCGTGCTGGGCTGGCTCTGGACGCCGAGGAAGCCGAACTCCACGGCGAGGCCCTGGGCCAGGCGCTCGGCGGCGGCGAAGGCGGTGTCGATCGGGATGGCGAAGCCCACGCCGACGTTCCCGGTGCTCTGGCCGTCGGTGAGGATGGCGTCGTTGATGCCGATGATGCGCCCTTGGCGGTCGGCGAGGGCGCCGCCCGAGTTCCCCGAGTTGATGGGGGCGTCGGTCTGGATGACGTTGAGCACGCCGGCGCTGGTCGGGAACGACCGGTCGACGGCGCTGACGATGCCGGCGGTGACCGTCTGGTCGAGGCCGAAGGGGCTGCCGATCGCGACCGCGGTCTGGCC
>CAZYPY010000234.1:0-3804 GCA_964649545.1 uncultured Microthrixaceae bacterium | reverse complement strand
TACCTCGCCCGCGTGCCGAAGGGGCAGTTCGGTGCCTCGCCGCAGTACTGGAACGGCACCAGGTGGATCACCAGTCGGCACGGAGCGGCGCCCGTGATGACCCGTGGCCACGCCAACCCGATGGACGTGCAGCGCTTCGGCGACGTGTACGTGAACGTCACCAAGGTCGACGACTGGTGGGGCCTCGTCATCTACGTCGACCGGGCGAGCCGGCCACAGGGACCGTGGACACTGGTGCAGACGATCGACACCTTCGAGCTGCGCCGCTGCGCCGGCGAATGCGGCAACTACCACGCCCACCTGCTGCCGTATCTGGCCGGGAACGGGAAGATGGTCGTGGCCCTCTCCAACGGCGGCCGGTTCGACCTCTGGCAGCGGAACGCCTACCGATACCGCCCCGGCTTCCTCGCGGTGCCGGTGCCGGACTGACCGACCCGTACCGGCCGCGCGTCGATTCGCGGTGCCCAGGCCGCCGGCGCCGTGTCGTTACGGTGAGGCGGGTGGCTGCGAAGGTGCCGGCGGTGGAGGTCGAGGTGGGGGAGCGCACGGTGCGCGTCTCGAACCCCGACCGGGTCTACTTCCCGGCCACGGGGACGACGAAGCTGGACCTCGTCGAGTACTACCTCTCGGTCGGGCCGGGCATCGTGAACGCCCTGCGGGAGCGGCCGTGCATGCTGCACCGCTTCCCCTCGGGCCTGGCGGGTGACAAGGTGCACCAGAAGCGGGTGCCCGGCGGTGCCCCGCCGTGGCTCGAGACCGTGGAGGTGTTCTTCCCCCGGTACGGCCGCACCGCCGACGAGCTCTGCGTGACGGAGCTGGCGCACGTGATCTGGGCGGTGCAGATGTCGACGGTCGAGTTCCACCCCTGGAACTCCCGTCGGGCCGACGTCGAGCGGCCCGACGAGTGGCGCATCGACCTGGATCCGATGCCCGACTGCCCGCTCGACCGGACCCGCCGGGTGGCGGGCGTGGTCCACGAGGTGCTCGACGAGCTCGGTGCGGTGGGCTGGCCGAAGACGTCGGGTGGCAGCGGGCTGCACGTCTACGTCCGCATCCGGCCCGAGCACGGCTTCGGTGACGTCCGCCGGGCGGCGCTGGCCTTCGCCCGTGAGGTCGAGCGCCGGGCACCCGACGACGTCACCACGACGTGGTGGCGCAAGGACCGGAACCCGGGCGCGGTGTTCGTCGACTTCAACCAGAACGCCCGGGACCACACCATGGCCGCGGCCTATTCGGTGCGGGGGTTGCCGGCCGCGACGGTGTCGACGCCGATCACCTGGGACGAGGTGGACGACGTCGAGGCGGAGGACTTCACCGTGGCCACCGTGCCGGCCCGCTTCGCCGAGGTCGGCGACCTCCACGCCGGCATCGACGACGCCGTCTTCGCGATCGACCCGCTGCTGGAGTGGGCCGAGCGCGCCGAGGCCGCCGGTGAGGCCACGGCGGGCCCGGCACCGGGGGACTGAGGACGGGCGCGCCGTCGTCCTCCCTTCGTCGTTCGCGTGGGACGAGGTGATCGACCTCGAGGAGGAGGCCGTCACCGAACAGGCCGTCACCGCCGACGGCGGCCGGTCGCGCGCCGGATACCGCCAGGCGCCTCGGCGTCAGCCGGCGGGCGCCACCTCGAGGCGACCGATCGTGGCGCTCTGCTCGTCAGGGGTCTGGGTGAACCAGACGTCGCCGTCCGGCCCGCCGGCGATCGCGGTGACGTCCGTGAGCGGGTCCGCGGTGTGGTCGCTGGTCGTGCCGTTCGCGGTGTACCCGGTGATGGTCGGGGGATCGACGCTCCCGCTGATGTGGTTCACGAGGTGGCCGTCGACGTAGACGTTGCCGTCGGCCGCCCCCGCGAGCACGTGGACGCCGCTCGGGCCGGTGAAGCACCGGTAGCGTCCCTGCACGCTCAGCTTGCACACCTCGGCGAAGTTGCGGAGCGTGAAGATGTCGGTCACGTAGTTGGAGGCCACCCAGAGCTTGCCGTCGGGGCCGACGGTGATGCCCTCGAAGTTCTCGGGGTTGGCCGTGTTGGCGCCCGGGGACGGGAACGTGGTCACCGTCCCCGCCGGCGCGAGGCGATCGACGCCCTCCCTCCATGCCATCCACAGACGCCCGTCCGGCCCGGCGGCCAGGTCGGCGCCGACGTGGGGCATCCGGTACGTGCGCAAGGGCCGCCCGCCGGCGTCGAGCTTCTTCACCTTGTTGCCCGTGAGCAGCCAGAGGTGGTCGCCCGGGCCGTCGACGAGGGCGGTGGCGGCACCGCGCCACGGCTTGCCCTTGGGGGCCACGGTGCCGTCGGTGCGCACCTTGTAGAGCCGGTCCGATGCCACCCAGAGGCGCCCGTCGGGACCGGTCACGAGCTGGCCCTGGGCGCTGCCACCGAGCGGGAAGGTGTCGATCACGCCCTCGGGGGTGACCCGGCCGACCACGTCGTCGCCGCCCTGCTCGCTGGTGGCGAGGAACCACACGTTGCCGTCGGGCCCCGCGGTGACGTCGACCGCGGTGCGGGCACCGTCGGTCTCGCTCGGCGGCACCACGAAGAAGGTGAAGTCGCCGGGGGCCGCCGAGGCGGGCGCACTCGCCGTCGTCGCGACCAGTCCGACCCCCAGGAGCGAAGTGGCCAGTGCCAGTGCCAGTGCTCGTCGCATCGATGCCCGCCTCCCTGGTGGCCACCGGCGGCCCCGTCCCACCCTAGGCACGTCGCGGGCTCGGTGCGGTGCCGCCCCCACCGTCGTCCCGCACGGGTCAAGATGAGGCCATGACTTCGACTGCGGGGGCGGCCTACCGGGCCATGCTGGACGAGCTGGTCGGGCTCGGCGAGTGGCTCGACGCCCAGGACCTGAACGACCAGGACCGGGCCGAGGGGTTCCGCCACCTGGGCCACCTCCTGGCGGTCGGCCTCGACCACCACCTCGAGAGTGACCCCGAGCGCCCGATGTTCACGCGCATCGTCTCGCCCTTCCGCAAGATGCAGGGCGACAACCCCGACGCCGTCTACTTCTGGACGAAGATCCGGGGCGACCGCGACTACCGGATCACCGGGCGCAACACCGGCGAGGGCTACCTCTCGTTCACGGTGCACGGCGCCGACCCGAACGACCCCAACGCCGAGCGGGTCATCGCCGACGTGAACGAGACCGCCGTCGTCCACGACGCCGACGGCGTCAGCTACGAGATCACGGTCAGCCCCGACCCGAAGCCCGACGGCTTCGAGGGCAACTGGCTCCAGACGGCACCCGACGCCCACTCCATCGTCACGCGCCACTACTTCGAGCGCCCCACGCCCGCGGCGTCGGACCCCGACGTGCACGTCGTGCTGCGCATCGAGCCCGTCGACGACCCGGGCCCCGCGCCGATCTGGACCCAGGACGCCGTCGCCGAGCGCCTCGCCGCGGTCGCCACCTTCGTGGTCTCCAAGACGTCGGGCATGACCCCGCCCACCGAGATGCCCGACATCCCGTTCGTCTCCCGCACGCCCAACGTCCTGCCCCAGCCGTTCAGCTTCCGCGACGCCGGCATCGAGGTGCTCGGCGCGGTCGACGCCCACTACTCGATGGGGCCGTACGAGCTCGGCGACGACGAGGCGCTCGTGATGGAGGGGACGATCCCGCCGGCCGCGTTCGTGAACGTGATGCTCTGGAACAAGCACATGCAGACCTACGAGTACCGGTCGCACCAGACGTCGCTGAACCGCACCCAGCTCGAGCTCGGCGACGACGGCGCCTACCGGATCGTGATCGCCAACCGCGACCCCGGCGTCCCCAACTGGCTCGACACCGAGGGCCACGCCAGCGGCTCGATCTTCTGGCG
>CAZYPY010000233.1:2609-3877 GCA_964649545.1 uncultured Microthrixaceae bacterium | reverse complement strand
GGCGTCGGCGTGGGCGGGTCGGGGGCCGGCGGGGGCGGGGGTGGCGTCATCTGCCACGTGCGCTCCACGAGCACGCTGGACGTGCGGGCCGGGTCCTCCGACGCGGGCTCGCGCAGCGCGACCAGACGCTCGACGAGCTCGTCGGCGCTCGGGCGGGCCGCCGGGTCCTTGGCGTGGGCGGCGGCCACGAGCGCGCGCAGTCCGGGCTCGAACGGGGCGAGGTCGGCCTGCTTGTGCAGCACCTGGTACATCGCCGCCGAGGCGTTGCCCTCCTCCTCCTGGAAGGGCGCCTGGCCCGTCGCCGCGAAGCAGAGCACCGACGCCCAGGCGAACACGTCGATGGCGGGGGTGGTCTCACCGCCGGTGAACTGCTCGGGCGCCATGTACGGGGCGGTGCCCATGACCAGCCCGGTGGAGGTGAGGCGACCGAGCCCCTCGGCCGAGGCGATGCCGAAGTCGACGACCACCGGCGTCTCGGGGGTGAGCAGCACGTTGCCGGGCTTGAGGTCGCGGTGGACGACGCCGGCGTCGGCGATGGCGGCGATGGCCTCGGCCAGCGCGAGGGCGAGGGCGTAGAGGACGTCGCCCGCCAGGGGCCCGTGGTAGGCGACCGCGGCGGCGAGGGTCGGCCCCTCGATGAACTCGGTGACGAGGTAGGGCGGGACCGCCTCGAGGTCGGCGTCGAGCACCTCGGCGACCTGGTCGCCCTCGACCCGCTCGGCCAACGCCACCTCCCGCCCGAAGCGCTCGACGTACTCGGGCTGGCCGGCCAGGTGGCGGTGCATGACCTTGACCGCGCCGTGCCGGCCCTGGTCGTCGACGGCCCGGTAGACGACGCCGAACCCGCCCTCCCCGAGGCGGGCGGTCAGCTCCCAGTGGCCGAGCCGGCGCGGGTCGTCGGCCAGCAGCGGACGGGGCACCCGTTGATTTTGGTCGGCGCCGCCGCCGTTCCCACCGCGCGGCGGTTCGGCCGCCATGCTTCCGGCTCCCGATCTCTGTGCCCTGGCCCCGAGATCGGGAGCCAGTTCGGGTGGACCCGCCTCAGCGGGGGCCGATCAGAGGGCGAGCCAGGCGAGGAGGCCGGCCAGCGCCGCGAGCGCGATGACGATCACGAGGATCGCCAGGATGCGGTTGCGCCGCCGGTGGTGGCTGAGACCGAAGCCGACGAGGTCCTCCTGGCGCCGGCGGCGCAGGTAGGCATCGTCGGTGCGGGTGCCGACCTTCGGGAGGTGCTGGTGCGGGTGCTCCTTGGCGCGCCGCTTCTCCTG
>CAZYPY010000233.1:0-2509 GCA_964649545.1 uncultured Microthrixaceae bacterium | reverse complement strand
TCGTTGAGGGCGTCGAGGTGCTCGGTGGCCTCGAGGTACTCGTTGACCCAGCGCTCGATCACGGCGCCGGTCTTCTCGACCTTCTCGAACTGGCCGACGACCTGACCGACCGGGTTGAAGGCGACGTCGACGGTCTTGTCGGGCCAGCGGTGGGTGGCGGACACGGCCATGCCCGACACCATGTACTGCAACGGCATGCCGAGGGGCTCGGGGTTCCCCTCGGTCTCCCACGCCTCGGTCCAGTCGTTGCGCAGCATCCGGCAGGGCTTGCCGGTGAACGAGCGGGACCGCACGGTGTCGCGCGAGCCGGCGTCGATGTAGGCCTGCTGCTGGACGGGGGTGTTCTCGGCCTCCTCGACCATCAGCCACTGCGAGCCCGACCAGGCGCCCTGGCAGCCGAGGGCCAGTGCCGCCGCGATCTGGGCGCCGCTGCCGATGCCGCCGGCGGCGAGCACCGGGCGGGGAGCCACCGCCTTGACCACCTGGGGCCACAGCACGATGGAACCGACCTCGCCGCAGTGACCGCCGCCCTCGCCGCCCTGGGCGATGATGATGTCGACGTCGGCGTCGGCGTGCTTCATGGCCTGGTAGGGCGAGCCGCACAGGGCGGCCACCTTGCGGCCGGCGTCGTGGATGTGGGTGATCATGTCCGGCGGCGGGGTGCCGAGGGCGTTGGCGATCAAGGTCATCTTCGGGTGCTGCAGGGCGATCTCGACCTGGGGGGTGGCGGTGGCCTCGGTCCAGCCGAGGAGCTGGAGCGAGTTGTCGTCGCCCTCCTCGATGGGCACGCCGTGGTCGCGCAGCAGGTTGCGGGCGAAGTCGAGGTGGCCCTGGGGGACCATGTCCTGGAGCATCTTGGTGAGCTCCTCGGTCGACATGTCGGCGTCCATGCCCTCGTACTTGTTGGGGATGACGATGTCGACGCCGTAGGGGTGGTCGCCGATGTGCTCGTCGATCCAGTTCAGCTCGATCTCGAGCTGCTCGGGCGAGAACCCGACGGCGCCGAGCACGCCGAAGCCGCCGGCCTTGGAGACCGCGACGACGACGTCACGGCAGTGGGTGAAGGCGAAGATCGGGAACTCGATGCCGAGCTCGTCGCAGATGGGGGTGCGCATGGTGGGTGGGTCCTCTTCTCTCGTGCTCGTACTGGGTGGTCGTTCGGGTTCGTGCGTGCTCGTGCGGATCGCCCGCTACCAGGCGACCGGCATCCGCTTGATGCCGTTGACGAAGTCGCTGCGGAGCCGGTCGGGCGGGGCGGTGAGGTGGATGCCGGGCAGCCGGTCGACGATCTGGCGCATGGTCGCCTTGATCTCGGCCCGGGCCAGGCTGGCGCCGAGGCAGTAGTGGACGCCGCCGCCGCCGAAGGTGACGTGGTCGTTCGGCGTGCGCCCCACGTCGAAGCGGTGGGGGTCGTCGAACACGTCCTCGTCGCGGTTCGCCGAGGCGTAGTACATGACGACCTTCTCGCCGGCCTTGATCGGCACGCCCCGGAGCTCGGTGTCGTGGCGGGCGGTGCGGCGGAAGTTGTGGATCGACGAGCCGTACCGGAGCATCTCCTCGACGCCGGAGTCCCAGAGCGACGGGTCGTCACGGAGGCGCTGGGCCTGGTCGGGGTTGTCCAGGAGGGCGAGCAGCGAGAGGTTGATGAGGTTGCGGGTGGTCTCGTTGCCGGCCACGACGAGGGAGATGAAGAAGAGGTTCAGCTCCATGTTGTCGAGGCGCTCGCCGTCGAGCTCGGCCTCGACCAGCGCGGTCATCAGGTCGTCCCGAGGGTTCTGGCGGCGGTCCTCGGCGACCGCGTCGCACAGCGCGTAGACCTCCATGGAGGCCAGCTCGGGGTTCACGTGGGCGTACTCGGGGTCGTCGCGCGACCCGATGAGGAGGTTCGACGCCTCGAACATGCGGGGCCACTCCTCCTTCTCCAGGCCGATCATCTCGCAGATCATCTGGACGGGGACCTGGCCGGCGATCTCGGACACGAACTCGGCCTCGCCCTTGTCGATCACGGCGTCGATGACGCGCTCGGCTCGCTGCTCGATGTCCTCGACCAGCCGGGCGATCATCCTCGGGGTGAAGGCCCGCGAGACGAGGCGGCGGACCCGGTTGTGCTTCGGCGGGTCCATGTTGAGGATCGACAGGCTCAGTTGCGCCATCGACTCCTCGTCCTGGGTGGGGATGAAGGTGGCGCCCAGCTCGCTCGAGAAGGTCTCCCAGTCGTGGCTCACCTTGCGCACGTCGGCGTGCTTGGTGACGGCCCAGAAGCCGGTGTCGCCCGGCTCGGGGTGCCAGTAGACGGGGGCCTCGCGGCGGAGGCGGTCGAACTGGTCGTGGGGGATGCCCCGGCCCCAGGTCTCGGCGAGGAGGTCGATCCCCTCGAGCTCGGTCATGGTCATCCGGTCACGGCTCCTTCGGTGGTTCGGGTGGTTCGGGTGCTGCGGTTCGTGGGGGTCGGGCTCGTCCCGCTCTGTTCGGTCGTGCCCTGGGCGGTGCCCGCTACGACGCCGGTGAG
>CAZYPY010000232.1:2461-3884 GCA_964649545.1 uncultured Microthrixaceae bacterium | reverse complement strand
TGGGTGGCGGTGTCGGCCACGAAGATGTGGAACCACTGGTCGCTGCTGCCCCCACTTGGGCGGAACCTGACCAGGGGCCGGAGCGGACCGGGCCGCCAGCCCGTCTCCTCCTCGGCCTCGCGGGCGGCGGCCGCCATCGGGGTCTCGCCGAGCTCGATGCGACCGGCCGGGATCTCCCAGCCCCACACGTCGGTGATGAAGCGGTGGCGCCAGAGGAGCAGCACCCCGCGCTCAGGGTCGGTGACCACCGCGCCCGCGGCCTGCTGCGGGTAGCGCAGCACGTGGTGCTCGAGGCGCTGGCCGTCGGGCAGCTCGACGTCGGCGAGCCGCAGCTCGATCCAGGGGCTCTCGTAGAGCACCCGCTCGCCGTGGACCGTCCAACGCATGGCGGCAATCGTACGATCCGGGGGGTGACGACCCGCCCGCCCGCCTGGGCCGCCGCCCTGCGGGCCGCCAGCGCGGAGGAGGGCACCGACCGGGAGGCGCTCGTGGGGGCGGTGGCCCGCCACCTCGCCGCGGCGGCGCCGCCAGCGGTGCGGGCGTGGGTGGGCGATCACTGGGCCGACACCGCGCCGCTGCCCGCCGGTGTCGTCGGGGCGTTGCCGCCCCCGGGCGCCCCGGACGCGCCCGACGCGCTCGGGGTCGCCCACGAGGCCCTCGCCGGGGCGCGGGAGCGGCGCCGTGGGGTGCACTACACGCCGCCGGACCTGGCCCGACGCCTCGCCGAGGTCGCGCTCGAATCGCTCGACCACGGGGACCGGATCGACCCCGGCCGGCGGATCTCGCCGGGCGAGCAGGCTCGAGGCAGGGGGAGCGTCCGGGGTGCCTCTGGCGCGCCGCCGCCGACCGTGTGCGATCCGGCGTGCGGTGGTGGGTCGTTCCTCCTCGCTGCCGCCCGCGCGCTGGCCGACCGGAACCATGGCACCACCGCCATCCTGCCCGGTCTGGTCGGGCTCGACCTCGATCCGGTCGCCGCACGCGTGGCGGCCACCGCGCTCGTCCTCTGGGCGGGGACGGCGGCCGCCGAACCAGCGGTGGGGGCGGGCGACGCCCTCGCCGGCCCGGACTGGCCCCGCCGGCCCGAGGCCGGCTTCGACCTCGTCCTCGGCAACCCGCCCTTCCAGGCCCAGATGGGGACCGACACCGCCCGGTCGGCGGCGGAGGCGGCCCGGCTCCGCGAGACGCTGGGGGAGGCCGCGGCGGGCTACGTCGACACCGCCGCGCTGTTCCTCCTCGCCGCGGTCTCCCAGGTGCGACCCGGTGGCGTGGTGCTGCTGATCCAGCCGCAGTCGGTGCTGGGAAGCCGGGACGCCGCCGGCGTGCGGTCCCGCCTCGCCGAGGTGGCGCCGCTCGAGGGCCTCTGGGTGTGCGACGAGCCGGTCTTCGCCGCCCGCACCCGGGTCTGCGCCCCTGTCCTACGGCG
>CAZYPY010000232.1:0-2361 GCA_964649545.1 uncultured Microthrixaceae bacterium | reverse complement strand
GGGCTGCGAGGCGTCCCTGCGGTGGCGCTACGGGGTGCGCCGCTCCCCGAGGCAACCGGCGCCAGCGCCGGCTTCCGGGATCAGTTCTACGGCTTGGTCCCGCACGTGCGGGAGGCCACGGGCGCGCTCGCCGAGCGGCCCCTGGTGACGAGCGGTCTCATCGACCTGGCCGGATGTGCGTGGGGGGTGCGCCCCGCCCGTTACGCCAAGGCCCGCTGGGCGGCGCCGGTGGTCGACCTCGACACCCTCGCGGCCGCCGACCCGGCGCTGGCCCGGTGGGTCGGCGACCGGCTCGTGCCCAAGGTCGTCGTGGCGACCCAGACGCGGGTGATCGAGGCCGCGGTCGACATCGACGGCCGGTGGGTGCCCTCCACGCCCGTGCTCGCCCTGCCCGCCGCCCCCGAGCGGCTGTGGCACCTGCTCGCCGCGCTGCTGGCACCCGCGGCGTCGGCCTGGGCCCTGCACGAGACCGCCGGGACCGCGCTCGTGCCCGATGCCCTCAAGCTGTCGGCCGCCCAGCTCCGCCGCCTCCCGGGCCCCGTCGACGAATGCGCCTGGGACGAGGGCGCCGCCGCCGCCCGCGCCGCCCAACTCGCCGCCACCGCGGGTGAGCGGGAGGCCGCTCTCGACGCGCTCGGCGCGGCCATGGGCGCCGCCCACGGCATTGCCGGCCCCGAGGCCGAGGAGCTGCGACGGTGGTGGCGGGCCCGGTGGCCCCGTGAGGGTGGGTCGCGAGCCGACAACACCCCGGCCGCTCGGTAGCCTCGCACCCCGTGAACGGCGACGATCTCCGCGCCCGGTTGGCCACGGGCCGGCCGGTGCTGATGCCCGGCGTCTGGGACGCGATCTCGGCCCGGCTCTGCGAGCGGGCCGGCTTCGACACCGTGTTCCTCTCCGGCTACTGCGTCTCGGGCACGCTGCTCGGCCTGCCGGACTACGGCTACCTCACCCAGGCGGAGATGGCCGAGGTCGCCCGCCGGGTGTGCGCCGCGACGCCGGGCCTGATGGTCGTGGTCGACGCCGACACCGGCTACGGCAACCCGCTCAACACGATCCGCACGGTCGAGCTCTGGGAGCAGGCCGGCGCCACCGGGATGTTCGTGGAGGACCAGGTCTGGCCCAAGCGCTGCGGCCACATGGCCGGCAAGCAGGTCGTGCCGCGGGACGAGTGGCTGGCCAAGCTCAAGGCCGCGGTCGACCACCGCGAGTCCATCTTCGTCACCGCCCGCACCGACGCCCGGGCCGCGATCGGCCTCGAGGAGGCCTGTGAACGCGCTCGAATGGCGGCCGACCTCGGCGTCGACGCCGTGTTCGTCGAGGCTCCGGAGTCCCTCGCGGAGCTCGAAGCCGTCACCGAGGCGCTGCCGGGCTGCATCCGGGTCGCGAACATGATCGAGGCGGGCAAGACACCGCTGCTCACCCCGACGGAGCTCCACGACCTCGGCTTCGACCTGATCGTGTCGCCGTTGAGCGCCCTGTTCACCTACACCAAGGCGGTCACCGAGAGCCTGGCCATCCTCCACGACGAGGGGACGTTGCGCGACCACCTCGACCGGGTGGTCACCTTCGACGAGTTCAACGGGCTCGTCGACCTCGACGGGCACGCGGAGCGAGAGGCGCGGTACCGCCAGGCATGACCGCGGACGCCACCGGGGACGCGTCACCGACCCCGCTCGGGCGCCGGCTGGTCCACGACGCCCTCGTCCTGCTCGGCCTCACCGGCCTGGCGGTCGCCCAGCCGTTGCTCGACCTCTTCGGCAAGAACCCCGAGTTCTTCGTGGCCAAGGACGCCACGGGGCGCGACGTCGTGGTCTTCGGCCTCGCGGTCACCTTCGCGCTGCCCGCGCTCATGATCGGGATCGAGGCCCTCGTCTCGCTGGCGAGCCGTCGCGCCGGCGCCGTCGTGCACTCCGTCTTCGTCGGGCTGCTCGGTGCCGCGCTCGGCCTCGTCGTCATCCGCCAGTTCGGCCTCGACCTCGCCGCCGCCGTCCTCGGCCTCGGTGTCGCCGCCGGCGTGGTGCTGGCCCACTACGAGCGGCGATCGTCCGGCCTGCGCTTCGGCCTGCGCCTGCTGGCCGTGGCCCCCGTGCTGTTCCTCGTCGTGTTCCTTTCCTTCTCGTCGACGAGCCGCCTCATCTGGGAGCCCGAGGCCGAGGTGGCCACCAACGTCGAGGTCGGGCGGGACGCCCCGGTGGTCATGGTCGTGTTCGACGAGCTGCCGCTGGCGTCGATCCTCGGCCCCGACGGCACCATCAACGCCGAGCGCTTCCCCGGGTTCGCCCGACTCGCGGGGGCCTCGCACTGGTACCGCGACGCCTCGTCGCTGTCGTGGCAGACCGAGCACAGCGTCCCGAGCATCCT
>CAZYPY010000231.1:0-3899 GCA_964649545.1 uncultured Microthrixaceae bacterium | reverse complement strand
CCTCGAGCCGGTTGGTGAGGTTCATGCGGGCGTCGTCGGCGGCCACGAACACGCCCAGGTCGTGCAGGCGCGCCTCGGTGCGCAACGAGTCCAGCAGTTGATCGAGGCCCTCCCGCCACGTGTCCTCGCCGAAGTCGTCGAGACCGGTCGCCTCGACCACCTCCGCGACGAGCGCCTCCGCGTCCAGCGGGCTCAGATCCACCTCGTGCGCCGTGCTCACGGTCCCCCCGATCGTCCTGTGGGCCAGGAGCCTAAGCCAGCCGGGCCGGCGGTGGTTCCGTCGCGAGGAGGAGGTCGGCGTCCGGCGCCGGCGAGAGGGTCCGGCGGAAGGCCCACCGGCCCCAGGCGGCCGCACCGAGGCCCGCGAGGCCACCGACGAGCAGGCCGGCGCGGGCACCCCAGAGATCGCACACCACGCCGAGCAGCGGTCCGCCGACCGGAGTGCTCCCGAGGAACAGGATGGCCTGGAGGGCCAGCACCCGGCCGCGCATCGACGGCACCGCCCGCATCTGCACGATGGCGGTCGAGGTCGTCATGAACGAGATGCTCGCCACGCCGACGGCGAAGCCGAGCGGGAAGGCCAGGGGCAGCGTGGGCGCCGCCGCCATCAGCACCATGGCGACGCCGAAGGCCGCGGAGGCCACCACCACGTGGGTCACGTCGACCTCCGTGCGTCGAGCGCCGACGAGGGCCCCGACCAGCGAGCCGACGGAGACGAACGACAGGAGGAGGGTGAAGGTCGCCGGTGAGCCGTCGAAGGTGCGGGTCACGAACAGCGGCATGACCACCTGGAAGTTGAACGCCAGCGCGCCGACGACCCCCATCATCACCAGGGGGATGAACAGCGCCGGCTGGGTGCGGACGTAGCGCAGGCCCTCGCGGACCTGCCCCTTTCCCCGCTCCGCGACCTCGCTCGGGCGCAGGTCGGCCACCCGCATGAGACCGAGCGCGAACAGCACCGCCACGTACGAGAGGCCGTCGACCGCGAACGCCCAGCCGTACCCGACGGTGGCGATGAGCAGGCCGCCGAGCGCGGGGCCGATGATGCGCGAGCTGGTCATGATCGCCGAGTTGAGCGACACCGCGTTGGGCACCTGGTCGTGGGGGACCATCTCGACCACGAAGGCGCGTCGGGCCGGGTTGTCGAAGGCCATGGCCACGCCGCCGAGCGCGGCCACCACGTAGATCGCCGGCAACGGGGGCTGGTCCATGAAGGCGAGCCCGGCGAGGAGGAACGACTGGGCCATCGCGAACGACTGCACGATCATCAACAGCCGGCGCTTGTCGGAGCGGTCGGCCACGAGGCCCGCCCAGGCGCCGAGCAGCAGGACCGGGCCGAACTGGGCGGCGGTGAGCAGGCCCAGCGCGACGCCGGAGTCGGTCAGCTCCAAGACCAGCAGGCTCTGGGCGATGAGGGTCAGCCAGTTGCCGACCTGGGAGATCCCCTGCCCGATGAAGAACAGCCGGAAGTTGCGGATGCGCAGCGAGCGGAAGGTCTCGCCCGTGGCGAGCTTCAGCCGGGTCACGGCGCCCGGCTCGCGGACACGGGCGCCTCGGCGTTGGTGAGGCCCTCGAGCACGTCGACGGCCGATTGCAGTCGGGCGACGTCGTCCGGCGTGAGCTCACCCAGGCGGGTCGCCAGCCACGCGGTGCGCCGGCGCCGGTTCTGGTCCAGCCGACGACGCCCGGCCGACGTGATGGCCACGCGGCACACCCGCCCGTCGTCCGGGTCGGGGCGCCGGGTCACGAGGCCCTCGGCCTCGAGCTTCTGCACCGCCTTGGTGACCGTGGGCGCGGCGACCTGCTCGTGGGCCGCCAGCTCGCCGAAGGTGAGTGGCCCGACGCGGGCGATGGTCGTGAGTGCGGCGAGCAGGGTCGGCGACATCCCACTCTGGTCCTGCTGGCGCAGGACCCGGGCGAGGCGGGCGACCACGACGCGCAGCTGCCCTGCGAGCTCGGTCGTATCGGGGGCAGGCGTCGCGGTCACGTCCGTTAGTTTACCGAGCTAACTACCATGGGCAACCCTCCCCCGCTGGCGCGGCCCCCCGTGGCACGCTCGCTGCTGATGGAGGCCGAGCGCGCCGCCCTGGTCGAGTCCGACTCGGTCGACCGTGATCCCACCTGGGACACCGTGCAGTCCCACCTCGGTGCTGGGCGCACGTTCTGGCTCGACCTGCAGGCACCCTCCGACGCCGAGATCGACCGCCTGGGCGAGATCTTCGGCTTCCACCGGCTCGCGCTCGAGGACACGCGCCACTTCCACCAGCGGGCCAAGCTCGTCGACTACGAGGACCACGCCTTCGTCGTCGCCTTCGCCGCCGACCTCGACCGGGTGCAGGACCGGATCGAGGTGCACTGCTACTACCGCCCCGGCGTGGTCGTCTCCGTCCACCGCCAGCAGTGCCCGGCCATCGACGCCTGGCTGGATCGCCGGGTCGAGCACGAATTCGACGAGCCCGGGCTCGTCCTGCTGTACCGGGTCCTCGACGCCCTGGCGGCAACCTTCCCGCCCGTCCTCGAGGACATCGACGAGCGCCTCGCCGAGCTCGAGGACGCGGTGCTGGACGACCCGCGACCCGAGCAGATGGGAGAGCTCTCTGCGATCAAGCGCCAGCTCAGCCACCTGCGCCGTGCGGTCATCCCGAGCCGCGACACGCTCGGAGGCGGTACGAGCCTCGCCATCGAGGAGCTGCCGGGCATGACCGAGGACGCCCGCCGCTACTTCCGCGACCTCTACGACCACCTCGTCCACGTGGCCGACCAGGTCGACAGCGAACGAGAGCACGCCGCCTCGGTGATGGACGTCTACCTCACCACCGTGAACAACCGGCAGAACGACGTCATGAAGCAACTGACCGCGGTGTCGACCTACTTCCTGCCGCTCATGTTCGTCACCGGGTTCTTCGGCATGAACTTCGCCTGGATGGTCCGCCACGTCAGCGGGCCGGGCGCCTTCGTGGCGCTCGGCGTCGGCCTCCAGGCGGTCAGCATCGCCGCCGTGGCCGTGGTGCTGAAGCGCCGCGGTTGGTACTAGCGCGGGCTACGCCGCGGAGCGGCCGTCGGCCTCGTCGAGGCGGGCCCGGAGGCGGTCGCGCAGCTCGTCGGCGTCGTAGTGCCGCCACTGGCGGCGCCGGCGCACGAGCACGTAGCCCGTCGCGGCGACGCCCACGAGGCCCGCGATGCCGAGGAGCTTCCAGAGGCGCACGACACGTAACGTACCCCCGATGCCCGTCTCGACCATGCCCCTGCACGAGGCGGCCGACGTCACCCACACCGGCGACCTCTGGCTGTTCCGGGGGCGGACCGCCGCCGACCGGGCCATCCGGGTCTTCACCAACAGCCCGGTGAACCACGTGGCGATGGCGGTGACGATCGACGATCTGCCGCCGCTGCTCTGGCACGCCGAGCTGGGCCAGTCGCTGCCCGACGCGTGGACGGGCGAGCCGCACCGGGGCGCGCAGCTCCACCGCCTCGAGGACGCGGTGATGACGTGGGTGCACAAGTACGGCCAGACCCCCTACTTCCGCCAGCTCGACCACCCGGTCAGCCGCGAGATGGAGGACGAGGTCCTCCGGGTGGTGAACGAGTTCGACGGACACCGCTTCCCCCGCACCGGCGCCCTGGCCAAGCACTGGCTGCTCGGACGAGTGCGCCGGGGGGTGCCCTTGGAGGACATCTACTGCGCCGAGCTGGTGGCCATGACGTACCAGCGCATGGGCCTGCTCGACGGCACGCGCCCGATCAACTGGTACGACCCGGGACGCTTCTGGAGCGGCGACCGCCTCGAGCTCTCCGCCGGTGCCACCCTCGGCGAGGAGATCCACGTCACCGTGTCGGCGCCGGTCGAGCGCTGGTAGCCGGCGGTGTCGCGCCGCGGCTGGCTGCTGTTCACCGCGATG
>CAZYPY010000230.1:0-3953 GCA_964649545.1 uncultured Microthrixaceae bacterium | reverse complement strand
TCTTGCGGGCCTTGCGCTGGTTGGCGCGGTGGTGGGCGATCTGGCGCAGGTCGGCCTCGAGCTTGTGGATGCGCCGAACGAGCCGCCGGCGGTCGACCTCGAGCTGGGTCTCACCGGGACCGCGGTTGCCGAGCAGGCCGCCGCCCTGCTGGCTGAGCTGGGTGCCGCGGCCGCGGAGGCGGGGCAGGCGGTAGCGGAGCTGGGCCAGCTCGACCTGGGCCTTGCCCTCCTGGCTGTGGGCGTTCTGGGCGAAGATGTCGAGGATCACCGCGGTCCGGTCGATGGCGGTGCGCCCGAGGATCTTCTCGAGGTTGTACTGCTGCGCCGGGCTGAGCTCGTCGTCGAAGACGACGGTGTCCGAGTCGACGTCCTCCGAGATCTCCCGGAGCTCCTCGGCCTTGCCCTTGCCGACGTAGGTGGCCGGGTCGGGGGCGTCACGACGCTGGAGCGTGCGGGCCATGACGTCGGCGCCGGCGGTGTCGACCAGCAGGGCGAGCTCGTCGAGGGAGGCCTCCACGGCCTCCTCGCTCTCGCCGGGCAGCTGCACCCCGACGATGACGATCTTCTCCCGGAAGGAGCGGTCGATCAGTGCCATACGCCCCCCTGCCTACCGCAGCGCGGCGACGCGGGTCGTGAGAGTTTCCTGGCGGCCGCGATCACGCGCCCCGTTCGAGGGGGGGCCACGGGTACTCGATGCGGCCGATGGACGACGTCGGCCCGCCGAGCAGGACCGTCTGGTCGGTGAGGGTCACGTGGGCGGTGCCGCCCGGCATGTGGACGCGGACGTCACGACCCACGAGGCCCCAACGGTGGGCCACCGCCGTGGCGGCGCACGCGCCCGTGCCGCAGGCGAGGGTGGGACCGACGCCCCGCTCGTAGACCTCGAGCACGAGGTCGTCCTCGGTGGCGCCGATGGCGATGACCTCGACGTTGGCGCCACCGGGCGTCTTGTCGTTCACGGCCTCGCCGACCGCGACCACGTCGGGAGCGAGATCCGGGTCGGGGGCGTACAGGACGAGGTGGGGGTTGCCCATGCTGGCCCACCCCGCAGCCATCACGCCGCGCCCGACCCATTCGGCGGTGTCGCCCTGGTCGTCGGCGGGGCCCATGTCCACGGTGACCACATGGGTCTCCGGGCGGTCCGTGGGCAGGATCTCGAGGCTGCGGACACCGGCGTCGGTGGCCACCCGGAGGCGGGGACCCTCGACGATGCCGGCCTGCAGGACGGCCTGGCCGAGGCAGCGGACGCCGTTGCCACTCATCTCGGCGCGGGAGCCGTCGGCGTTGGCCAGGCTCATGGTGACGTCGGCGTCCCCGGTACCGGCGGTCACGTGCAGCAGGCCGTCGGCGCCGATGCCCCGGTGGCGGTCGCACACGGCGCGGGCCAGCTCGGGGGTGACGACGTGGTCGCCATCGAGGTCGAGCAGGACGAGGAAGTCGTTCCCGAGGCCCTGGTGCTTGGTCAGCTGCATCCGTACCAGTCTCTCAGCAGGACCTCGAGAACCCGACCCCCGCCGGCGTCGAACCACCGGATGCGGGGGTCGCGGCGGAACCAGGCGCGCTGGCGCCGGGCGAACCGGCGGGTGGCGGCCACGGCCTGCTCGACCGCCTCGTCCAGGGGCACGCCGTCCTCCACGTGGGCGAGCAGCTCGCGGTAGCCGAGCGCCTGACGGGCCGTCCGGGAGAGCCCCTCGGGACGGGCGGCGAGGCGGCGGACCTCATCCACGAAGCCGACCGCGAGCTGGGCCTCGTAGCGGGCGGCGATGCGCTCCCCCGTGACCTCGGTGGGCAGGCGCAGTCCGACCATGGCGAAGGGGGTGGGCGGGTAGGCGTCGAGCCCCGGGCCATAGGACGAGAAGGGGCGGCCGCTGCCCAGGGTCACCTCCAGCGCCCGGATGACCCGCCGGCGGTTCGTCGGCTCCATGCGGGAGGCGGCGACTGGGTCCAGGGCGACGAGGCGCTCGTGGAGGGCGATCACCCCCGTCGGATCCTCGTCGTCCTCCGGCGCCTCGGCGTCAAGCGCGGCCCGGACCTCGGGGTACTGGCCGGGGATGTCGAGGTCGTCGACCACGGCCCGCAGGTAGAGGCCGGTGCCCCCGACCAGGACGGCCCGATGACCCCGGGTCTCGATGCCGGCCATCACCTCACGGAAAGCCGCCTGGAAACGGGTGACGGTGAAGTCCTCGTCGGGGTCGACGAGGTCGATCAGGTGGTGCGGCACCTCCGCCTGCTCGGCCGGCGTGGGCTTGGCCGTGCCGATGTCCATGCCCCGGTAGACCTGCATGGAGTCGACCGAGACCAGTTCGACGTCCGACCGGCCCCGGGCCAGGGCGAGGGCGAGGGCCGACTTCCCCGAGGCCGTGACCCCCACGATGGCGAGGTGCCGGGCCGCCGCCAGGTGGTCGACGGCGGCGGTGAGGGCATCGGCGCCCGTCATCGAGGTGCTCCGGCGAGCACGGTGGTCGTGGACGGATCGGCCACTCGGAGGCCCAGCCGGTGGGCGGAACGCGAGGCGCGGGGGCAGCGATGGCGGCTCGGCCCGACCCGACGGCCCCGGCCGCTCAGGCGACGACCACCGGGATGCGGGTGCGGTGGCGGGGGGCGGCGAGGACGTCGCGGAGCTCGCCCCGGAGCGAGTGACCCCCGGCCCGGGTGACCTCGACGGTGGCGTACGTGCCCGGGCGCAGGCTCTCGGTGGGCCGGAAGTGCACGAGGCGGTTCTGGCGGGTGCGGCCGGTGACGAGGTCGGGGTCGGTGCGGCTGGGGCCTTCGACCACGACCTCCTCGACCCGGCCCACGCGAGCCTTGTTGGCGGCTCGGACGGTGCGGTCGATCACGACGCGGAGGCGGTCGAAGCGCTCGCCGACGACGTCGCGGTCCAGGAAGCGGTCGGTGAGCTCGGCGGCCTCGGTGCCGGGCCGGGGCGAGTAGATGAAGGTGTAGGCGCCGTCGAAGCGGGCCTCGGCCGCGACCTCGAGGGTGGCGGCGAAGTCGACCTCGGTCTCGCCGGGGAAGCCCACGATGATGTCGGTGGTCACCGCGAGGTCGTCGATGGCGGCCCGGGCGGCGGCGAGCTTCCCGAGGAAGCGCTCACCCGTGTAGCCGCGGTGCATGGCGGCGAGGATGCGGTCGCTCCCCGACTGGAGCGGCAGGTGGAGGTGCTCGCAGACCGTCGGGGTCTCGGCCATGGCCACGATGGTGTCCTCGCGGATGTCCTTCGGGTGGGGGCTGGTGTAGCGGACCCGCCGGATGCCCTCGACGGCGCCGACCCGGCGCAGCAGCGGCGCGAACAGCGGTCGGGGCTGGCCGGCGCCGTCTCGGCCGTAGCTGTTGACGTTCTGCCCGAGCAGGGTCACCTCGGTGACGCCCTGGTCGGCCAAGGACTCGACCTCGGCGACGACGTCGTCGAGGTCGCGGCTGATCTCGGGGCCGCGGACCGCGGGCACGATGCAGAAGGCGCAGTTGTTGTCGCAGCCGATCTGGATGGTGACCCAGGCGGCGTGGCCGACCTCCCGCCGCACGGGCAGGGCCGACGGGAAAGCCTCGTGGTCCTCCAGCACCGTCGCCTCGAGGATCTCGGTGACCGGGCCGGTGGTGGCGGCCTGGTGGAGCAGGTCCACCGCCCTGTGGACGTTGTGGGTGCCGAAGACGACGTCGACGTGGGGCGCGCGAGCCTGGATCTGGTCGCGGTCCTTCTGAGCCAGGCAGCCGGCGACGGCGATCTGGAGGTCGGGGCGACGGTCCTTGAGCGACTTCAGGTGGCCGAGGTGCCCGTAGAGCTTGTTGTCGGCGTTCTCGCGGATGCAGCAGGTGTTGAGGACGATGACGTCGGCCTCGTCGTCAGAGGCGGCCGCCACCAGGCCGTCCGACTCGAGCAGCCCCGCGATCCGCTCCGAGTCGTGCTCGTTCATCTGGCACCCGAAGGTGCGGATGGCGTAGGTCCGCGCCGGCGG
>CAZYPY010000229.1:0-4009 GCA_964649545.1 uncultured Microthrixaceae bacterium | reverse complement strand
GCGGTGCCGACCGCCACCGGCACCACCGCCGCCGGAAGCGTCCGCGGACGTGCGCCCGCCACCCACTTGTCCATGGCGCACAGTTCTACCCGTACCCTCCTGACGTGCGCGAGTTGGTGGCGGTCGAGGCCACGGGGACGGTGGGCGGCGACGCGTTCACCGACGTCGTGCGGCGCACGTGGGACGCCGGCGACGCGCTCCTCCCCATCGACCCGCGGCTGCCCGCACCAGCCGTCGACCGCCTGCTCCACCGCCTCCAGCCGACGGTCCTCGTCACCGCCGACGGCACCACGTCCCGGCGCCACGGGCGGCCGGTCGAGGAGGGCGACGCCGTGGTCGTCCCCACCAGCGGCTCGACCGGCGAACCCAAGGGTGTCGTGCTCACCCACGACGCGGTGGCCGCCTCCGCCCACGCCGTGCACCAGGGCCTCGGCATCGACCCCGCCCGCCACCGCTGGCTGTCGTGCCTGCCCCTCGCCCACATCGCCGGCCTCGCCGTGGTCATGCGGGGCCTGGTGACGGGCACCCCCGTCGTCGTCCACGGGCAGTTCGAGGCCGAAGCGGTCGAGGCCGCGGCCCGCGCCGGCGCCACCCACGCCTCCCTCGTCCCGACCGCGCTCGGCCGCATCGACGCCTCGCTCTTCGAGCGCATCGTCGTGGGCGGCGGTGCTCCTCCCGCCGACCTCCCCCCGAACGTGGTGGCGAGCTACGCGATGACCGAGACGGGCAGCACCGTCGCGTACGACGGCGTGTCCCTGGCCGGGGTCGAACTGCGGGTCGTCGACGGCGAGGTGCACGTCCGGGGCCCGATGCTGCTGCGGGCGTACCGCGACGGCACCGACCCGAAGGACGCCGAGGGCTGGCTGGCCACCGGCGACGCCGGCGAGCTCGACACCGACGGGGTGCTGCGGGTGCACGGCCGCACCGGCGACGTCATCGTGACCGGCGGCGAGAAGGTCTGGCCCGTCGCCGTCGAAGACGCGCTGCGGGATGCCCCCGGCGTCGCCGACGTGGCCGTCGCCGGCGCGCCCGACGCCGAGTGGGGGCACCGCGTCGTCGCGCACGTCGTCCCCACCGACCCGGCGGCGGCGCCGCCGCTCGACGCGCTCCGCGAGCACGTGCGCGCCACCCTCCCCGCCTACGCGGCCCCCCGGGAGCTCGTCCTGCACGACCGGCTCCCCCGCACCGCCCTCGGCAAGGTCCGCCGGGACGCGCTCTGACCAGCCGGGTCAGTCCACGAGGATCTGGCCCGTGACCGGGAACTCCTTGCGCACGACCAGGCGGCCCTCGCCCCGCTCGGTCTCGTCGTAGCCGAGCTCGGCGTAGCTCTCCTTCAACGGCTCCAGCTGGCCCTCGGGGATGTCCTCGATGACCAGGTACTCCCAACGCTCGGTGATCCGCATGCGCGGAGGTTACGACGGCAGCGGTGGCCCTGCCCGGGCCTCGTAGCCTGACCTCGTGCCGAACCGCCTCGCCGACGAGACCAGTCCCTACCTGCGCCAGCACCGGGACAACCCCGTCGACTGGTACCCGTGGGGCGAAGAGGCCTTCGAGCGGGCCGCCGCCGAGGACCTGCCCGTCCTGCTGTCGGTGGGCTACTCCGCCTGCCACTGGTGCCACGTCATGGCCCACGAGTCCTTCGAGGACCCGGCCACCGCGGCGGTGATGAACGAGCTGTTCGTCAACGTGAAGGTCGACCGTGAGGAGCGCCCCGACGTCGACGCGGTCTACATGGACGCCGTCCAGCAGCTCACCGGCCAGGGCGGCTGGCCCATGACGGTCTTCCTCACGCCCGATGGCCGGCCCTTCTTCGGGGGCACCTACTTCCCGAACGAGGCCCGCCACGGCATGCCCGCCTTCACCGACCTCTGCCGGGCCGTGGCCGAGCACTGGCGGGACGAGCGCCACGAGCTCCTGCACAACGCCGAGCGTCTGACCGAGGCCATCAGCCGCAGCGCCCAGCTCGCCGCCGCGGACGACGTCCCCGGCATCGAGCTCGTGGCCGCCGCGGTCGACCAGCTCATCGACCAGCACGACCGGGAGTGGGGCGGCTTCGGCCGCCAGCCCAAGTTCCCCCAGAGCATGAGCCTCGAGCTGCTGCTCCGAACCCATCGCCGGACGGGCGAGCGGGCCCTGCTCGACGTGGTGACCACCTCGCTCGACGCCATGGCCTCGGGCGGCATCTACGACCACCTCGGCGGCGGCTTCGCCCGCTACTCGGTGGACGCCTTCTGGATGGTCCCCCACTTCGAGAAGATGCTGTACGACCAGGCGCTGCTCGCGCGGGTCTACCTGCACGCCTGGCAGGTGACCGGCGACCCGGTCTACCGCCAGGTGCTCGACGAGACCATCGACTACGTGCGCCGAGATCTCCGCGACCCGGCCGGTGGCTTCTACTCCGCCGAGGACGCCGACTCCGAGGGCGAGGAGGGCCGGTTCTACGTCTGGCGACCCGACGAGATCGAGGCCGTGCTCGACGCCGACACCGCCGCCGCGGTCATCGACTGGTACGGCGTCACCCGCAACGGCAACTTCGAGGGCGCCAACATCCTCCACCGCCCGGCGCGTGGTGACCTGCTCCGCCCCGACGTGGTCGAGCGGGGCCGAGCCGCCCTGGCCGAGGCCCGTTCCCAGCGGGTGCGCCCTGGGCTCGACGACAAGGTGCTCACCGAGTGGAACGGCCTCATGCTCGCCACCCTCGCCGAGGCCGCCGCCGCCACCGGCGACGAGCGCTGGCTGGCGGATGCGGTGCAGACCGGCGAGTTCCTGCTCGCGCACCTCCGCGGCGAGGACGGCCGCTGGCTGCGCTCCTGGCAGGCGGGCACCGACGGACGGCCGGCCCGCGCCCGACACCTGGCCTACGCCGCCGACCACGCCGCGCTGGTCGACGCCTTCACCCGGCTCGCCGAGGCCACCGGCGAGGCCCGGTGGATCACGGAAGCCCGCACGGCCGCCGATGCCCTCCTCGACCGCTTCTGGGACGACGACGCCGGCGGCGTCTTCACCACCGCCCACGATGCCGACGCCCTCATCGCCCGCCAGAAGGACTTCCAGGACAACGCCACCCCCGCGGCCAACAGCGCCGCCGCCCTGGCCCTGCTCCGCTTGGCCGCACTCACCGGCGAGGACCGCTACCTCGAGGCGGTCGAAGGGATCCTCCGCCTCTTCGGCCCCCTCGCCGGCCGGTACGCCGCCGCCTTCGCCCACCTGCTCGCCGCCGTGGACCTCGCCAACGCGGGCACGACCGAGGTCGTGGTCACGGGCGACCGCCCCGACCTCGTCGCCGTGGCCAACCACCGCTACCTCCCCGACGCCGTCCTGGCCTGGGGCGAACCGTACGACTCGCCACTGTGGGCCGATCGGGCGCCCGGCGCCGCCCACGTCTGCCGGGACTTCGCCTGCCTGCTCCCCGTCACCGACCCCGACGCCCTCGCCACCCAGCTCGACCGACCCGCCGCGCCCCCGACCTGACCTCGCCGGTCCCCCTCGCCGCCCACCGGACCCACGCTCTCGTTCTGGGACCAGCTTCGTGCCACCGGTGGTGATCCATTGGTGGTCCCGGAACGGGGTCGTCGTGGTGGTCGGCCGGCGGGGACGAGGGATCAGTGGGCGGGGCGGGTGCGGTCACGCCGGCGGAGGTACGCCTCGCCGCGGGGTGAGAGGCGGTAGCCGACCTCGAGGCTCTCGGTGAGGCCGAGGCGCTTGAGCTTGCGGACGTCGGCTTTGAAGGGCAGGCGCTCGCGCCCCAACAGCTCGGCGAGGTCGCCGGCCCGGCGGGCGGGGTGGGCCTCGATCAGGCGCAGGGTCTCGATGGCCCACCCGCCCATGCGGTCGAGGCGGCGGGTGAGGTCGGCCACGTCATCGGCGGAGAGATCCGCGTCGAGCGGCAGCGGGTCGACCGGCACGTCGCCCACCCGGCGCAGCTCGATGCGGTGGACGGCGTCGTCGTCGGACTCGACACCGATGGCGGCGAACAGCGCGGCGCGATCGGACGAGCCGCACCGGCGGG
>CAZYPY010000228.1:2452-4028 GCA_964649545.1 uncultured Microthrixaceae bacterium | reverse complement strand
TGACCGCCGGAGGCGGGCAGCGTCGTGGGCGAACCGGATCGGCGAAGCCGCTCCGAGGGACGAGGAGCCAGTGTCAGGTGCCCGCGAGGCGGGCGACGACGGGGGCCATGTCGTCGATGCTGGCGGCGCTGATGCCGATGTAGGAGATGCCGAACCGCTCCCGCTGCTCGACGAGGTCGTCGATGATCTGCTCGACGGTGCCGGCGAGGGCGTGGGGGCTGGCGAGCGCAGCCTCGGGGGTGAGGCCGAAGCCCGGGGCGAGTTGCTCGGCGAGGCCGATCCGGTCGTCGGTGACCACGGCGAGGTGGATGCGCACCTGCAGCTCGAGGTCGTCGAAGCGGTCGCCGGCGGCGTCGCGGATCCAGCCGATCTTCTCGGCGGTGTGCTCCGCCGTGCCATCGGGACCGACGGTCGCGTCGATGCGGCCGCCGTGGAGGTTGAAGTTGAGGCCCACGATGTCGGCCTGCTGCGCGGCCAGGGTCAGGATCCGCTTGCCGCCGCCGCCGATCAGGATCGGCGGGTGCGGGCGCTGGACGGGCTTGGGGGTGCCCTCCAGCCCGGCCAACCGGTAGTGCTCGCCGGCGAAGTCCACCGGGCCGTCGGCGAAGAGCCCCTTCAGGACGGCCAGGGCCTCGGCCAGGCGCTCGATGCGCACGCCGGCGGGGTCGAGGGGGATGCCGGCCTGCTCGTAGTCCGTGGTCATCCAGCCGGCGCCGATGCCCAGCTCGAGACGGCCGTCGGAGAGCACGTCGAGCGTGGCGGCCTCCTTGGCCAGCACCACGGGATGGCGGTAGTCGTTGGCGTAGGTCAGCGCCCCGATGCGCAGCCCCGGTGCCGCGGCCGCGGCGGCCATGAGGCCGACGGTCGGGGCGAACTGGGCGTCGAGATGATCACCCATGGTGAGGGTGGAGAAGCCGAGGTCCTCGGCCTTACGGGCGAGGGCCGTCCAGGCGGTGGCGTCGTCGGCGTGGCCGCACTGGACCCCGAAGCGGAACGGTCGGACCGGTCGCTTTGCGCCTCCAACGCCTGCGCCCCTTCGGGATCTGGTGCCGGCGCTCTCTGCTGCTCCGCTCCGCTCCGCAACGTCCATAGGTGGTCGAAAGTACTGTGCCACCATGGCGGACACCCCGGACGGTTGGGACGCACTCGACGACTTCGTGGCCCACGAGGTCACCTACGACGGCGAGCGCAAGACCGTGTACCGCAAGGGGGAGGGTCCCGCGGTCGTCGTGATCTCCGAGATCCCGGGCATCACCCCGGCGGTCGCCGGCTTCGCCCGACGGGTGGTCGACCTCGGCTGCACGGTGGCCATGCCGTCGCTGTTCGGGGACCCGGGCCGCCCCATGTCGACGGGCTACGCAGCGTCGTCGCTGCTCGGTGCGTGTGTCTCGAAGGAGTTCGCGACCATGGCCACGGGGCGCACCTCGCCGGTGACGGTGTGGCTCCGGCACCTGGCTCGAGACCTGCACGACGAGGTGGGCGGCCCCGGGGTCGGGGTCGTGGGCATGTGCCTCACCGGCGGGTTCGCCCTCGCCATGATGGTCGACGAGGAGGTCGTCGCCCCGGTGCTCAGCCA